>QOUO01000056.1 GCA_003862195.1 Coriobacteriaceae bacterium | reverse complement strand
CCCGTGAAGAACGAGGCGACCATTGGCCTGAACCAATAGAAGGCCTCGGTCTGCTGGTCGAATTGGCATATGGCGCCAACTATGAACAGCAGAAGCCCTTGCACAAGTGTAAGTTGCATGCTTCCTCCCTATCCCAAGTCCTTCTCCCCCCATGGAAGCAGGACCCCAATAAGCGATGGATGTCAGTGCGTGCTATGAAGTTGTCCGGATGCTTGCGGTGCCCCACGCGGGCGCCGATCAGTAGCTAGAGCCCCAGGTCCTCGATCTTGCGGCCGGTCGGGTTGAGCTGGATGTAGACCTTGGTGCCGTAGTCCTGGATGGCCTTGAGGTCCGCGAGGTCCTGGTCGTCCACGTAGACGTGCTGGTCGTGGAAGACGCGCTTGTCACCGGAGGCGTGCATGTTGCCGATGTTGACCTCCTTGATGGGGACGCCGCCCTCGACGAGCTTACGCATGTCCGCGGGAGTCTTGGTCACGATGAAGATGTGCTGGCGGGCGCTGGCCTTACCAATGACGTTGATGGTCTTCTGGATGGTGAAGAACCTGATGCCCACGCCCGCGGCGTCCGCCGTGAGCTTCATGAGGGACTGCTGGACGGGGTCGGCAGCGGCGGCGTCGTTCGCGACGACGATGAGATTGCAGGTGGGTATGGAGCCCACCCAGGCGGCACCCACCTGACCGTGGACGAGCCGGTTGTCGATCCTTGCAAAGACGATGTCTGGTTGTGCCATCCTGCTTCGCCTACCTTCCGGCGCGATCGCCGGCATGCGTCGGCTCCCTTGCCACAAGCGACGCATCGCAAGCGTCGCCTTGTCCTCTACGTACCGAATGATAACGATTTCTCATGCGGGTGATTCGTTTTTCTCTGCAAACGTAATATTGAATTTTTAAGGTTGCGGATTCGCTTTCCATATGTTAAGCACAGGTTGCAATCATTGCACCAGCTTTGTGTCCCGACTTGTATGGGAAAGCAAATACCAGCGACTCAAATTCGTGCATCATGGTATGTGAAACCAAATACCAGCAAGCCGCTATATTGATTCATGAATACCTGTAGCAACATCTGCGTATGGACGGAGGCCTCCCATGGACAAGAAGGCGGCACGGGGCGAGAAGGACGCGGCGTCGGCGAACGGTACCCCCTCGGCACGGAGGCGGCTCTTTGTTGCGGTGCTTCCCGACGAGGCCGCGCGGGCGGAGCTCCTGCGCGCGCAGGAGGTGCTGCTCCCCCACCTTGCCAAGGGGAAGCCCACCGCCGCCGCAAACCTGCACCTGACGCTCGCCTTCCTGGGCGAGCTCGACGCGGAGCACGAGGCCCGCGCGCTCGCGGCGATGCGCGACGCGGCACGTACGTTTGCGGACGGGGGCGGCGCCCCGTTCAGGATCTGGCTGGGGGACCTGGGCTGCTTTGGCAAGCGGCGCGGCGGCATCGTGTGGCAGGGCGTTGCCGGCGTGCCGGAGGCCGAGCGGAAGGGACGGCGCCAGCTGTTGGCGCTGCAGTCGGACCTCGCCGCAGCGCTCGCGACAAACGGCATCGAGCTCGAGGCGGATGCCTACACGCCGCACCTCACGCTCGCACGAGGATGCCGCCCGCGTCCCGAGGAGGCGACGGGCGGCATGGACGACCTTCTCGCCCGCGTTAGTTGCGAGCTTGATGGGGAACGTGGCGAGGCGGGACCGCAGGCGATGCCGGTGGGGGCGATGTCGCTCATGTGGAGCCACCACCCGGCGGGCGGCGCGCTCACGTACACGGAGGTAGCGCGGATCGAGCTGGGTCAGCCGAGCGCGATTGGCTAGGCGTCGGCGCCCCTATCCCAGGATTTGACGCATGGCCAGCGGCGCCGCCGTAAGGAACCAGCTCGCGTAGCGGGACGGGTGCGCCTGCAGGTCCTCAAGAAGCTCGCTTGCATCGACCCATGCGACGGCGGCCACCTCGTCGAGATCCGGGGCAAGCGTGCCATCCTCTGTTGTGCCGTCAAACTCCGCCGCGAAGACGTGGTCGTACTCGAACTCCGTTAGGCCGTTCGCGAACTTGGTGCGATAGACAAAGGAGCCGACCTCACGATAGTCAAGACCCTGCGCGACGTCCGTGGGAACGCCCAGCTCCTGCGTGAGCCGACGCGGCACGGCCTGCGCAAGCGACTCCCCCACCCGCGGATGCGAGCAAACGGAGTTTGCCAGGAGCCCTCCCGAATGGTACTTGCCCTCCGCTCGGCGCTGGATGAGCAGTTCGGTCGTGCCGCCCCGCCTGCGGTACAGGAAGAGCGAAAACGCACGGTGCAGCCTGCCCTGTTGGTGGCACGCAAGCTTGCCCATGCTACCCGTGGGCCTGTCCAGAAGGTCCACCAGAATCAGCTGGTCCTCGGTCTGTTGGGACAGCATGTCTGCCAGGCTCACCATGTTCTTCTCACCCGCTTGATCGCGACACGTAGATTGATTGCCGTTAGCCCGCCCTGTGCAGGTCTTTAACGGCGCTTTCCGCATCATCGTATACGGGAAGCTCGCCGTGGACCAGCTGGGCCTCGGCCTCGCTGGCAAGGCGCTCCAGGCGTTCCACCTCCCGTTTGGGGCGGATGACCACTGGGACAAAGCGGATCTCGCCGTCCTCGACGTAGACGTCGAACGTATCGCCAGACACGAGGCCCAACTCGTTGACGACCTTCTTGGGAATCGTGACCTGGCCCTTGTCCTTGAGCGTCGTGAGCATCCTGGCCTCCGTCAAAAGTCGGAAATTATTACTTTCCAACATTCTAACACGGCGCAAGCCTGGATGCCACGGTCTTCTCCCCTACGCGAAGCCCAGGAGCAGGCCAATGGCGTGCACCAGGAAGGCGGCCAGGTAGGCCACGGCGCACTGGAACACGACGATGCCCAGTGCCCACTTGCCGCCCAGCTCGCGGCGGATGGCTGCGATGGCCGCCACGCACGGCGTGTACAGCAGGCAGAACACCAGGAGCGACACCACGGAAAGCGGCGTCAGCGCGGCCAGCAGCTGGGCCGTGGAGCCAAACAGCACGGAGAGCGTGGCCACCACGATCTCCTTTGCCATGAAGCCCGCGATGAGCGACGTCGCGATGCGCCAGTCGCCAAAGCCCAGGGGCGAGAAGATCGGGGCGATCCAGGCGCCGATCGCCGCCAGCATGGAGTCCTGCTCGCTCTTGACGAGCGTGAGGGCGGGGCTGAAGCTCTGGAGGAACCAGACGACGACGGCCGCCGCGAAGACCACGGTGAACGCGCGGCGCAGGAAGTCCTTGGTCTTCTCCCACATGAGCATGAGGACGGAACGCGCGCTGGGCAGGCGGTAGTTGGGGAGCTCCATCACAAAGGGCACGGCCTCGGCCTTGTCGATGGTCTTGTGCGTGATGAGCGCGATGAGCACGCCCACCAGGATGCCCAGCAGGTACAGGCAGAGCACCACGATGCCTCCCCTGCCCGGGAAGAAGGCGGCCGCAAAGTAGCCGTAGATCGTGAGCTTGGTGGAGCAGCTCATGAACGGCGTGAGCGCGATGGTGAGCTTGCGGTCGCGCTCGGACGGCAGCGTGCGCGCGGACATGACGGCGGGAACGGTGCAGCCAAAGCCCACGAGCATGGGGACGATGGAGCGGCCGGAGAGTCCGATCTTGCGCAGCAGCTTGTCCATGAAGAACGCGACGCGCGCCATGTAGCCCGTGTCCTCCAAGAGCGACAGGAAGAAGAACATGGTAACGATGATGGGCGCGATGGGGAGCACGGTGCCCACGGCGTTGAAGACGCCGCCGATGACCAGCGAGTGTATGACGGGGTTCACGCCCGCGGAGGTGAGCGCCACGTCCGTCGCGTGCGTGAGCGCGTCCACGCCCGCCTGCACAAGGTTCTGCAGGAAGAGGCCGATCACGTTGAACGTGAGGAAGAACACGGCCGCCATGATGAGCACGAACATGGGGATGGCGGTCCAGCGGCCCGTGAGGACGCGGTCTATCCTCTGGCTGCGCTCGCGCGACTCGTGCGGCTTCACGACCGCGGCGGACACGATCTTCTCTATAAACGAGAAACGCATGTCGGCCATGGCGGCGGCGCGGTCCAGGCCACGCTCCTCCTCCATCTGGCGCACGATGTGCTCCACGGCGTCGAGCTCGTTCTGCTCGAGCCCGAGGGACTCTATCACGTGGCTGTCGCCCTCGACCAGCTTGGACGCGGCAAAGCGCACGGGGATGTGCGCGCGCTGGGCGTGGTCCTCGATGAGGTGCATGATCGCGTGCAGGCAGCGGTGCACGGCGCCGCCGTGGTCCGTAGGGTCGCAGAAGTCCTGCCGGCCCGGGAGCTCCTGGTAGCGCGCCACGTGGATGGCGTGGCGCACGAGCTCGTCCACGCCCTCGCCCTTGACGGCGGAGATGGGCACGACAGGGATCCCCAGCATGTCCTCCATGAGGTTGACGTCGATGGTGCCGCCGTTGCCCTGAACCTCGTCCATCATGTTGAGCGCGAGCACCATGGGCTTGTCGAGTTCCATGAGCTGCATGGTGAGGTAAAGGTTGCGCTCGATGTTGGTCGCGTCGACGATGTTGATGATGCCGTTGGGGTTCTCGTTCAGGATGTACTCGCGGCTCACGAGCTCCTCGGGACTGTACGGCGACAGCGAGTAGATGCCCGGCAGGTCCGTCACGTCCGTGTTGGGGTGCCCCTTGATGGCACCGCTCTTGCGGTCCACCGTGACGCCGGGGAAGTTGCCCACGTGCTGGTTTGCACCCGTGAGCTGGTTGAAGAGCGTTGTCTTGCCGCAGTTCTGGTTGCCGGCGAGCGCAAAGCGCAGCACCTCGCCCTCGGGCACGGGGTGCGAGTGGTCGCTCGTGCGGACGTCCACCTTGCTGGGCAGGCCGTCCTCACCCAGGCCCGGGTGGCGCTCCGGGTGCCTGGCGGCGCTCGGGCGCTGCCCCGCCTCCGCGCGGCGCTGCTTGCAGACGCCTATCTTCTGGGCATCAGCCACGCGCAGCGTGAGCTGGTAGCCGTGCACGCGGAACTCCATTGGGTCGCCCATGGGGGCGTACTTCTCCAGCGTGATGTCCGCCCCCGGGATGACGCCCATGTCCAGGAAGTGCTGCCTGAGGGCGCCCTCCCCTCCCACGGTCGTGATGGTGACGGTCTGGCCGATCTCTATATCCGCGAGCGTCTTCTCTGGTTGGGACGCGTTAGAAGCCATCTTGAGCCTTCCTTTAGTAAACCTTGTCGTACTTATAATGCCCCAAAGCCGTCCGTCTGGGCTTGCGCCTGCGGAAATGGCCACAAGCGACAGAGTACGGCCATGCCCCAGAGCGACGGAAGGCCCTCCTAACAAGGAGTTCGTCCTCGTCAACCCCACAACCGCGAGTTGTATGAACCTGCCCGCAAGCGGCGAATTTCTCATTTTCACCACACCAGCATTCACAAAACCCGAAAATGGGGTCGACAGATATGCCCGAGCAAGGGCTTTAGGGAGAAAGCGAGAAGAACGATGGACTTTACGCGCAAGGTAGTCATCATCGGAGCCGGCAACGTCGGCAGTCACGTGGCCCTCAACCTCATGGTCGGCCAGTACGCCGAGGAGATCGTATTCCTGGACATCAACGAGGCTGCCGCAAACGCCCAGGTCGAGGACCTTAAGGACATGCTCACGGCCACGCACCGCCACGTCAAGATCCGCGTGGGCACCTACGACGACTGCAAGGACGCGAGCTTCATCGTGATGACGGCGGGCCGCAGCAGGCGCCCCGGCGAGTCGCGCCTCCAGATGCTCCAGAGCACGTTCAAGATCCTGGGCGGCATCGTGGACCCCATCGCCAAGTCCGGCTTCAGCGGGTTCCTCATCTGCGTGTCCAACCCCGCGGACGTCGTGGCGGAGTACTTCTACCGCAACCTCGACCTGCCGCGCACGCACGTCTTCAGCACGGGCACGTCGCTCGACACCGTCCGCCTGCGCCGCCACATCGCGAGCATCGTGGACGTCGACCGCGACCAGGTAGACGCCTTCGTGATGGGCGAGCACGGCGACTCGTCGTTCATCCCGCGCACGCACGTCACCATCGGCGGCATCTCGCTCGAGGAGTACAAGCGCAGCCACCCCGAGCTCCAGAGCAAGCTCAACCACGAGTACCTCACGGAGACCGTCCACAAGGCGGGCGGCACGATCGTGGCGGGCAAGGGTTCCACGGAGTTTGGCATCGGCGCGGTCGTGGCCATGCTCATCGCGTCCATCCTCCACAACGAGCGCCTCGTTACCCCGCTCTCCGTCCACCTGGAGGGCGAGTACGGCGAGGAGGGCGTCTCCGTCGGCGTCCCCTGCATCCTCGGCCGTAACGGCATCAAGGAGATTCTGACCCTCGAGCTTTCTGAGGAGGAGAAGAAGGCGATGCGCTCCTCCTGCAAGGTCCTTCGGGACGCCTTCGCCTCCATCTCGTAGGCGCCACGCCGCACCGGCGGCAACCGCCACGCCCCGCGCCCTTCTCGCCCATGCGAGAGGGGCGCTTTTTGTGCCAGCGTCCCACACGGAGCCTAACCTTTACCTTGCCTTCAGCTACAATCTCTCGATACGCAGCACACGCGGGGGGCACAGGGGCGAAGGGAGCCCGGACGTGACGGGGCACAGGGACGCAAACGTTAGCAGCGGGGCAACCACGGGGAGCACCGCACCCAGGCACGCAACCCACATGGCGCCGTCCGCGAACGCGACGGACGCCAGCCCAAAACGCAACGCCAAGGCCCACCCGCACCGCGGCAGGCACGTCGCCATCGCGCTGGGCGCCGCGGCGGTCGCGCTCGCCTGCGCGGAGTTCGCGGGCGCCCAGTACTACACGGACCACTTTGTCCCCGGCACCACCGTCAACGGCGCGGACGTGTCCAACCTCACGACGTCGCAGCTCGCGGCCCGGGTCCGCAAGGGTTCCGACGCCTGGTCCACGCACGTAAGCGGCCAGGGGCTCGACGTCACGATCAGGGCGGCTGACGTCGACCTCGACGTGAGCCCCGCCGCCTACGCCCGCAAGGCCAAGGCCCAGACGGACCCAGCCCGCTAGGCGCTCGACCTCGCCTCGCCCAGGCACCTCGAGGTCGCCACGACGGTCTTCTACGACGCCGACAAGCTCGCAGCCAAGGTAAAGGAAGCTGTGGACGCCCACAACCAGTCGGCCACGCACCCGCAGAACGCGACCGTCGCCTACGACAAGGACGCAGGCAAGTTCGTGGTGAAGAAGGAGTCCGTCGGGACGGCTCTTGACGCCACGGCCGTCGCCAAGGCGGTCGAGAAGAGCGCCTCCACCCTGCACACCTCCACCACGATCGACAACGCCGCGCTGTCGCAGCCAACGCTCCCCAGCACCAGCAAGGCCGTGACCGAGGCCGCAGCCAAGGCAAACGCGCTGGTCGCGCATGCCGTTCCACTCACGCGCGACGGCAAGGCGCTGGCCACCGTGGAGCCCAAGACCGCGGCCGGCTGGGTCAGAGTCGGGGACGACCTCTCCGTCACCGTGGACCAGGGGGCCATCGCCACGTGGGCAAAAGGCGCGCTCGCCAAGCAGGTCGCCAAGTCCGACGAGGAGCACGACTACGCCATCGACTCCGCCGGGCTCGCAAAGACAATCTCAAGCAGGCTCGAGGCGGGCAGCTCCGACGCCGTGGAAGTGCCGCTCAGCGTGGTGGGCACGCGCCCGCCCGAGTCCGCGGGGCACGAGAGCCGCGGCCGTCACATCGACGTGAACCTCAAGACGCAGTACGCGCGCATGTACGACAAGGACGGCACCGTGATCTGGCGCTCCTACATCGTGAGCGGCAACACGAGCGAGGGCAACGGCACGCCCACCGGCACGTTCAAGGTAAACGCAAAGCGCACGGACGAGAAGCTCGTCGGCGCGGACGAGGACCACGACGGCGAGCCGGACTACATCAGCCACGTCAACTACTGGATGCCGTTCATCGGCAACTCCGTGGGCCTGCACGACGCCAGCTGGCGCGGCAGCTTTGGCGGCAGCATCTACGCGTACGCGGGCAGCCACGGCTGCGTCAACCTGCCGCCGGCACGCGCCGCGGAGCTCTACAACCTCGTGCGCGTGGGCGACACGGTCTACGTGCACAACTAGCGGCGGGCGCGCAACCCACACGCCGCCGCCTTCCGCCGGCCGCGCGGCCGGCACGCCGCGTCCTTCTCGCCCGTGCCTTACGTGCCATGGGGAGAAGGACGCACCACCTTTACTTACAGGTCTTTGCTTACAGGTCCTTCTGCGTCAGCACCCTGAAGCCGGACTCCTCCAGCTTGAACACGGCCTTGGAGGCCTCGGACGCGATGCGGATCTTAAGGATGTCCACCGCGCGGTCGCCGGCGGTGCTGAAGCAGTAGCCGTACTCCACGGGGATGTCCAGGTCGTCCAGCACGCCCAGCAGGTCCGCCAGGCCGCCCGGCCTGTTGGGGACCTCGATGGCCGTCACCTTGGTGACCATGGCGCGGTAGCCCTTCTGGTCCAGGTAGTCGCGGGCGCGCTCCGCGTCGTCGCAGATGATGCGCACCACGCCGTACTCAGTCGTGTCCGCGATCGTGAGGGCCTTCATGTTGATGTCCGCGTCGGCCAGCGCGCGGCAGAGCTTTGCAAGCCGGCCCTCGGAGTTCTCCAAAAAGACGGTGAGCTGATCGATCATTTGAGGTTCTCCCCCCTGAGGTCGACGATGCGCTTGGCCTTGCCCTCGGAGCGCTGGATGGACATGGGCTCCACCAGACGCACGCGGATGCCAACGGAAAGCGCGGTCTTGAGCGCGGCCTGGATGCGACGCTGCAGCTCCTCGATGGCGCCCGTGGAGTCGATGTCGAAGTCCGGGTTGGCCTCCACCTTGAGCGTGGCCACGTCCAGGTAGTTCTTGGTGGTGAGCTCGATCTGGTACCAGGAGGACACCTCGTCGAACGTCTTCATCACGTTCTCGATCTGGCTCGGGAACACGTTGACGCCGCGGATGATGAGCATGTCGTCCGTGCGGCCCTGCAGGCGGTCGATGCGCCGGTGCGTGCAGCCGCAGGCGCACTCCCCCGGCAGGATGCGCGTGATGTCGCGCGTGCGGTAGCGCACCACGGGGCTGGCCTGGCGGTCCAGCGTGGTCACCACGAGCTCGCCCCACTCGCCGTCGGGCAGGACCTCGCCCGTGGCGGGGTCGATCACCTCGCACAGGAAGTGGTCCTCCGCGATGTGCAGGCCGTTCTGCTCCAGGCACTCCACGGCGAGGCCGGGGCCGCCCGTCTGCGTCAGGCCGTAGATGTCGAGCACCTTGTAGTTGAGCTTGCGCTCCAGCTCGCGGCGGAAGTTGTCGCTAAAGGCCTCCGCGCCGTGGATGCCCACCTTGAGGTGGAACTCCTTGGCGGGGTCGACCCCCATGGCAAGCGCCGTGTCCGCGATGTGCATGGCGTAGCTGGGCGTGCATTCCAGCACGGTGGAGCCCATCTCGCGCAGCACGCGGATCTGGCGCTCCGTGTTGCCGGCGCTTATGGGGATGACGGTCGCGCCGGACTGGAGCGAGCCGTAGTGCGCGCCCAGGCCGCCCGTAAAGAGGCCGTAGCCGTAGCAGATCTGGCACACGTCCTCGGGACCGGCGCCAGCAAACTCGAAGGCGCGCTCGAAGCACTCCGACCACGCCTTGAGGTCGTGCTCCGTGTACGCGGCCACCGTGGCCACGCCCGTGGTGCCCGACGACATGTGGACCTCGCGCACGTCCTTGCGGTCCACGCCCACCAGGCCGTAGGGGTAGTTGTCGCGCAGGTCCTGCTTGGTCACAAAGGGCGCTCGGCGCACGTCGTCCAGGCTCTTGATGGAGTACGGGTCAAACCCCGCCTCGTCAAAGCTCTTGTGGTAGAACGGGATGTCCTCGTAGCAGTGGACCGCGGTCTTGCGAAGCCCCTCCAGCTGGACCTGCTCGATCTTCTCGCGCGGCATGGTCAGAACGTCTGCCTGTCTGCTCATCAGCAACCCTTCCAGATCGCATGCGTCTATATAAGAACAACAAGTAGATAAGCATGTTACGCAATGCCCGTTACCGTGTGGTTTCAGACGGCGTGCGGCACAAAAATGCCCGCGGGCACACGGCCCACGGGCTAGAAGTTAATTCGGTTCGGGCTGGCGGCTCACGCCAAGCGCACCCTACCCCAGCACGAGGCCGATGAGCGCCGCGCAGCAGCCGCCCAGCACGATGGTGACCGGCAGCGTCACGAACCAGGCGCTCATGATCTTTCGCGCGACGCCCCAGCGCACGGAGCTGCGACGGCGCGCGGAGCCGGCGCCCATGATGGACGTGGTGATGACCTGCGTGGTCGATACCGGCGCGCCGAGCGCAGTCATGGTCTCGATCGCGATGGCGGAGGAGGTCTCGGCCACAAAGCCGATGACGGGGTTGAGCTTGGTCACGCCGTCGCCCACGGTGCGCATGATGCGGCCGCCGCCGATGGAGGTGCCCAGCGCCATGGTGCAGGCGCACATGATCTTGACCCAGATGGGGATGCCCGCCGCCGGGTCCGCCAGGCCGGCCGTCACCAGGGCCAGCGTGATGATGCCCATGGTCTTCTGGGCGTCGTTGTTGCCGTGGCTGTACGCCATGAACGCGGCGGAGAGGATCTGCATGCGGTGGAACAGCGAGTTGGCCTTCATGGGGTGCCAGTTTGCGAAGAGCTCGAACACGAGCTTCATGAACAGGTAGCCCAGCGCCATGCCGATGAGCGGGGACGTGAAGAGCGGGATCACGACCTTGTCGAGCACGCCCTCCCACTTGATGTGGGCCGTGGAGTGCGTGAAGACGATGGTCGCGCCGATGAGGCTGCCGATGAGCGCGTGCGAGGACGAGCTGGGGATGGACCTCCACCAGGTGAAGAGGTCCCACAGGATGGCGCCCACGAGCGCCGCAAGGATCACGTAGAGCTGGAGGTTGATGTTCACGATGCCCGCGGCGATGGTCATGGCGACCTTCTCGCTCGTGAACGCGCCGATGAAGTTCATGGTGGCGGACATGAGGATGGCCACGCGCAGCGGAAGCGCCTTGGTGTAGACCGTCGTCGCGATGGCGTTGGCCGTGTCGTGGAAGCCGTTGATGAACTCGAATATGAGTGCCGCCGCGAGCACGCAGATCAGAAGGACGCTAACCATTTTTCACGATGACATTCTGGATCTCGTTGGCCACGTTCTTGCACGCGTCCAGCGTGTTCTCCATCTTGTCCAGCAGGCTCTTCCACTTGAGGATGTCCACCGTGTGGATGTCGGAGCGGAAGATGGTGGCGAGCCCGTCGCGGTAGACCACGTCTCCCCTGTCCTCGGCGTCGTTGGCGGCCTTGGTCTCCTTCAGGAGCGACTCGTCCTTCTTGAAGTCCGGGAACTTCGCGAAGGCGTGGTCCAGGTCGAGCGTCGCCTCCAGGATGAGCTTGGCCATCTCGATGGCCTCGGGGCGCATGTGGTCGATGTCGTACAGCTTGAAGCGGGCGGACACGTTCTCGAGCCCATCGAGGATGTCGTCCATCTTGAGCGCCAGCGAGCTGATGTCCTCGCGGTCGAACGGCGTGATGAACGAGTTGTTGAGCGTGGTCATGATCTTGCTGACCTGCTCGTCACCCCTCGTCTCGTACTCCTTGAGCTCGGGGATGCGGTACGACAGCTTGTCATAGTTCTGCACAATGTCCAGGAACAGCTCCGCGGCCTCGGAGGTCATCTTGCTGAACTCCTGGAACATGAGGAAGAACGCGTCTTCCTTGCGTGACACACGACTCATGTTTGGGTAGCCTTTCACGACGCCACGCAGTCCTGCAAGCCTCGCACCTGCGGGCGAAACCAAATTGCAAGCGCCATGTTAGCAGAACGTAACGCTCCATCGCTGCAGCTAAGCTAAAACTCCCCTTACAAAAGGCGTGGCAGGGGCGTGTTTTTAGGCATGCCGGGGCGAGAAGAACGTGGGCCCGTTGCCGCGCACGGCCCATGCGTCGCGGGCGCTCTACAGACCGCCCCACGGGTCATTGGTGCCGCTATCTGCTGTTTCGTCAGACTGCATCCATGCGGCGTGCTGCGGGGTGACCATGGTCGCGGGTGCGTCCAGGCCCGCAGGCGCGGGAGGCTCGCCACTGGGACGGTCGTCCTTCTCCCTCACGAAACCGCCACGTTGCGGCATGGGAAGCCGCCTCGCCTCGCGGATGGAGCGCACGAGCGAGGGCAGGTACAGCACGATGAGCGTCGCGTACATCACGATGGAGTAGATCGCGTCCGCGCGGCCGGAGGACACGTAGTTGGTGGTGAGTGCCTCGCCATAGAGCGCGTACGGCACCACCATCACGCTGAAGTCGTCCAGCGCGTGGAACAGGATCGCACCGGTGAGGTTCTGGCTGCGCAGCACCGCGACGGAAAGGACCGCGCCGTACACGCCCGTCTGCCCCACCTTGAGCACGGCCTGCGCCACCTGGAGCGCGCTGTGGTAGTCGAGCGAGGTCCAGTCGATGTGCAGGCAGCCGAAGAAGACGGCCGCGAGCGTGATGGCAACCGCCATGCCGCGTCGGCTGCCGCCCAGGCGCGAGAGCAGGCCCATCTGCAGCACGCCGCGCACGCAGCACTCCTCGTGCACGCCGATGCTCAGGCAGAACGCCACGTAGTACAGGGTCATGGGCAGCCAGTTGGAAGATATGCGCGTGCCGTCCTGGATGTAGCCCACCAGTTGCAGCATCGTGAGGGCCACGCTCGTGAAGATGATGGGCCAGCCCAGGTGCCATACCTCGCGGAAGGCTGCCGCGGACGGCCGTAGGTAGCGCCGCGCGCCCAGCACGCACACGCCCACCGCCATGAAGACGGCCACGGCGAGCTCGATGGAGAGGTTCCAGTCCAGCTTGAGGAGCTGTATCGGGATGGAGGCCAGGATCTCGAACGCGACACCCAGCACCAGCCACGCGATGGCCGCGAGCAGCCTGCCGCGCGTCCTTCTCCCCCGC
>QOUO01000055.1 GCA_003862195.1 Coriobacteriaceae bacterium | reverse complement strand
ACGCGCCGTCCTTCTCCCCCGTTGGCTCGGTTGCCACCTAGGCCACCTGGCCCTTCTTGTGGGCAAACTCGCTGTCCGTGGGGTGGTACTTGCCGATCTTGTGGTCCGTGGACATGACGTCGCCGTCGGGGCGGTAGTCGATCTTCACGTACGTGGCCATCTTCTTGCAGCCCGCCTTGGCGCCCACCAGCTGGCAGTTCTTCACGATCTCCATGCAGGTGTCGTAGTCGGCCTCGATGGCGGTCTCGAACGGGCCCACAAAGTAGTCGACCCCCGTGGAATCGATGTAGGCGATTACCGCGTCGACCACGCGGCAGACCTCGTCGTCGGTCTGCGCGTCCATGGGCAGAAACTGTATCGCAACGGAACAGTTCATGCGCCCTCCCTTCCGGGCACCAAAAAAGGCACCCACGCTTCCGTAGGTGCCCGAACGTCTGCCCTGGTCCCTACGCCGGCATTACCCGGATCAGGTTTACGGTCAGGGTCGCGATGGACCCATTCTCAGCCGGCGTGCGCCAGCCCCCGTTTCTTCAGGAACACTTTAGCACGAGCGCAGCCTCATGACGAACAGTCAAGATGCTCCACCATCCGCGCAAAGTAAATCAATTGATAGACAAATGAGAAACGCAATCATCACTCGGCTTACGTGTCACTCTTTGCAGAGTCCTTCGCGTTCACCGGCAGGCTCGGATCAATACCATGACGTTTACGCTCCTCCTGGATGATTTGCATAATCGCATCCGTGTCAATGACCTTGAGCGACTGTCGCCCTATCTCAGACTTGTCGGCATACATATCAAAGTCTCGACGCTTCCTAGCAAGTATCTCTCTGATTTTCTCGTCAACCGTCTGATCCATATACAGGCGATGTACCATCACTGCTTTTGGTTGACCCATGCGATAGGCACGACTGATAGCCTGATCCTCTATCGAGGGCTTTATCTGTGGCTCACAGAAGACGACCACGTTTGCCGCCTGTATGTTGAGTCCAACGCCTCCAGCAATTACCTGCGCCACCAAAACAGACTTGTCAGAAGACGAGAACTCATCGACAATCCTCTGACGCTCCGGACCAGCTACACCTCCATTAATCACGCCAGCACACTGGTCGCCAACTAACCTAGCAACCTTATTGATCGTATCTAGATAGAAGGAAAAGACGAGAATCTTGTCGCCATTTTCGCGTGCCTCATCACATATCTCTAACAAGCGGGCAGCCTTGGCGGAGTGATCGATGTCGGTATGTCGCCATCCAACTCGCCGCATGGCAGAGAAGCTGCCTTGTCTGAGGGCAACAAGATAATCCCGCTCGTCCACGTCGGTCATGGTGCACCAATCTTCCTTCTCAATCTTGTCAGGAAGATCATGAAGCACATCCTCGCGCTTTCTGCGCAGATATACAGGTGCCAGTCTCTTTCGGTATTCGATTGGGTTCATTAGCACCTCATCAGAGCTGACCTCGTTCGCAACGGTCGGGTTCAGATACGATACGAGCGTGTTCATTTCTTGAACCCGGTTTTCCAGAGGCGTTCCGGAGAGAAGGACCACGTCTTTTGCGTGGGGCATTACCATATGTGTCAATGCCTGAGTCCGTATGGCATTTGGGTTCTTGATATTTTGTGCCTCGTCCACGGCAAGCAGTCCGATTGCCCGTCCATTGAGCAGATGCCAAGGCAACTTGGATACGGTCCCGAAAGTCGTTACACCAACCCCTCCTCTATGGATCCATTCAAGCATTGCCGAATCCCTGTCGTTGCCATGGAGAACGACCGAGCGCAGTGTTGAGAATTGCGCAATCTCCCTAGTCCAATTAACCAATACCGATAGAGGACAAATGACAGCGAAGCACTTCTCCCCCTTTGCGCTGAGATGTGCCATTGCCGTAATAGTCTCTACGGTCTTGCCAAGACCCATCTCGTCGCCGATTAAGGACATCCTTTGATGCAGAGCGTACTGTGCTCCAAATTTCTGGTAAGGACGTATCGGTTTCTTCATTCGCGAGAGGTCAAGATCGAGCGATACGACCTGCTCGACCAGCTCCTTAGGCAGCTCGCCAGCCGGCAGCTCTGTCGCCATGCCGCCTAGCTGTTCAAGAAGCGTGTAGTAATCGGCCACGTGATGACTGAAGTCATTCCAAACGTCATCGTCCGTTACCGTAGCGACTTTGTCGCATTCCTCAGCAAGATTCGCCTGCCGCTCCTCAAGAGATGACAGGAGGTAATCATTACTGCAAATAAGATTGTTCAGCTTTTCCAACTGGCTGGGAAGCATTGCCAGCGAGTCCAGCCAACCAGTCTTGACCACGCGCAAATCAGATGTCGCCTTTTCCAAATGGGCAGCATCAGACCGTATGCTCGCCGCCTTCGCCCTTAGCTCGGGCCATCTATTCCATCCGTACAGCAATCGAAGCAGCTCTGTCTGTTCAACGGACCTAGAGTCGATGTAGAAGTGTACACTGGTCGATTTCCGCAGACTGGCACTGATGTTGCTCACCGCAATGCTAACCATCTGAGCAGTATCAAAGCTCACTCTTGAATAGCGCGACAGGTTGTAAGCCGATAGCCCCACAAGATCGCCGACACTATGGAATCCCGCTGACTTGAGGCTCCCAATCCTTGCGCCACCTTGCGCAAGGACGTCGATATCTAGTTTCTCCAGTCGCTTCTGTACCTCTAAATCGCGAAGCCTGTTTATTGCGGCAAAGGCTTCTTGTCTATACTTCTCGTCGTCGGGTATGTCGAGTGAGCTGGAATCTGCCTTTACGGCGTCTATCCGTCCTAAAAAAAGACGCGCGGTCAGCGCTAGGTTATATGAGCTAACTGGCAGCGTATCCGTGACGCCGACACCCGAAATCTCTTTGATGGCCGATTCAAACTCTTCTTTATTTCGGGAGTACTCTTGCCAGGCATCTTGAAGGGAGAAGGACAGCGCAGCCAGCACGTTATCGTCAATGATGCTTAGACTATAGTTTATTGAATTGATTCCCTTGCTTAGCAAGGCTATGTTGTTTGTTATCTTTTCTCGCCGCTTGCGTCCAATGAAAATACGGCCTATTCCCGTTGGGACTTGCCGCAATTCATTCTCGAGATCCTTTAGGTCCTCGAATCTATCTTTTACGCTCTTAAGGCGAGGTTGGAACGGAGCTGCCATGTCGATTAGACAAAGGTCATATAGCATCTGACCTTGCAGCCTAGGCTTACCGACTTCGTCGACGTGGACTCCAACTAGCTTCTTAATATTAGAAAAGACGCCTTTCGATACCTGCATTACGGACTGAGAAAGAGCGGTCTCAGGTCCTTTCTCGGAGTCCTTTTCAACTGTTTGTGCCAGGTGTCGCGCATGCCGGGTGCCTCGAGGACTACCTTCCTCAGGGTCCCACTCAACTACTTGTGCCAGGTTATCCAGGTGAAGGTCCTCCACCTCTTGGAGCTCGGAAGCAGTGATATCGGTAGGCGAAAGAGCCTGTACGGGTATTCCCCGCATGATGTCGAGTGTCACCTGACGGCGCAATTCGTCAACTTCAGATGCAACCTTATGCCTCTGATCTATTGTTGTCGGCACCTTTAGACGCTTAATCTTTCGTGATAGTCGATCGTATTGCTCCAGAAGCTTCTCTATTTTTCCGATATCTTCTTTTGAAATGCCAGGCATCAACAGCTCAGAGCTCCACAGATGCAACAGTCCCCACCAAGCACTTGGCTCAGGTGGGAGCTGAATCCGATTCTCATCCGATTCCAACCAGGCACTGAAGTTCTTTCAGTGGACTCGAATCATTTTAAGGATAATTAGAGCCAATGGACTGATATTTGAAATCGCGGAGACCCGTGAGCGGCAAATTCTAGAGCAGTCATCTATTAGGGGCTACCCGTCAGTCCGGGATAATTCAGCAATCCATCTAAGAAATCAACCGTCAAGAGCTCAATATCCGTCACCGCTCAGACGATTCGTAGCAATCCTTGATAGAAAGCACCTGGGAATCCGAACTGTCGGAATGGCCTCTTTTTGTGGTTGTCGTTCTCAAAAGACACCATCACGTACTTGTCGCTCAGGTCGACGACCTCTCCGTAGCCGAACGCCTTGTGGAACACGGCGTCACCCACGTCGAGAGCATCGAGCTCCGCTTTTGGATACGAGCAGACTCTCTGGCTTAGCATCTCGTTCCTCGGGATAACCCTTGAGCCACCAAGCGGGCCTGCCGTGCGTGGCCCTACCACCCATCTTGCTGTACCTGAAGCCCGCGCCCCGCTTCATTACAGTGCAAAGGCGTCTTTCAAGATTGCTACCCCCAGGCACCCAGAGGCAACCACCATCCGCGCGACGGTCGACGTAGTCGATTCCCTCGTCGTCAAGCACATCGAGAACCCAGTCGCGCCTCGGAGCCTGCGCTGCTGCCAATGTTCTTCGCGATTGTGACTTGACCGATGCAGAAGCAACATCCAACACGCCTCTCTTATCAAAATGATGCGGGAGCTGGTCTCAAGTCATAAGTCATTTGCTATCGCGTGCCATTCGCGTAACTGGATGATCACATTGAAGCTGAAGCCAAAGTGCACATCGTACAAATACGCCACGATTCGAAATGGTACGATGGCACGCGGCACTCACTGGCTTGACTTAATGCGATGCGGGAGCATTTGACGACGGCAGCACCATCGAAGGAAGCTCTTTTCGCCATCGAATGTCTGAGCATGAAGTACGACAGACACGGATTCCCATAGCTCACGAGAGACCTCTTTGGGCTGAGGCGAGCAAGGCGTCTCAGAAACTATGAGTATGCTCTTCTCCCCTGTCTTATTTTGCCTGTTGGAATGAAGACATTGGTACATGAGTAAATGTATCGACGCCTGCTGGGCTAGCCAGGCGGGCGCCAATACACACAGAACAATAAGGTGGAGCCGACTACAGCTCGTGGAAGCGGGGCTCCATGAGCTCGTAGGTGCAGAAGCGCTCGAAGCCGACAGATCGTAGGAGGTCCTTGGCAACACGCAGGTACGAGCCCAGGTGCGAGGGCTTGTGCGAGTCGGAGCCGATGGTCACGACGGTGCCGCCGAGGTCTCGGTAGAGCCTGAGGACGTCTTCGGTGGGCTGGGGGCCGCCCAGGCCGTACCGCCAACCTGAGGTGTTGACCTCAATGCCGCGGCCGCGCGAGATGGCAACCTTGAGGATCTCCGCCGTGATGTCGCGCACGTCCCCGAAGGGCACGGGGCCCGTCGGCGTGGGGTCGTAGCGACGGATGAGGTCCAGGTGCGCGATGACCGACCAATGGTCGAAGTCGCGCGCGACGCGCAGGAGCTCCTCGTAGTAGGCGAGCGTGAACTCCCGCTGGGTGTGGCCGCGCTGGAAGTCGCCGGTCCAGAACTCCTTGTCCCCCACCTGGTGGATGGAGAGGAGAATGAAGTCGAGCCGGTCGGCGTAGGCCTCGTACACGCGGTTGAAGGCACCCATGGTGTGATGTTGCACGCCAAACTCAAGTCCGCGAGCGATGCGAATCTGGCTGCCGTAGGCTTCGCGCATGCGCTCGAGCTCCGCGAAGTACGCGGGGTACGGGCAGTTGGTGACGGGGTGGCCGTTCTCGAAGCGGGCCGTTGCTGGCTTGTCCCAGTCGGGTTTGACGCCGTAGTCGACGTGCTCGGTGAAGCAGAGCTCGTCCAGGTTGAGGCGGATGGCATCACGGACGACCTGCTCCATCGGATAGTCGGAGTCGTCCGAGTAGCCGGAGTGCACGTGGTAGTCTGCAAGCATGGTGGTCCCCAATCGGTTGGTGCCTGTTCTTCTCCTCGTATTTGAATTCTGCCATAGAGATTCCGCCCCTCGCACTGACCGAGAGCATCGTGCCGCCGCGTCATTTCGTGAGAATGGCTATCTCATGCCGACCTATAGTGCAGCCAGGGCACATGCCAGTAGCGAGGCACGAAAGGATGCGACTCCAATGGACATCGAGGACGTGCGGAAGGTAACCATCGCGGGCTGCGGGACCGAGGGCAGCCAGATATCGTCGATGGTCGCGTACAAGGGCTTCCAGACCACGGTCTGGCTGCGCAGCGAGGGCTCGATCGGGCGCGCCAAGCCGCGGCTCGAGACCGTCCGCAAGCAGATCCTGGCGGCGCTCGACGCGTGGGAGAAGGACCCGGCGGAGTACTGCCGCGGGCTCTCTGACGACCGCGACCTTTCCGCCGAGCAGATCGAGCAGCTCAAGGCCCAGGCGTCCGAGCGCCTTTCGAACATCCGCCTGACCACGGACCTGGACGAGGCCTTTGGCGACGCCGACGTGGTGATCGAGTGCATCAACGAGGACCCCGACCAGAAGCGCGCGTTCTACCAGAAGGTAGCGGACCGCATGCCCCAGAGGACCGTTCTTCTCACCGACTCCTCCACGTTCCTGCCCAGCACCTTTGCGGACGCGACCGGCCGGCCCGACCGCTACATGACGCTGCACTTCGCCAACCAGATCTGGCGCAACAACCTGACGGAGCTCATGCGCCACGACCGCACGAGCGACGAGTCCTTTGCCCTGGCGGAGAAGTTCTCGCGCGCCATCGGCATGGTGCCGCTCAAGCTCAACAAGGAGCAGCCGGGCTACATCCTCAACACGCTGCTCATCCCCTGGTTCCAGGCGGCCATGTACCTGGTGGCCAACGGCGTGACCGACCCCGCCACCGTCGACGAGTGCTGGATCCTGGACACCGGCGCCCGCCCCGACCAGACGCCGTTCCGCAAGATCGACAAGGTGGGCCTGCCGCTGGCGCTCAAGATCACGTCCATGATGCCCGGCGCGGACGACCCCTCGACCCCCACGGGCAAGGAGGTCGCGCTGCTGCGGCGCTACGTAGACGCGGGCAAGACCGGCATCGCCGCGGGCGAGGGCTTCTACAAGTACGACGCCAACGGGAATGTAGTGGAGTAAGCGCTGGTAGGACACAGCGTCACTAGCGGAGAAGGACGAGTCACCTTGGCTGTGGCTCGTCCTTCTCGCCCACTTCGCTCCGTTTGCCGCCAGGCGTTGGCAGAAGCAGGCAGATAAATTTTGGTACCTAATCAGGACTGCCCGTTCTTCTCCTTCTCGCAGAATGGGCAGCCGCGACCCTTGTTGATCCTGGTGTTCGTCGTCATGCGCCAGACATGCTCCGGGTTCTTGGAGCAGACCCATTCCGGCGTGAAGTCGAGCTTGTTGAAGGGCTTGATGTTCCATGGGCTGATTGGGTTGTTTGGGCTCCACTCCGCGGCTAGCTGCGGGTACTTCCAGGCGAGCGAGCCCATAACCTTGCCGCAGGCGGGGCAGCGGTTGTTCATGCGCAGCTGCCTTGCGTGCACGGTGGCCTCCCACATATGGCCGCAGGTGATGCAGCGCCACACGATGGTCCGCTTGCTGCCGTCCCTCACGTTCTGCGGCGTCCAGTTGCCGCCGTCCCGGGGCCGGACCCACTCCGCCGCGAGCTCCGGGTCCGTCGTGGCGAGGTACTGCCTGTCCTTGTCGCGCAGCTGCCTGGTCGCAAGGCCCTCGCATATTCCGCAGCCGCGCGTGAGGTAGCTATAGAGCGTCTGTGCGGTGTGATGGCCCTCGGGGCATCGCAGGTGGACGATTCGGTCGCTGGTCAGTGGCACCGTCCTTGGATCGCGCACGTCATCCCACGCCGCAAGCAAGTCCGGAAAGTCCACGGCAGTCATGCGCGAGAGAATCTCCCAAGCGGCGTCGGACTCCGCGATGCTCCATGCAACGCAGTTGGGGCAGAACAGGTGCGAGTAGGCAATGTACACGGGCGCCCTGAAGCGACAGCCGCACTCCGGGCACTTCCACTGGTACTCACGGCGGGAAAGACACGTCAGGTCCTGCGGCACCTCGCCGTTGGCCTCGATGTCCCACCAACCCAGGCACTCTGCGCCAGAGCGCACGAGCAGCCGCTCGGTTCCGTCCTGGTAGCGCCCCGAAGCCACGGGAGTCGCGCTTCTCTGGACCTTGACCTTCTCCTCCCCAAACAGGACGCCCTTTGCTTTACCTCTGCAGCTGCAGCCAAACGTGACGTCTTCCGGCCGCTCGACCGTCTGCCTTCCGCACGCCTTGCACCGCACGACCAGGAGCTCCTCGCCGGGGCGCTCGCCCGTCAGCAGGTCCACAAGCTCGTAGCCATGCTCGTTGGCAAGGCGCTTGGCATCGGAGAAGGACGTGGCCTCCCGTGCGGTGACGACGCCTTGGTCCACGAGGTCGTCGAGGTTGGCACCCTTGTCGAGCAGGTGCTTGATCGCGGAATGCGCGAGCGCACGTGTGTCGCCGTACCACTGCGACCAGTAGCATGCACGGCAGACCCGTTCCCCCACCTCGTTCTTGTCGAGGATGTACTTGAGGCGGTAGTGTGCGACGGTACCACATATCTTGCAGCGCGTGAGGAGGTACTCGTCCTTGCGATACTTTCCGTTCTTGGCGTAAGGCTGCGCTAGTTCGAGGTCAGCCTCGCCCAGCATCCAGTCAAGCTCGTCGTCCGTCAGCTTCATGTAGTGGCCTCCAGTGTGGACGATGCGGATGCCGCCGGGGCATCCGACCCATTGGGGCATCCGACCCATTGCAAGCATTGTCCGCCACTCAGGTATCCTCAAGGGCGCCCAAGGGGCAGACGGTAGGCATGCCGTCGCGGCACGCACTGGCGTTTTTCTCGCCCGCGCTCGTATACTTTGCTTGGCAAGCACCAAGTCCGAGGGCTGGAGGCACACATGTCTGACCGCATCCTCAACGTTGCCTACATCGGCAATGGCAAGAGCGCAAACCGATACCACGCGCCCTTCGTGCTAGCGCGTCCCAAGAAGTTCCGCATCAAGACCATGTATGCCCGCCACATCGGCCATGATACGTGGGCCCAGATTCCCGGCGTTTGCTACACGACGAACCTTGACGACGTCCTGGGTGACCCCGAGGTCGATGTGGTGGAGATCACGACGCCCTCGGCCCTGCACTTTGAGCAGGCCAGACAGGTCCTCCTTGCCGGCAAGAATGCCGTGGTCGACAAGCCGTTCTGCGCAACGGAGCGGGAGGCCCGCGAGCTGTTTGACCTTGCGGCCGAGCGGGGCCTGACCATCGAGTGCTACCAGAACAGGCGCTTTGACTCCGACTTCTTGACCGCGCAGAAGGTCGTGGCCTCGGGCAGGCTCGGGCACGTCTTCGAGATCGTGACGAGCTACGACTACTGGCGTCCCTGGATGATGGCCGGCAAGACGCTGGAGCAGAACAGGCCGATTGACGGCATAGGCTACGGACACGCGACCCACTGCCTTGACCAGCTGATCAGCTGGCTTGGCATTCCCGACCGCGTCCACGGGGAGCTGCGGCAGCTCCAGGGCAGGGGCATGGCGAACGACTACTTTGACTTTGACCTGTACTACGACGACCGCAACCTCAAGGCCACGGCGCACGCCAACTACATGAGCGCCTACCTCCGCCCCAGCTTCGAGGTCTATGGGGACAGAGGTTCCTTCGTCAAGTTTGACAAGGACCAGCAGGAGCGCGACCTCAAGCACTTCTACCTTCCCAAGGGGCACGACGACTTTGGCCTGGACTCGCAGGAGCAGTGGGGGCAGCTGCGCTGGCAGGACGACGCCGGCCACATGCACGAGGAGCGGGTCGAGACGGTGCGCAGCACCTACAGCCAGTGGTACGACGCCCTGTACGAGACGCTGGTCAACGGCGCGGAGCCGCTCGTGAAGCCCGAGGAGACCATCGCGCAGATTCGCATCCTCGAGGACGCGGCTAGGCAGCTTGCGTAGGCACAGTCAGGACGCAGCGTAACTAGCGGAGAAGGACGAGCCGCCTTGGTTGTGGCTCGTCCTTCTCGCCCTCTCGCCCTTACTGGTTGCCTAGTTGCGGACGGATGCCTGCACGTAGGTGATCTTCTCGCCCGGGGGCGCGGGCGTCCGTCGAACCCTGGCACGCGGAACTCGGGCTCGAGGTCGTAGTTCTTCTCGCCCGCGTGCGCCGCGCCCTGTGCAGTTGCCATCGCGCCCTCCGTTCCCGTTGCGTCGTATTGTTACGACATTTTATATGAGAACACAGCAAGGTGGGCCTCCGATGCGATCGTCGGAGGCCCGCCTGTGTGAAATGAGACTTGTTGCTGTCTAGCACGAGGGCGCAAGCGTCAACTTGCAGCGCTCAGTCGCTAGTTCCTCTGCCCCTTGCGGCGCAGGCTCAGGCCCAGGGCCGCAATGGCAGCGCCCATAGCGGCGACGGCCGCGACGGTGCTGGCGGAAGAGTCGCCTGTCTTGGGCAGGGCGCTCTTGGCCTCGGACTTCGCCGGAACAGACTTCTTGACCGCGGCGGTCTTCACGGTTGCCGGTGCGGCCGGAGTTGCCTTGGGCGTCTCGGCGGAAGCCTTGGTGGCCGGAGTCTCCGGGGTCTTGGGGGTCTCAGGCGTCGGCTTGTCAGGCGTGGGGGTCACCGGAGTCGGATTGTCCGGCTTCGGGGCGTACTCGGTCGTCTTCGTGATCTCGTAGCCAGCCTTCCAGCCAGTGTCATGCACGGTCTTGGTCTGGCTGACCTTATAGCTGACAACGTACTCGTACACGGGCACCACGTTGGTCTCGTCCACAGAGTACGAGGCCTTCCAGTGGTCCACGGTCTTCGTGGGCTGGGTGTAGTCCGCGACGGTCTTCGTATAGTGATACGTGGTCTTCGTAACCGCAGGCACCGTACGAGTGAGGTCCAGCTTGAAGGAGTACTCGCCGGGCTGGTACTGGATGCAGCCGTAGTCCAGGTGGGAGATCTTGGCGCACGAGGCATGAACGGTGTAGGTACCGTCTCCGTTGTCGTGCACCCAGTAGCTGCCTGCACCCTGGGTCCCGATGTTCTGGAAGTAAGAGTCGAAGCCGTAGTTGCCAGAGTGGAAGGACTTACCCCTCGTGCTGGGGTCGCCCCAGTTGATAAGATCCTTAATCTGGTTCGTGACGTCCTCGCTGACTTGCTGAGGTGTCCACAGCGCGTACCAAGTCGCCTGCTTTACGATGACGTACGTACTGGCAGGAATCCGATATTTGGACCAAGAGTGATCGATCTTGGTGAAGCACCTGCCGATGGTGGCAGAAGGATCCGTGTCAGATGTGGTCGCGATGACCGTCCAGCCATCGGCCTCGAGCTTCTTGATCTCGTACTTCATGGCGGCGTCGCGGTTTCTTTGCCGTCATGTAGTCGTCACTCTGGTAGGTGTCGGTCTGTGTGCTTTCGGGCTTTACGACCGTTGTCTTCTCCTCCACGTCGGAGAAGCTGACCTTGTGCAGGTCAGTGCTGGGATCCGCGTCCTTATCCTTCTGGAGCGCGGCCTCGGCGTCTGCCTTGCTGTCAAACTCCTGCGAGGTGGTCGTCTTAGAGTCGACCTGAACCGGATCGCCGTCTTTCTCGGTCGTAGGATTGTTCTGGTAGCTGGGATGCACCGTGTAGGAGGTGTCGTCCGTGTCCTTGTAGCCCTTCGTCTGGTCCTTGACCCAGTCCTCGGCGTCCTTCTGGGTTGCGAAGCCGTCCTGCGAGCCGCTATGAGCACCCTCGGTCGTCTGAACCTTGGAGCCGGCCTCGTTCTGGGTCACGGTGCCGGTGGTGGTGTACTTCGTGTCGGTGGTGTCCTTGTAGCCGGAGGTCTTGTCCGCAACGTACTTGTTGGCGTCGGCCTCGTTGTTAAAGGTCTTCTCGCCCTTATCCACGACCGAGGTCACCTCGTGAGTCGTGTCCTTCGTGACCTGGGTGGGGCCAGTGGTCTTGATGTCGTACGTGGACTTGGTGTCGGACTTGCCCATGTCGGCGGCCTTCTGCGTGGCGTCGTACAGGTACTTCTGGGCGTCGGCCTGCGTGTCGAAGGTCTTCTCGTCCTTCTCCACGGTCTGGGTCACCTTGTAGGAGTCGGTGGGAGCCTGCTGCTGGGTGTTGGTAGTGGCCTGCTTTGCGTCGTCGGTCGCGGGAGTCGCCGGCGCCTCCTCCGCAAGGGCCGTGACAGGTACCGAAATCGCGGCCGTCGCAAGCGCCGTCGCCGCAACGTAGGCCAGCGCGCGCTTGTGGGAATTGCAAACCTTGCCCGTCAGCTTGTGAATATTAGTGCTGCTCATCATTCCCCTTCCGTCGAAACCTTGCCACAAGCTGAACGTATCACGAATATTCATGTGTGGTTGTTCAGGTACCACGAATGTGTCTTAATCGTGCAAAATGATGCCCGAATGACAACGTGCACTACGAGGGAATACCACTCGCCGGACGACGCTTGCGGCGCGCCGTTTGGGATGCTACTGCGGGCGAGAAGGACGAGGCGTACGGGCTCGGCTGCGATTGCAGTCACGTAACGACATCCGGGGAGTGGGCGCGCGTTCTTCTCCCCCATCGGAACATGAAAAGGCGCCTCGGAGGAAATCCTCCGAGGCGCCCTGGCCGTACCTGGCCATGCAAGCCAGCATCATGTAAACGAGAATCAAACTTCAAATCTATGCCGCCGCTGCGGAAGCTGTTCTTCTCCCCTACCGCTACGCCTGTGCGACGGCCCCCATGGCCTCCTGCACGCGGACCTCCATGAGCTGCAGCAGCTCGGACAGGTAGATGAGGTCCATGCGGTAGACGAGGGCCGGGGACGGGTCGGAGCGACCGGCGGTGCCCGCGCCGGCGTCCGAGCTGGAGAACTCGCCCTCCAGGCGCCGCAGCTCGCGGACGAGGCCCTCGCGCGTCGCCATCATCTGTTGGTACGTCATGCCGTCAAGCTCGTCGATAAAGACCTCGGGCGCCATCATGCTCATCGTGTCCTCCAATCCGCGCAAGTGTTGCCGCTACTTCATGCCGTTGGGCCTGACCCCAGGTCAGGGGCGCATGCCGTGTGCGCCGGGACCTCCGCGGCCATCGGGACCACCGAGGCCGTCGAATCCCCCGCGCGGGCAGGCATAGCGGGGACCGCGGGGGCCATCCGGGGGCCAGCTGTAGCCGCGCATGCCATAGCCTCTCCAACCAGGGCCCCAGCCCCACGGGCGATACCAACCGCCCCACAGGGGGCGTCCCCATCCCCATCCGCCCATGCCGCGGAAGAGGAGGCCGCGCACGAGCTGGAGTCCCACCACGAGCAGCAGTGCGAAAACGATAATGAGCAGTAGCATCTGGATCGCCTCCCCT
>QOUO01000054.1 GCA_003862195.1 Coriobacteriaceae bacterium | reverse complement strand
GAAGAGATCGAGGTCCCAAGGCGCAAGCATCACGCGATCCCCCGCCGTCAGGAACAATGTCCCATATCCGGTTGCCCGTAATACAGGACTAAAGTCGCCGGGAGGCGACGATTAAGAGGATAAGAGGACGCCATGGCTGCCGAGGACTTTGAGCTGACCGGCAAGGACGTTTTGCGCATTGCGGAGCTGGGCGGCATGCCCATCGGGGACGAGGACTCGTCCTTCTCCCCCGAGGACGCGAGCGACGAAGCGGAGGCCGCATTTGATTCCGATGTGGTGGACGTGGACACGCTCCTGAGGCAGATGGCGGACGCAGCGCTCGATTCCGATGAGGACGAGTTTGCCAGGTTCATGAGCGAGAACAAGGGCACCGTGGCGAGGGCCGCGGACGACCCGCGCGTGCCGGAGATGGTGGAGTTGGGGTATCGCTTTGGCATCTCGCGCGGGAGCGCTGCGTGCATGAACGACCTGGGTGCGTACCACTACATGGGCGGCGTCCTGGAGCAGGATTACCAGAAGGCGCGAGATCTGTACCAGATGGCTGCCGATCGCGGCTGCCAGCAGTCCATCATCAACCTGGGCTATATCTTTGAGTACGGTCGCACGGGCGAGCCCGACTATGGGCGCGCCTACCAGTGCTACGCGCTGGCCGCGGCGCTGGAGCCCTCGTGGGAGGCAAGCTACAAGCTGGGCGACATGTACTCGCGCGGGCGCAGCGTGGAGCGCAACCTTGCGCGTGCCTGCCTGCTGTGGGAGCGGAGCCTTGACCTGGCGAAGGGCATCGTGCAGATTGCTCAGCCGGCCATCCGCATCGCGCAGCTCCTGGTGAGCCCGGACTGCGCCAAGTGGGGCATCGAGCCCGATCCGCTGCGGGCGCTCATGCTCTTTCAGCAGGCGGAGGTGGGCCTGCGCCTGGACATCGCGGACGGCCAGACGTACTACCGCAGGCGCCTGCAGCAGGCGATCGACGGGCAACGGCAGGCTCGCGAGCTTGTGGAAGAGAACGGGCTGGAGTAGGCCGTCCTTCTCGCCCGCGTGCGGATCCCTTTCAGGCGCTGCGGAGTGATGACCGATGTGCTAGGCACCAAGCAGCGCCGCGGGCAGGACGTACACGCCGTCGTCGCGCCGGTACGCCAGAGAGCCACGGCCCACGATAACAGCCAGGAATGCGGGCTCGGCATTGTGCGTGGCTCCGTTGGCGAGCATCTTTTTGCGGAGAGACAGGAGGTTGTGGGCAGCCTCGTCCGCCTTGACGTCGCTTAGCTTTACCTCAATGCCAGCCCAGCGACCATTGCGCTCCATTATTGCGTCGACCTCAAGACCCTTCTCATCCCTGTAGTAGTAGAGGCCGTTGCCAAGCCCGGGATACGTCGAAAGGAAAACGCGCAGGTCACGCACGACGAGGTTCTCGAAGAGCAGCCCAAGCGTCTGCATGTCGCCGAGCAGGCGCTGCGGCGTTGCGCCCAGAAGTGCAGCGGCAAGTGACGGGTCGCAGAAATAGCGCTTTGGCTTGATGCGGACGCGCGCTTTCCCGCGCACGGGCGGCTCCCACCCGCGCAGCTCCTCCGTTAGGTGCAGGCGGTCGAACAGCTCGAGGTAGGAGGCTATGGTCTGAGTGGTTGGAGACTCCTCCCCCAATCCCATGTCACGTCCGAGCGTCTTGTAGGTTGCGGACTGGCTCTCGTTCATGGCGAGCGCGCGCATGAGGGAAAATGCGACGTCGGGCGAGCGGTGCTCCTCGATAACGTTCACGTCCAGGACCGAGCTCACGTACTGCGACGCAGTCTCAAACGCGACTTCGTCAGGCATCCCAAGGTTGGCAGGCCAGCCACCACGACAGCACCAGCGAGCGACGTCTTCCAGACCAGAGTCCCTGCGGGCGGGAACGAGGTCGTCGCCGTCAAACAGCTTGCCCAGCGAGACCTTGGGCTCGGCGTCGCCGGATTCGCACAGCGCCATGGGTCGCATCTTAAGCCGGGCAATCCTGCCCGTACCAGAGTGGGTCACCTTCTGGCGATTGGACTCGCCCAAGGTCGTCGAGCCTGTCAGCAGCAACAAGCCACGCTGGTTACCAGACTGGTCCACGCGACGTCTAACGGCATCCCAAACCTCGGGAACCTCCTGCCACTCGTCCACCAGGTGTGGTGTATCCCCAACCAATGCGAGCATGGGATCCATCTGAGCTGCCTCACGCTGGGACGGATCGTCCAGGCGCGAGATGCTGGCGCTGCGCGACATGGCAGTCCAAGTCTTTCCGCACCACTTGGGCCCATTGATCTCAACGCAGCCGAACGCCCTCATAAGGGCATCCAGCCGGCCCTCGACAAGACGAGGTTGATAGCCCTTTGGGGTAAGTACAGTCTTGTTGGAAGAATCCGATGACGCCACTTTCGACACCCCATTTCAACTGGCAAATTGCTTGTCATTCATTAAAATACGCCTTTCTCATTCACTATTTTACGCCATTCTCATTTAACGTTTTACGCCAATTCCATTAGTGAAAATACGCCAGATAAGACTCGCGTTGGCTCGCTCGCTCAATCTGGAATGAGGTGAAGGGGGGTATGCGAGAATCGGGTCGGACTTTCCTTGCCACTCGTGCAATTTGGAGGGGCTTGTGTGTGTTTCCGAGGCGCCAGAGCAAGCTGGCATCCCTCCCAAGACGCTCAGAGGCCTCCCCCTGATAGCCGTTGATGGGGTTTGCGGGCATTCCTCCAAGCTCAATCGACGTGACAAGTCGAGCAGATACCCCTTGGGGGTAAGTCAAAACACACATAACCCCATGTCAATTGCACGCGACATAGAATTTACCCGCTCGGCTACGTAGCTCGTCAGTTCTCGAATAGACTCGCTTGCACGGTATCCCAAATTCATCCTCTATCGTGATGAAGCGACCAGAATAGAAGACAGCCGGAAGACATCAGATAAAATCAAACGTACTGCCCAACGAGAGGGAGGACAATGAATCTACGAGCGGACATCGTCGAGAGTATTCAAGCTCTTGCACGGCAAGACGGAGTAGCGCGCGTTCTCCTCTTCGGATCTCGTGCACGCGGCGATAACCGAGAGCGCAGCGACATCGATCTAGCTGCAAGTGGTGGCGATATCGCCGCATTCGCCCTAGATATAGACGAGGAGACCCCAACACTTTTGCAGTTTGACGTTGTCGATCTCGATGGGATAGTGCAGCCTGAGCTCCTAGCAGAGATTCGAAAGGATGGCGTAGTGCTGTATGAGCGAAAAGAAGCGTGAGAACTTCTCGAAGGCGTTAAGAAACCTCGAGCAGTCACAGCACTACCAGCCTCCCTATGATGCTGTGACAGAAGCAGGCTTAGTGGCGCTTTTCCAAGTCTGCATGGAGCAGTCCTGGAAAGCTATGAAGGCCACTCTTGAGGAGCAGGGGTTCAGCGAAGCCCAGACCGGTTCGCCCAGAAAGGTTATCAAGTGCGCTTACAGCGCAGGCATGATTGACGACGAGAAGGGTTGGCTCGACGCACTTGAGGCAAGAAACCTCGTCACACATAGCTATGACGAAAGCGTTGCATTGAAGCTCATAGGGCTCACGCGGACGAGGTTCATTCCACTGTTCCAGCAGCTAGAGGCAAGGCTACAGAGCGACTGGGCACTGTAGGGACGGCGTACCTGCTACACCCAAGTCCACTACTGGTCCTCCTTCTCCTGGGGAAGCACACCGCGGGAAGCCATGACCAGGAGCACGACGCACAGCACGATGGTGGGAATGCAGGCCAGAATGCCAAGCGTCGCGGGTCCCAGCAGGCCCAGCCGCCCGCTTTGCGAGAAGTACAGCCCCGTGCCCGCGACCGCGTTGATCGCACCGTGCGCGAGTGCGCTTGCCCACACGCTGTCCGTCGCATCCCTCAACACGCAGAGCAGCGTGCCGAACGCGACGCAGAACGCGACCATGCACAGGATGCCGAGCGCAGGAAAGCCCAGGTAGCTGGTGCCATAGTTGTAACCCATGGCGATGACGGGCGCGTGCCACGCACCCCAGATGGCGCCCGTCGCGATCACGGCGGCGGGACGGCTCAAGCGCTCGCGCAGCTCAGGGTATAGGAAGCCGCGCCAGCCAGCCTCCTCCCCCACGGCAAGGAGCATGTTGAGGAACGGCGCCACGAGCGCGGCAAACGCCAGCTGCGCAACCAGGACGAGCGGCGCCTGCGAGGCAGTGACGCCCAGCTGCGCTTGGACGGCGGCCATGTACCTGCTGGCAGAGGGGTCGAAGTCCCCCGGCACAAGCAGGAAGTACACGACGGCGCCCAGAGCCGTGAGCACGCTCGGGGCGAGAAGAGCCACCACGTACCAGCGCACGTTGCCTCGGACGCGTGGCCGCCAGCCAATCGAGGCGCCGCCACCCGTAACCGCCCGCGTGATGAGCGCCGACGCAAGCGGCGCAAACATGCAGAGCGAAAGCGTGATCGACCATGCCAGAAGCGACTGATCAACACGCCAGCCCGTGGTTGAACCCAGCACCAACTGGGGAACCCACGTAAAGACAAACGCCAACAACACAAAAAGAAGCACCCTGGTTCCAGGTTTCCACGCGCGCATGGGCAGTCCCCTTACGACGACGTTACGCCATCCATGTCCCCCCATGCTACACCAACGGCGGCCTGCGCGTCCGTATGGAGCGGACGTGAAGAAGGCACCGTGCTCTTCTCGCCTGCGTGACTTAATACCCCTTAGGGGTATAGTCACAACCGACCAATATATACCCCATAGGGGTATGACATACGGGAGGGGACATGGCAGACAACATTCTGGAGGTGCGCGACCTCCGCAAGACGTACCCGCGCAAGGGCGGCGGCGGGTTCGAGGCCGTGCGCGGCATCAGCTTTGACGTCCCACGCGGGGAGGTGTTTGGCTTCCTGGGGCCCAACGGCGCCGGCAAGTCCACCACCATCAAGATGCTGACCACGCAGCTCGAGTCGTCGGGCGGGCAGATCCTGCTGGACGGGCGCTCCGTGACGGACGACCCCGTTGGCGCCCGCGCGGAGATCGGCGTCGTGGCGCAGCACAACAACCTGGACCGCGGGCTCACGGCGCGCGAGAACCTCATCTACCACGCCCGCTACTTTGGCATGGGCCGCCGCGAAGCCAACCGCAAGGCAGACGAGTACCTGGAGAAGTTTGGCCTGGCAGACCGCCAGAACGACTACGTGCGCACCTACTCCGGCGGCATGGCGCAGCGCCTCAAGATCGCACGCGCCATGATGCACACGCCCAAGATCCTCTTTCTGGACGAGCCCACGACCGGCCTCGACCCCAACTACCGCGAGATCCTGTGGCGCGAGATGCTTGCCCTCAACCGCGAGGCCGGCACCACGATCTTCCTCACCACGCACTACATGGAGGAGCCAGAGCGCCTGGCGCAGCACATGGCCATCGTCAACCACGGGCAGATAGTCGCAAGTGGCACGTCCGCGGAGCTCAAGGCGCTCGTGCCCACCTCCACCATCGTCACGATGCGCCTCTCACGCATGGACGAGGACGTCCGCCGCGCCGCGGAGCGCCTGCCTCGCGTCACGCACGCAAAGCTGCAGGACGGCACGCTCGCGCTCTACATCGACGCGCCCAAGCCGGACTTTGACCGGCTCTTCCGCTGGACGGAGGAGCAGGGCCTCGCCGTTTCAGACATGAGCCTCAAGCAGACCACGCTGGATGACGTATTTGTCTACCTCACCGGAAAGGGGATGAGCCAGAATGACTAACGCTGGCGAGAAGAACAACGCCACGGCTCGCAGCGGCCGCCTTGCGAGGCAGGCGTTTTGGGCCATGGTACAGCGCGACCTCCTGATCCAGGCTCGCGACGCATGGGAGTTCGTGTTCCGCGTGGCGATGCTGCCCTTCATCCTGATCCTCACGTACGGCTTCATGCTGCCCACGCTCGGCGTGCTGCCCAAGAGCTTTCCCTCGCAGATGTTTGCAGGCATGGTGGGCATGAGCATGCTCATCACGGGCATACACGGCACGGCCGTCCCCTTCACCATGGATTTCAACAACATGCACGAGATAGAGGATCGTCTGCAGGCGCCCGTCTCGTCCACCGTGGTCGGCCTCTCCAAGATGCTCGTGGGCATCATCGAGTCGTTCGTGGGCGGGCTCATCGTGCTGCCCATCTCGCTCATCTTCATGGGCAGCCGCATCGACGTGACCATGGGCGCGGGCGGCATCCTTCCGCTCGTCCTGGTGCTGGTGCTTATCTCCCTCGCGTCCGCGGCACTCGGCCTCTTGGTCGGCACCATCGTCAAGCCCAACCAGATAGCCGCAATGTTCCCCGGCTTCCTGATGCCGGTCGTCTTCCTGGGAGCCATCTTCTTCTCGTGGCAGAGCCTCTCCGCCATCCCCGTGCTGCAGACAATCGTGCTGGTCAACCCGCTCGTCTACGCAAACGAGGCGCTGCGCGCCATCCTCACGCCGCAGATCGCGCACATGCCGCTGGTCTGGAGCGTCCTCGGCCTGGTGGCGGCCATCGTGATCATGGGCGGCCTCGGCTTCAGGCGCTTCCACCGCATGGTTGTGGGACAGAAGGCCTAGCCACCACGCTTGCGGCAGACTTCCGCAAGTAAGCCAGCCGGCGCCCACCCCAGGGGGCGCCACCGTAAACTGTCCAAGGTCTACCCAAGCTTAACGCGCCTACACGAGGGCGAGAAGGTCCTCCGGCCTTTGCAGCACATACCTCTCGCCCCCGTAGGTGCGCTGGGCGCCCCAGCCCGCCAGGGCGAAGTCGACCCCCGCGGAGGTCGCGCAGCGCACATCGTACTCGGCGTCGCCCACGTAGAGCGCCCGCTCCGCCGCGACGCCAGCACGGCGCAGGCACTCAAGCAGCGGGTCGGGCTCCGGCTTGTGGCGCTCCGTGTCCTCCACCAGGACGATGTGATCAAAGAGGTCGTCGATCCCCAGTGGCGAGATCTGCTCCGCGTACTCGTGTCGGGCGCGCGAGCTTGCGACGCCGGTGCCGATGCCGCGACGGTGCAGCTCCTCAATGGTGGAGCGGATGCCCGGGTACACCGTGTTAGACGCGGCCTCCCGCTCCGCGAGCTGCTCCCAGCGCCTGCCAGCCCGCTCGGCCTCCTCCGGCTGCTCGAACCCCAGCTGCCTGAGCGCGGGGCCATCCGGCAGGCCCAGCGTGAAGCGCAGGTCCTCGAGCTCGTAGCGCCTGCCCGTAAGCTCGAGCAGCGTCTGCTGCAGCGACACGAGGTTGGCCCGCTCGGAATCGACCAGCGTACCGTCCACGTCGAACACGACGTACTCATAGCGTTTGTCTGCAGCTGCCATGCGACCCCCAGCCACGCGCGAACCGTCCGAACGACCCTAGCCTACCGCAGGGGCGGCGGCCATGGGGGCACGTTCTTCTCGCCCGCCGCGGTGGCTCGCCCAAGGCTACAATCGGGACATCGGCGCACCGGCACGTGCGCTGGCACGTCCCCTGGGGAGAAGAACGATGAGCCTCGACATGCACGTCCAACCAACCACACCCGCCGGCCGGCAGGCAGCCGGTCCGGAGCCCGACCCCGCCTGGCGCCACTGGCGCACGACGCCGTTTCAGCTGGTGCTGGAGGGCGGCGCCATGCGGGGCATGTTCACCTGCGGCGTGGTCGATTTCCTGCTTGACCACGGCCTGCTGGCCGAGTCCGTGGTGGGCGTGTCGATTGGGGCTTCGTGCGGCTTCAGCTACGCGTCGGGCGTGGCCGGCCAGACGGCCCGCATGATCGTTTCGTACCGGGACGACTGGCGCTTCATGTCCGTGCGCTCCAAGCTGCGCTGCGGCGACTACGTGGGCGGCGAGTTCATCTTCGACACGATTCCCTACCGGCTCGAGCGAATCCCCACCTGGCTGTACTCGCAGTCGCCCATGCGGCTCGTCAGCGTCGCGACCGACATCGAGACCGGCAAGCCCGACTACCACGAGCTCGCCAAGGGCAGGGGCCACGCGACCGAGGCCCGCTACCTCATGGCGAGTGCGGCGCTGCCCTGCGCCAACCGTCCCGTGGACGTGGACGGAAAGCTCCTGCTTGACGGCGGCATCGCGCGCCCCGTCCCCTTTGCCTACGGGCGCGAGCGCTACCGCGGCCGCCAGGTCGTGGTGCTCACGCGTCCCCGCGGCTACCGCCCCGACCCGGACGACCCGGCCGTGCCCATCGTGCGCATGCGCTACCCCGCGCACCCCGCGCTGGGGCGCGCCATGGCCGCCCGCTCCGCGGAGTACGCGGACGAGCTTGACCAGCTGGAGCGCCTGCACGACGCGGGCGAGCTCCTCTGTATCTGGCCCGAGGAGCCCATCGCCGCGCGTATGTCCGAGCGCGACCCAGAGCGCCTCCTGGCTGCCTACGAGCAGGGGCTCCGGGCCGCGTCGAATGTCTGGCCAAGGCTGGTCGCGTTCCTGGGTGTGAGCTAGACGCTGGCACCGCCGGCGTCCGCATCGCCGTCCGCGCTGGACGCATCGCCGTCCGGGCGATGGCGGCGCGCCCTTCTCGCCCTGTGGACGCGAGGCTTTGACTTCTCTATCAGGGCCCGGAACTCGGGCGAGTCCGGGTCCGTGCCGTCGGGGCTCATCACGTGGAGGCAGCCGCGCAGCTCGGGCAGGCTGAAGTTCTGCCAGCGCATGCCCGGGTCCGTGGGCGCCCATTGCGCCAGCCTCCGCCACGAGGCCAGGTCCGCGCGACTGAACTCGTGGTCGTAGTGGCCGGTCAGGATTGCGTCCACGGGCAGCCCCGCCATGCGCTCGAGCGTTCTTTCCCACTCAGCGATCGAGGTCGAGTCGTCGTAGAACAGCGTCATGCACGGGGTCACCGCGTCGCCACTGAGCAGCACGCGCTCCCCCACGACCACGTAACCCATCGACCCCAGCGTGTGTCCCGGCAGCGACACGGCCCGCAAGCGCTCGCCGCCCAGGTCGAGCTCCATGCCCTCACTCACGTGCCAGGTCTGCGGTCGCGCACCGCGCTCGGTTGAGAAGAACGTGCCCTCGGGAAGGTCGTACTTCTCACTTAGCTGCACCTGGATGCGCTTGTTGAATGACTCCTCCTGCTCCCAGAATCCGTCGTCGGTCGCGCTTATGCCGGCGGACTCGAACAGGTACGCGCCAGCCACGTGGTCGTGGTGGTGGTGCGTCAGGAGCACGGTCACGGGCAGGTCCGTGATGCGCTCCACGGCCGAGCGCAGGTCGCCCACGCCCTCCATGGTGTCGACCAGCGCGGCGCGCTCGCTTCCCACCACGAGGTAGCAGCGGTTTCCCGCGATGTCCGCGAGCCGCCACACATGCTCGCGAACCTGCCTCGATCGAATGGCTGCCTCCATCGCACTTCCCTTCCGGCGCGGTGCGCTTGCCCCTACGCCGCCCTCGGCGCGGGGTCGTTCATGACCTTGCGGGCAAGGCCCTCGATCCTGCCCTGCAGCAGGAACGTCACCACGTAGCAGGCCACCCACACGGGGACGATGTTCTGCAGGAACCCGAAGAGCGACGCGACGAGCGGCGCCCCGCCCAGGACGCACGCGTCGAGTGCGCCCACCAGGTAGCAGAGCACGACGGCGTAGACCGTGTTGATGGGCACGTTCACGAGCGCGCCGAACTTGGCCCCGTCCTCGGGCTTGGCGTGCTTCATCGCCCAGCGCACGCCCTTCTCCGGCAGCGACGGCACCATGCCGATGATGGTCGCGACGCACCAGGCAAAGACGAAGTTGATCCAGAACATGGGCCAGATCCAACCCTGGCCGGCCGGGGCCTGGGCGGTGTGGAACACGTAGAGCGCAAGCCACTCGCACAGGGTACACAGTACGAGCGCGGTGCAGAGGTTCAGGAGCGCGGCCTTCACGAACCGCGTCGACGTCTTCATGGGCATGATGGTTTCCTTCCTGATAGCTTTGCTTCCCGCTTACCGGCGCGGGTGCAACACCCGCGCATTACCGCAGCTAGATTGCGTGTTTGGGTACATGACGTCCCAACCTCGGCACATGCCACGCGCGCGAGCGAGCCATGAGCGCACGCGGCATGCCGATGGGACCAATGCTCACGGGGCGAGAAGGACGCACCGTCCTTCTCGCCCGCGTTAGCCAGGTGACGGGCCAACGCGCCCGCACCTTCCTACCTGTGGATGTACTCCCCCGCCTGGTAGCGCGGCGGGACGACGGGCACCTCGATCCAGGAGGCGTGCTCCCCGCCCGTGTGCACGTTGTGCGTGCCGTGGTTGTCCGTGTCCCAGGACAGCGGCTCGAACCAGCCGTCACGGATGTACCTTCCGGATATCTGCACGCGGAAGCGCTCGCCCTTGTGGTACACGCGGGAGGTGGGGACGATCGCGATGTCGACCGCGCGGACCTCTCCGTCCTCGAGCTTGTGCGTGTCCGTCATGGTGTAGACGGGCGTGTGCTTCTTGGTGAGCTTGGCGTCCACGGTCGCGCGGCTGACGCGGCACTTGCCCCACGCGCCGGGGTGCGGCTCGTCGAGCGTGAGCCAGGGCACCCATGTGCCGTCGGCCGCGGCCTTCTGGACGTTGACGAAGAGGTCCATGTCGTCGTAGCCGTCGCAGCTCACAAACAGGTGCAGGCTCATGTAGCCCGTGACCTCCACGTCCTCGGGGAGCGTGAGGTCAAAGTCCAGCTCCTCGGTCGCCGGGTCGTAGGACGCCTTGCCCTCGGCCGCGGGCGCCTCCGTCGCGAGCTCGAAGCACTTTGCGGGGTGATCGAGCTCAACGCAGTCCTTGGGCGTGGCCGCGTCCAGGTAGAGCTTCTTGTACACGGTGCGCTTGATGGGCCAGGCCTTCTCGGGGCGCTTCTCCTGGTAGTCCACGTCGTAGCCGTCCATCACGTCCAGACGGACGCGCGGCATCATCTCCCAGCCGTTGTGGATGCCCTTGAGGTAGCGATCGTAGTAGTGGCGCAGCTCCTCCAGGTTCTGGGGGTTGTAGGTGTCCGGCCACTCGAAGTCGCGGTGCACGCGGAGCCACTTGAGGTGGCTGCGGCAGCGGCGCCACGCGTTGAACGAGCCCGGCAGGTGGAAGTGCGACCAGCCGGCCGTCTGGTACACGGGGACCTTGACCTTCTTGAAGTCCGCGCGCTTGTCGTTCCAGTACGCGTTCATGTCCGGGTACATCTTGGCCATGGAGACCTGGTCGTCCACGCCGTTGGGACCCGTCACCTGTGCCGCGATGAACTTGTTGAAGCTCAGCGCGGGGACGCCGCCCTCGAAGAAGCTCTCGCGGTACAGGTCGGTTGTGCACTCCCACGGCGCGATGCACGCGAGGTGGGGCGGCTGCTCCGCGGCGATGCCCCACTGGTGCATGGCGACGCCAGAGTTGCCGCTCATGCCGACCTTGCCGTTGGACCACGGCTGAGCCGCGACCCACTCCACAAAGTCGTAGCCGTCCTCGCGGTCCTGGTGCGTGAACATGTGGACGGAGCCCTCGGAGTGGCCGGCGCCGCGCACGTCCACGTTGGCGACGGCGTAGCCCTGGTAGCACCAGTACAGCGGGTCCGGGCTCTCGAACTTCGCGCACTTGGACACGGTCATGGGAGGCACGCCCATGATCTGCCACTCGCTCATGCCGTCGCCCGGGCGCTTGCCAAACCAAGACCACGACACGATGGTCGGGACCTTCTCCACGTCCTCGGGACGATAGATGTCGCAGTAGATCTTGGTGCCGTCGCGCAGCACGACCTCCTGGTCCTGCATGCAGATGACGCCGTCCGCGGCCTCGTAGGTGTGCGGGTTGAACGGCGGGCAGAAGCCCTGGCCCATGCGCGCCATCGGGTCGTCGGACGCGGAGAGGTCGACCTCGGCCTGGTTGTCGTTGGGCTGGCGGGCCACGCGGTACGCCGCCATGAACTCGTCCTCACCAAACTGCTCGCGGTGCAGGAAGATGTAGCCCTCGGTGTCAGGGTCCCAGTAGATGGGGCACTCGTCCTCGTCAAACTTTGCGCACTCGCCCGTCATCTGGATGAGGTCGTGCAGCTTCTTGTCCTTTACCGGCACCCACTCGGCCGGGATCCTGGGCTCTACGAACATGCGCGCCCCCTACTCGTCCAGGAGGTCGCAGACGAAGTCCGTGGCCTGGCCAAAGGTCTCGCAGCGGCGGAACTTCATGAACGGCACCTCGATGTCGAGCTCGTCCTCGAGGTAGGTGGTGAGCTGGGACACCTGGACGCTCTTGATGCCGAGGTCCGCGAACTTGGTGTCCTCGGTGAACTCCGACGGGTCCTTCCCGAACAGCTGGCTTGCGCGCTTGGTGAGCGCGTCCCACACTTCCTGACGATCCTCGTCCATGGCAAACCCCTTTCAGACGTCCTATCTGTCATGAAAGAGTCTCGCCAAAGGTCGCGGCGCGCGACATGGCACCAAGTTCAAATACTTACCAGGCCGCCACGGGGCTTTTGTGCACCAGTGCAACGGACATTGGCGCACGGCGGACGGCACGGGACGAGCGAGGGCGAACCACTTGAGCGCTGCCGGGCGCGACGGGGTACGGTGGCGCGGTGGGTGACGGTTCCCATGCGCCACGCATGGATACCGTGAAAAAGCGATGCATGGATTCCGTTTCCCATGCGTTTGGACTGACGGTTCCCTTGCGTGGCGCATGGGAAGCGGTCGAAAGACGGCCGCTTTCGGCCCGAACGCAAGGATTCCGCCCTTGCCAACACATGGCAAACGGAATCCTTGCGTGCCGAAATCGCGGTTCCTATGCGTCACGCATGGGAACCGAGTGGGCCGACGCGAGGGGGAAGGTCCTCCCGCGCCGCCGCGGTCACAAGCGCAGATTCCGTCAGACGGCCAAGCGCAGGAACCGATTTCTGCGCTTATGTGATTGACGGTTTCTGCGCTTGCCACCTGTCAGGCCATGCCTTGCGAGGAAACCGAAGAACGCACAAGCGAGGATTCCGTTATCCTCGCGTCGGCCACCGGCCGGGACCGCGCGGCAGCACGTTTCGGCCCCAAATGTCCCGCGGTTTCCTCGCGCCGCGCGAGGAAACCGCCAGTGGCGTCAACAAAACTCGAACCGCTAAGCGAGGATAACGGTTTCCTCGCTTGCCCAAACGACGGTTTCCTCGCATCCGGGCGGAAGTCGCGCCGCTCCGACGCCCCTACGCCATCCTGGGCGCGGGATCGTTCGTGATGCCGCGCGCCACGCCCTCGACCGGGCCCTGCAGGAAGAGCGTCACCACGTAGCAGGCCACCCACACGGGGACGATGTTCTGCAGGAAGCCGAAGACGGACGCGACGAGCGGCGCCCCGCCCAGGACGCACGCGTCGAGCGCGCCCACCAGGTAGCACAGGACGACGGCGTAGACCGTGTTGATCGGCACGTTCACGAGCGCGCCGAACCTGAGGCCGTCCTCGGGCCTCGCGCGCTTCAGGGCCCAGCGCACGCCCTTCTCCGGCAGCGCCGGCACCATGCCGATGACGGTCGCGACGCACCAGGCGAACGCGAAGTTGATGAAGAACATGGGCCAGATCCAGCCCTGGCCGGCTGGTGCCTGGGCCGTGTGGAACACGTAGAGCGCCAGCCACTCGCACAGGGTGCAGAGCACGA
>QOUO01000053.1 GCA_003862195.1 Coriobacteriaceae bacterium | reverse complement strand
CGTGCTGGTCTACGTGCTGTGGGCGCGCCACTCGGACACGTCCTTCACCAAGATGCTGCGCAACCAGTAGCGCGCGCGGCAGGGCCGGGCCACAGACACGTGGCCTCGTCCTTCTCGTTAGAAAACTCGCCTTATGGGGCGACGTCGGCAGCTGCCGGCACCGCCCTTTTTTCGTCGGCTTCGCGCGGAAAGTGACAACGAGATTCGCGGAATCTGACAGCGAGAAACGCGGAAAGTGACAACGAAAATCGCGGAATCTGACAATGAGAAATGCGGATTACGACAGTATACTAGATAGGGGAATGCTATATGAGCAGGTAGACGATGCTGTGTTTGGTATGGGAGGTCCTCGAGGATGCCGGTTGTGCCCACGGGATATTTGCCTCGAATTGTTGATGACGAGGTTGATGAGTGCCTCGAGACCTACGGCGCGGTCGAGATTACTGGTGCCAAATGGTGCGGGAAGACCTGGACGGCACGCAAGCATGCCAAGAGCATCATCTATCTGGACGAGGGACAGAACCTCAGCATGGCGCAATCCGATCCCAAGGCTGCCCTTGTCGGGGATGCACCGCACGTGATTGACGAGTGGCAGCTTGTGCCGTCGCTGTGGGACGTCGTGCGCCACGAGGTTGACGACGCCGGCGGCAAGAAGGGCCTCTGGATACTGACGGGTTCCTCCACCCCGGCAAAGGACAAGGTCCACCATAGCGGCGTTGGACGGATTGGCAGGGTGCGAATGCTGCCGATGTCGCTGCAGGAATCTGGGGACTCGACGGGCGAGGTGTCTCTGTCAAGCTTGTTTGACGGTGAGTTCGCATATGCGTCATGCGAGATGGACGTGGACCGACTGGTGGCGCTGTGCTGCAGGGGAGGGTGGCCCGAGGCGGTTGGCGTCAAGCCGTCACGCGCATTGCGCATAGCGAGGGACTATGTGGACGCGACCACGGAGCAGAGCGTTGCCGCAAAAGGAGGGAACCCGGACGTTGCCAGGCGCCTGTTAGGAAGCCTTGCCAGGAACCTTGGGCAGGCCACGACCAGGAAGACGATGATTCGAGACATGTATGGCGAGGTCGAGGGGGACGACGTGGTCTCGCCCGCGACCATATCGAACTACCTGGCACTGCTCGAATCCCTGTACCTGCTGCTGCCGATCAAGGGGTGGGAGCCGCCGGCGCGCTCCCCCAAGCGCTTCCGCACGAGCCCCAAGCGCTATCTGGTCGATCCCTCGCTCGCGGTGGCGCTCCTCCAGATGAACGAGCGCTCGCTCAAGGGCGACTGGCAGACGCTGGGTCTCGTGTTCGAGAACCTGTGCATGCGCGACCTCTCGGTCTACGCACGCGCGGTGCCGGAGGCCTCGCGGGACCCGGTGCACTACTACCGCGACGACAACGGGCTTGAGGTGGATGCCATAGTCGAGGACGCCGCGGGCAGGTGGGGCGCGTTCGAGGTGAAGCTGGGCGAGAACAAGGCGGACGAGGCCGCGGAAAGCCTGCTGCGCATGAGGGACAAGCTGATGAGAAACGCCAGGGCGCGCACGCGCGAGCCGGAGTTCCTTGCGGTCCTCGTGGGGCTGGGCGAGCGCTCGTACAAGAGGAGCGACGGCGTCTACGTCATCCCCGTCGGCTGCCTCGGAAGGTGAGAAGGACGCGCGCCACGTTGCTATGATGGGCGTGCGGGCGCCCGACGTGGCGCCGGCAGAGTGACCCGAGGAGGTCGACCATGGGTGACGTCGCGTTTGACCAGATGAGGCAGGGCCATTGGCTGATGGCCGCGTGCTGCGTGCTGTACCTCGCGTGGTGGGCGATCTTCTTCTGGCCCAAGGTCGGCGGGGGAGAGGCGCAGGGCCCGCTGCGCGTGGTGGGCGTCGTTTCGATCCTGGGCGCCGTCGTCTGCGGCGTGTGGGGCGCCACGCGAACCTGCGGCGGCGCGGCGCGGCTCGCACCCGCGTGGGCGCCCGTCGGCTTCGCGCTGGGGTCGGTCGCGCTGTACTTCGCGCTGCTTGCGGTGACGCAGCGCGCGTTCCAGCGGCAGCCCACCACGGAGCTCGTGCTCTTCGTGGCGTGGCTCGGCATGGAGGCGTTCTGCGCGCTGGCTCTGGGCCGCGCCGGAGAGGCGGGCGCGGCCACGCTGGTGGCACTTCTCGCCGTGGCGGGCTTTGCCGTGAGCCTTGTGTGCTACGTGCTGTACTACCGGCTGGGCGCGCTGGCCTCGTTCGTGGACGGGTGCGTGCCGCTGGCGCTCATTGGCGTGGTGAGCGCCGTCGTCGCGGGCTGCATCGCCGTGGTGGGATAGGTGGTGGGATAGGCCCAGCCCGTCGCGCCCGCCATGGCCGCCGGCCGGATGGGCCAGGTCGGCGTCGCGCGCTATGCGAGCTCGGCCATGTCCTCGGGGCTCACGAGCCATTGCTTCAAAGGGCAGGCGTACGCAACGTCATTCTGGTCGAAGATTGCGAGCGACGTCTTGGAGAGCTCTGCCCGATACCAGTTTCCGAAGGAACTCGAGGGGTTGTCGAATGCCTCCCTGCGCATGATGCGGGACGTGAGGAGTGGGTTGCCTTCCGCGTACTGGGCATCGAAGAACTCATAGTCGGGTGCCTCGCCACGCTTGGTCTTCTCCGAGAGGTACCTATCGATCTCGTCGAAGAAGAGCTCATCGTTGTAGAGCACGCCTCGACGGGCGTCGGGCCCAACGGGCGGCTTGCCCCCGGAGACCCTTCTCATGTAGCGCGTAACGTAGATGCCACCATCATCGAAAAGGATGAGCCGGTCGCACTCTTGGCAGTGCCAAACTTCCGATTTCTCGCCGGGCCGGTACTCGAGGCCGAAGAATGCCTGGCTGTCGGCCAGCTCGTCCATGAGCGAGTCTGCTACGAAGTTCCACACGTTCTTGTAGTTGTTTTCGCGGACGTCGTTGCCGCAGAGACATGCTATGCGCGACATCGGATCTTCCTCCCCTTGCCTCACGTGTCAGCAGTGCATTCTACCAGTCTCTTTCCCCACCTTGGCACCCGTAAGAAAATGTCAGCGGACGATGAGCCGATGACACGCGGGGCGAGAAGGACGATCCAGTGCTACATCTGGGCAAGCCAGGATAAACGCGAGTACATAGACGACGATCCGTTTGAGGGCATCGACTTCACGCTGGGATGCTCTGCGGCAGTTGGGCAGCAGATGACAGACGCGGCATGCACGATGATTGCGGGTCCTTGGCATGGCGACACGGTCATCTACGTCGGTGACTACTGGACTGAAGGCTCCTTCGACGACGAGCGCTCGCACAAGTTGTTCGCGAAGTTCGACGGCTATCCCTACGAGGACATACTGAAACGTTTTGAGAACGTAACGGGGCGCTTTGAGGAGGCCCGGGGCCACAAATACGGTGACTATCTCCATTTCGAGGAGTGGGCGACGTATTCGACGAGCCGTATACCGGGCCGTTCGACCTGCGCGTAAGGAGATGACGCTACGCTGTGAACCGCACGAGACACGAGTTCGTTGACAGGAGGCAGGGACCCATCTCCAACGTGTACCGACGGCACGGGAGGTACGAGTTTACGCGCATCGACCCCACCGTGCTCCTCTTCGCGATGGGGACGGTTGATGAGGAATGGGGCGGTAGGTGGTGCGGCGATCTGGTGGATTTGAGTGACGACGCTCCTGGGGAGGACTACCGCAATGCAACTGAGGAGGCTTCCGAGAGCTTGCTGCTGGGACCCACGATCATGGCAGATGACGATATGGTGGAGCAGGTACTCGCAGGCGCCGAGTTCAATGTGGCGCTGTCAGCGCGAGGCTCAGGCGACCAACCGGAAGACGGTAGGGGCATTCCTGGGGCTCTTGAGCTTCTGGCGTGGCTGCTTGGGGAAGGCCCTGCCGGATTGCGGTGACAGCACGCGCGACCCACCGCAATACTATTCTCTCTTCAAGGCGGTCCTCGGAGGCAGGTGAGGAGTGGAACGGACTAAAGCGGAGTAGAACGGAGTGAGCGGGGAGTTGGGACTGACCGCTTGAGCTCTAGCATCGATTGCTGCGATTAACACTACCCCTGTTACTCGCTGTCAGAGTGTACGACACTGATGTCCTAACTACATGGTGTCTTACAGACAGAACGTGAACCTCCCTCCACGACCCACTCATCGACGGGGTGATACGGATAAGATACGCATGCTCCTCTCCGCACGATGTTCGACCCGGATAGGGCGATGGGCGCGTACCGACCTCATTCGGCAAGTTCCCCACGAGTGCCGCGCGAAGTTGTACGGGAAGAACTCAGCCGCATCGGAAGCCGGGAATCGAAGCCCAGATACATACAAACGCGACGATTTGATCCCCCCAATTAATGTAGTTCGATTAGTTGAGTAGGTTGCGAACATCTGGGCTGCTAGGCACCGCGCCCGTTGCGATGGGAGCAGTTCTTCCCTGCCGCGCGCCGGCGTACTTCCTGAGTTCATCCCGCACGATCTGGTCCATCGTCTCCCGGCTGAAGGCCTGATCGACTTGCTCGGCCGCAACTGACCTGTCGGCGAAGGCGTCGAAGATTCGCTGCTTGTTCGCCAGGATCTGCATGATTCGCTCGTCGATAGTCATGTGGCGGCGCGAGCTGGGGCTGCGCGTGCGGCCGGCGAGGAAGTCGAACATGCGGCGGCTGAGCTATGAGTGGCTGGCCGGGCTGCGCGAGATCGTGATCGACCCGGTGCGGTGTCTGCTGGCGTACGAGGAGTTCCGGCTGAAGGAGTTCGAGCGGGACCGCGACGGAACCTGGGTGGACGAGATCCCGGACGGGAACGGCCACTCGATCGACGCGGTGCGGTACGCGATGATGGACGACGTGCTGTGCGGGGCGTGGGGGGCTTCTCGATAGTGGAAGGATCTTCTCGCCTGCTTACTGCTCGCCACCCCTTGGCGACGGCTCGCCGTCTTCGGCTGGTTGCGGCTCGAAATAGAGCATGAACCTCTGTTCCCTGCCGTCGTAATTGAATCGGACCTCCAAACGGTGCGGGGACGAGAAGCTCCTGAAAAGCGAATATGCCTCGACCTCTCTTCCCTCGTTTGCCTCGAAGACTGGAATGGAGCTTGGGGAGCCAGAGAGGATGCCACGTGGAACCGTAAGCGAAAGAACGTCGTTCACCAGGAACACGAAGGTGTCGTCTCTCAGCCTTCGGTATGCCGGATACGACGCGATGGGCTCCCCGCTCTCCTCATACACGGTCAGAACCGCACGACCCTCGGGATCGCCAAGAAGACAGAGGACCATGGGGGTGGCCTTGACGCCACCGGGAATGTCCTCAAGACTTGCGCCATCCGGGGGAACCGTGCCCGCGGGGAAGATGTACATGGAACCGTCCACGACCTTCTCGCCCGCCGCCTCCTCTGCCTCCGCATAGGTGACTGGCTCCGACCAAGCTGTGTCAGAGACCGACAGATAGTCCTTCTCGACAAGCGCCTTCACGATGCTGAGCATGCTGACGACGAGAATCGCAAGCTCGCAGAAGAAGGGCGAGGCTGCCGTGTAGCGCGCACGGTAGCCGAACTTCTTGCCTACGGCCTTCTCGTCGTGTGGGTCTGCATGCACCGTGTCCGTGTAAAGCCAGGAACCCGCCATGGTGGCGTCCGAGACGTATCCGGACTCGGGGTTTCCCGCCTCGTCTAGGAGTTGAAGGGCATACGTCTTGACGTCCTGTTCGCGGAAGCGGTGCTCGAAGCATTGCTCTGCGGAGACGAGTGCCTTCTCGAGGTCCTCGTCCTTCTCCCCCAGGGCATCATCGGACATGAAAGACCTGATGGCATCGAAAACTTTGGGAAGGTAGATTGGCTCGCTCTTCACGATGAACGGGCGAAGGCGCGTCGTGAGGGACTCGAAGACCTCCTCGTCCGGAACGACGACGTCCTTGATTGTGGCGGCCCCATTAGTCATCGAGAAGCTGACGGTCATCTGCGTCTTGGCGTACTTCTCGACCGAACCGTCCTGGACGAGGGAGTGCGCCTTGACCCTGCGGGCGCGAACGACGAAGCGCTCGATAACCTCTTGGGGCGCGATGATCTCTCTTGCTTTCTTCTTCGACATGGGGAGCCTCTCGTTTTTGTCGCCTGTCTGAGCTCTCTCTTCTTATTCCCCTTAGTCGGAGAGGCGAAGGCTGGCGTAGGAATGTGACGGCGCGCGATTATCGGGCCGTTCTTCTCACTTCGATTGAAGGAGGCCAGCATGAGCATGGAGGAGACGGACGAGTACTGGGTGCCGGAGTGCGTGAGGTCGTATCTGAGGGGAGCGGGATACTCGACGCGGACACTGGAGGACATGGAGTCGCACGTGCGGGAGTGGGACCGCTGGATGCGGGCCGTGGGCGAGTTCTACGACTACAGGGACACCGACGGGTTCGGACGCGTGTACCAGGTGCATAGGCGCACGATAATGCCCGCCATGCGGGTGTGCCGGGAGTGGGGCAGCCTGCTTCTGGACGAGAAGACCGTGGTCGCCTGCGAGAGCCGGGAGTGCACCGACTGGCTGGCCTCGCTCTTCTCGACCACGAACTTCTGGGGCAGGGCGCAGGAGACCGTGGTGCGGGCATTCGGGCTGGGAACCGGGGCGTTCGCCTTGTGGATGGACGCGGGGCGCCGCCTGGCGCGCGTGAGGCACTACGACGCGCGCATGGTGGTGCCGCTGTCGTGGGACAGCGAGGGCGTGAGGGAGTGCGCGTTCGTCACGAGGTGCTTCTCGCGCGGGGCGCTTCTCGACCAGCTGCAGATGCACGTCGTGGGGCGACGCTGGCGCGTACCGGATCCGCACGGGGTGCTTCGACCGGGACGGGCGCGAGGTGGCGGTGCCGGGCATCGCGGGGGACGTGGCCACGGGGTGCGTGGGACCGACGTTCGGCATCGTGCGGCCGGCGGTGCCGAACACGAGGGTGGACTTCTCGCCCTACGGCCAGAGCGTGTTCGCGGACGCCGTGGACGCTGTGCAGTCGGTGGACCTCGCCTACGACGCGCTCATCAACGAGGTGGACGCGGGCAAGATGCGCGTGTTCCTGTCCGACGTGATGTTCGACCAGGAGAGGACGGCCGACGGCAGGCGCGTGCCCATCCCCTTCGGCAAGGGCGACTGCACGGTGTTCCGGAAGGTCATGAGCACGGAGGACACGATCCAGGAGTTCGCGCCGGCGCTCAGGACCGAGGCGCAGGGCAAGGCGTTCCGGCTGGCCCTGCAGGTGCTGGGCGACCTCTGCGGGCTGGGGACCAACTACTTCGACCTCGACAACGTGGGGTATGTGAAAATGGCCACGGAGGTGTCGAGCAACAACTCGGCGCTCATGAGGAACATCCGCAGGAACGAGAACAGCCTGCAGGGGGCGCTGGTGGACGTGTCGCGTGCCGTGATGGCCTGCGAGAGGCGCATGGGCAAGAGCTTGCTCGAGGAGGGCGACGTATCGGTCATATACGACGACAGCGTCGTGCAAGACACCGCGAGCGAGAAGCAGCAAGACATGGCCGAGGTGGCTGCCGGGCTGATGACCCGTGAGGAGTACCGGGCACGCTGGTACGGGGACGCCGCGGGCGGCAGCGACGCGGCCGGGGCCCTGCAGGTTTGGTGAGGTCGTCCGCGCCGTCTGTGTCGCTTGCTGGTACGCGGCGCGGTCGGTTGCGTGCTGGCGCGGAGCGGGCTTCCGCGCCGAGGATGGGCCGCTGGTGGATCTCGGTGGCGTGGCGGTCGCTGGTGAGGTCGCGCGAGCACGTGCGACTTTCGGGCCAGCTTGCCGCGAGCGTGGCGGGCGTGCCACCAGATTGGTGCCAGCTGGATGCGAGCCACGCGACAGCTTGCCGTCAGCCACGTGCGAGCTGCGTGCAAGTTTGCTGCGAGCTTGATGCGAGTCACATGCACGGGGCATGACCAATCTCCTCATTCTTCTTGCCCCCCCTCGGCCGTGGCTACACCACAAACGGGCGGGTGCGGTCCTCTCGCTTGTACGGGATCCCTCAGAACTTGAGGGCGTCGGCTATGTCACACAGGAAGCAATTATCGCCACTCGTGGCGACGCGGTCGGCGACGTCATCCAGGCCGTACGTCTTCGTGGGACGGAAGAAGAAGGTCGTCAAGCAGATGCGCTCGCCGTACGCGAACTCCGTCACGGTGCCCATGGTGGTCTCGCGCGCGTACGCGATGACCGTCACTGGCCTCTCCCCACGACATCGTCCTCTTCTCGTCTGTGTTCTCCATCACGACCAGCTTTACCTGGCGCATCGCTCGCTCCTATCGTCTCGCTTGGCTCTCTGGTTAATGACGGTATCGTTCCGATTATTGAGATATACGTCCGATTCAGTCGGCCAATGCATGACACTGTTGGCACTGTCATTATTCTCAGCGGTTGTCATCCTACATTTCACTTGCCAGTGAATGATTCTTCTGCTGCACGATGAGAGTTGAGCCTAAGCTTCGAGATTCACAATAAGCATCAGTCTTACATACCCTGGCTGCTGTAATCACGCGTCCGTCTGGATAGCTTCCTTCCAGACTGCCTATGACTTCTTTTCTCTGTCTCTCTCGAGTCGGCTTCATTACCGCCTGATAGAATTGGTTTTAATGAGCCGGCAGTTGTCCGGCAAGCAATTCGCTCAGCATAGGCGGCACACTGTTGGAGGAACTCAAAGACATACATGAATCCGAGCTGGCGGAAAGAGACCGCCGCACGCTCGATCTTCTCCTGTGCGACAAGACAACGGGAGCAAGGATCAAGTGGGCAACCTCCGGCTATGCCTCCTATGGGAGAGGCTATAACCCCTCTGACGAGATCACGCCAGAACGCATCACGGGAGACTTCGAGGGGATTATCAGACCTCGGTTCGACAAGACGCTCGACGACCAGGTCAAACGCACACGTGACAACGCGGAGGTTTTTACACCTTCGTGGGTTTGCTGCGCGCAGAACAACAAGGTCGATGAAGCCTGGTTCGGACACGAAGGTGCAATCTGCTCTAATGCGAACCCAACTACCGGGTGGGACGTCAACCCAGAACGCATCGAGTTCGAAGGCCGTCAAACGTGGCAGCGCTATGTCGACAAGCGCGTTCTAGAGGTTTCCTGCAGTGAGGCTCCTTACCTCGTCAGTCGCTATGACGTCGCCACGGGGGAGATCATCCCCGTCGAACGGCGAATGGGGCTGCTCGACAGGAAGCTGCGCGTCGTGTGTGAGAACGCCGAAGACAGTGATGAGCTGTTCGAGAAATGGGTCGTACGCGCCTATGAGGCCACGTACGGCTTCGACCTCCAAGGCGACAACGTGCTTCTCGCTCGCGAGAACCTGCTCGCCACACTCGATGAATGGCTCCTATGGCGCCGTGGAGAGCCCGCCGAGCCCAGGCTCCGGCACAAGGTGGCAAACCGCGTAGCGTGGAACGTCTTCCAGATGGATGGCATTAGCCTGAGTGTCCCCTACGCCACCAGACCAGCCCCACAGCAAACGCTGGAAATCTTTGCAGACCAGCAACCGACCGAGCCCCTTCCGGTAAAGGTACGCGACTGGCGCGACTGCACGGGTGGTACCGCAATCGAGTTCAAGAGGCTCGTAAAGGAAGTGCGATGACGATGGCGAATGAGACGCAGCCGCAAATGGGCTTTGCTGAAGTAGCCTCCTACAAGTGCATCTATGCCTTCACCATCCACGACCGCGCACACGCGGGGCGCATCAAGGTAGGAGACGCAACCGTCAAGAGCGAGCTCCCCATAGACCGTCTTCCACCCAACTCACACCCGCTTAACGAGGCCGCCCGCGAGCGCATCAACTCGTACACGGGCACGGCGGGGGTCGAGTACACGCTCCTCTACACCGAACTCGCAGTCAAACAGGTCCTTAACAAGGACGCAGGGGGCATACGCCTCGAGCATTTCAGAGACTACGACGTCCAGAATGTCTTGAAGAACTCCGGTATCCCGGCCAAGGCTATCGGCAGGACAACGGGAAAGGAATGGTTCGAGGTCGATCTCGATACCGTCAAGAGGGCCATCTCGGCCGTCAAAGGCGGGACGAAAAACCTATCCGGCACGAGCACCGCCGAAGAGATGCCAATCGTCTTCCGCCCCGAGCAGGAGGAAGCCATCAAGCGAACCGTGAAGCAGTTTGGGCGTTCCAAGCGCATGCTCTGGAACGCGAAGATGCGCTTCGGGAAGACGCTCTCGGCGCTCGAGGTCGTCAAGGAGATGGGATTCCGCCGCACCATCATCATGACGCACAGACCCGTGGTGGACGATGGCTGGTACAAGGACTTCGGGAAGATATTCCATGAGGGCGACGGCTATCGTTACGGCTCCAAGGAGCATGGCTATACGCTCCGGGAGCTCCTAGACGGTAATGACAGCTTCGTATGGTTCGCCTCCATACAGGATCTGCGCGGCTCCGTCGCCGTTGGCGGGAAGTTCGCCAAGAACGAAGACGTGTTCAACACGGTATGGGACCTCGTAATCGTGGACGAGGCACACGAGGGCACCAAGACATCGCTCGGCGACGGCACCGTAAAAGCCGTCCTGAAGCCGGACGGGCCCACGAAGTTGCTCTCCCTCTCGGGCACACCCTTCAACATCCTCGATGACTATGAGGACGACGAGACCTACACGTGGGACTACGTGATGGAGCAGGATGCGAAGTCGAAGTGGGACAAGCTGCACTTCGGCGACTCGAATCCGTACGAGGATCTTCCGCAGCTCTGCATCTACACCTATGACCTCGGAGAGGTTTTCCGCAACGAGGGCTACGTAGCCCTCGATGACAAGGCGTTCAACTTTGCCGAGTTCTTCCGCGTAAGCGATGACGCACGGTTCGTGCACGAAGATGACGTTCGGAGCTTTCTCAATCTGCTCTGCAAGAGCGATGCGAGCAGCAACTACCCATACTCGCGCGACGACTACCGGCGCCTCTTCCGGCACACGCTTTGGATGGTTCCCGGCGTGCGGGCCGCCAAGGCGCTGAAGACCCTCATGCTCGAACACCCCGTCTTCGGCAGCGGCCAGTTCGACATAGTGAACGTCGCGGGTGACGGTGACGAGGAGAGTGACAACGCACTCGAGCACGTGCAGAGCGCCATCTGGAACGCCGATGATGCCGGAACATACACGATTACGCTCTCGTGTGGCCGGCTTACGACCGGCGTAACCGTACGCGAGTGGACCGCCGTTCTCATGCTCGCTGGCAGCTACTCGACGAGTGCGGCGAACTACTTGCAGACCATATTCCGCGTGCAGTCCCCCTGCGACATGGGTGGCAAGGCGAAGGAGCGCGCCTACGTCTTCGACTTCGCTCCAGACCGGACGCTCAAGATGGTCGCCAAGGCCGTTTCGGTCTCTGCCAAGGCCGGCCGCACAAGCGACGGCGACCGCGCCGCTCTCGGCGAATTTCTCAACTTCTGCCCGGTCATCGGTATCAGCGGGTCGAGAATGGAGCGCTACGACACCGGCAAGCTCTTGCGTCAGCTCAAGCGTGCCTGGGCCGACGCCGTCGTGAAGAACGGCTTCGAGGATCCGAACCTCTACAACCAAGAGCTCCTGAACCTCAGCAAAGGCGACCTAAGCGAGTTCGAGAAGCTTAAGAAGATAGTTGGCGCGACCAAGCCCTCGAAGACCCCGACCGACATCCCCATCAACGATCAGGGGCTCACGGACGAGGAGCGTGAACAGGTCGAGCGCACCGAGAAGAAGCCCAAGCGCGAACTCACAGCCGAGGAGAAGGCCCTCCTAGAGAAGCTCAAGAAGGCCAGGGAGAACCGAAAGGCGGCAATCTCAATCCTCACTGGCATCAGCGTCAGGATGCCGCTCCTCATCTACGGGGCCGACGTTCCCTACGACGAGGACATAGACCTCGCGCGCTTCGTTGAGCTCGTTGACGAGCGCTCCTGGGAGGAGTTCATGCCCAAGGGAGTTACCAAGAGGGTGTTCCGTCGCTTCATGAGGTACTACGACGAGGACGTCTTCGTGGCAGCGGGCAGGCGCATCCGCAACGTGACGAGGCATGCCGACACGCTTCCACCCACCGAACGGGTAAAGGAGATTGCGCACCTCTTCGGGTACTTCAAGAACCCGGACAAGGAGACGGTGCTCACCCCGTGGCGTGTCGTTAACATGCACATGTCCGACATGCTGGGCGGCTGGGACTTCTGGGACGAGACCCACACAACGGAGCTCGACGAGCCACGTTTCGTTGACAGGGGCGCCGTCACCCGCCATGTTTTCTGGGGGGAGGCTAGCTCGGGAAGCCAGACGACGCTCTTCGGAGACAAAGCCGCCTCCACAAGGCAGACCACCCTCTTTGGAGAGCCGAGCACCCACATTCTCGAAATCAACTCGAAGACGGGGCTCTATCCCCTTTACGTGACCTACTCAATGTTCCGCGCAAGCATAGGCGACCGCCTTTCCGACGCAAGCCCGGAGGAACAACGCAAGGCGTGGAACGAGGTCGTGCGCAACCGCATCTTCGTCATATGCAAGACGCCCATGGCCAAGGCGATCACGAAGCGAACGCTCGTAGGCTACAGCAAGAGCATACGCATCAACATGCGCTACGTAGAGGACCTCGACAAAGTGATGGCCAACAAGCGCCAGCAGTTCATGCGTAAGGTGGCCCGTGGAAGCTATTGGGACAATCAGTTCGGAGGAGCCGTGGAGTTCAGCGCCATAGTAGGAAACCCGCCATATCAGAAGGACGATGGAGGGCACGGGACTTCTGCTAGCCCTGTCTACCAAGAGTTCGTTGAGACGGCCATGGACCTCAAACCCGATTACGTCTCCATGATTACGCCGTCACGCTGGTTCAGCGGCGGCAAGGGACTCGACGATTACCGCGATCGCATGCTCCACGACCACCACCTGCGCAAGCTCGTGGACTTCCCCAAGCTGTACGAGCCCTTTCCGAACGTGAAGATACGTGGCGGCATCTCGTACTTCCTGTGGGATCGCTCGTAGGACGGCCCCTGCACCATTCAGACCATGGCGGATGGCAAGCCTGTTGGAGAGGCTGTAGCCCGTTATCTTGACGAGTTCGACGTTCTTGTGCGTAGAAACGAAGCCGTGCCCATATTGCAAAAGGTACGTGCAAAGGATGAACCCACGCTCGACAGACGAGTTTCATCCCGTAAGCCTTTTGGATTGCCGACGAACTATTCTGGCGGTCGCAAAAGCCCCGAGGGGCTCACAGGTCCCATTAAGCTGTTTGCTAACCAGAAAATACTTTGGACTGAGCGTTCCGAAATACTTAGAAACGCAGACTGGATCAACGCCTGGAAGGTCTTAATGACACGTGTCCAGGGAACTAGCGCCGCCACGGAAACTCAGTTTTTGTCTAAGCCCATCATTGCGGGTCCTGGAACGGCTTGCACTGAGACTTATCTTGTGGCAGGACTGTTTAACAGTAAGGATGAAGCGGATTCATATGCATCCTATTTGCGCACTCGACTAGTTCGCTTTCTGGTCTCCCTTCGCAAGTCCACTCAAGATGCCGCACGAGACGTATACGCTTTCGTCCCTGACCTCACCTATGACCACCCTTGGACCGACGAGTTGCTCTATGAGCGCTACAGCCTAACTGAGGAAGAGATCTCCTTCGTGGAAAACACGGTGAAACCGATGAGCTAAATCCCTCGGCAAACATTCAGACGAAGACGTGCGAAGCGAAGAACTGATGTGGCTGGCCAATCCTAGACACGCTTGAGCCGGAGCTACCGAAAGCCCGACAATGTGCCGAGAGGCACGAAGGGAGCTTTCGGACCATGAGCAGGACGACGAGGAGAAGGTACGACCCGCAGT
>QOUO01000052.1 GCA_003862195.1 Coriobacteriaceae bacterium | reverse complement strand
GCCGCCACGTGAGCACGGAGGGCACGCTGCGCGTGGAGTACGAGCTCACGCCCATCGGCCGCAGGTTCAAGAGGGTGCTCGACGCCATCGAGGAGTGGGGCGACGAGTACATCGACTACCTCAAGGATGCCAGGGGAGAAGATCGGGCTCCCGCGCTGCGCGGCTGATCCCAGGGCAACCGTCTGGACGATGTTCGCATGAGAAAGCCTCCCATTTCACGTGTCTAGGAAGTGGGAGGCAGCTTATTCATAACGCGAGACTTCTTCTAGAGGCTGTCAATCGCCTCTTGGAGATCATCAAGAAGGAAGTCGTCGAAGCTGGGGTATCCCGGCAATATATCGTCGCCGTCGGCCTGGCTCCATGAGACGACCTCTCCGGAATCGCAGTCGAGACACCAGAGCCACTCGTCGCAGTTCTCGACTACCAAAAGGTTGTGTGGCAGGCCGTACTTACGATAGCTGAGTGTTTCTTCGAGGAAGGCCATGCTCCCATCTAAGCCAACACCCAGAATCGTAATGCCTCCAATTCCCCCGTAGCTGTATTCGTGCAAGAAATCAACGAACTGCTGCGGGATGGTGAGGCCTAGTAGCCTCTGGGCAGACGCCAGCATCTCTTTGGTTGGTGCTACATGGGTGAAGTCACCCTTCTGCTCGTGCTGGGCAATTAGGGCTCTGATCTGGTCGTTCATCGCTTTCTCTCCTCATGCTGGCGGGCGCGCTACTTCCACTATCGCCTGCGGATAGTGTATGGTTCGGACAATCTCCAGCTCTCATGCCGAGTGGGGCTTCCGTTCACAGGTTATTCCCATACGTTCGCGAGGAGTGTATCAAAAAACGATACACATCCTTCGTTCGACGGTAAACTCATAGTGAGGCCTCGAACTGAATTGTCGACTGCTATGTCCGCAAACATTGTGTTTCTGGTGATCTTGGTCTCCAGAAATTGAGTTGGAGGGCAATCATGGGCGTTCGCATCAAGCAAGCCGATGATGTTCGGCATGAGGAACAAGGCCCTGCGTTCATGGCCAACCGAAACTGGCTGCGAGGGGTAAGGGTCTTCGACATACTTTCGAGAGCGCTGCTTGCCATTGCTCTCATTCTCGCTGTTGCCCTGGTCTACCTGCTTGTTCAGCTCTTTCTGGGCCGAGCGGATGTGGTGACGACCCTGCCTTTCGCTCAAGGAGCTGTTGACGCCCTGCTCTGGTTCTCCGTGCTTCGTGGGATACATCACATATTCGAAACGACTGTAGACTCGGGAACGCCCTTCACGAAGACCGTCGAGGAAAGCCTCAACCGCATAGGCATGTGTCTTTTGCTCCTCGCGGTTGCCGAGCTTGTGTTCCAGGTGATGGCGCAGGTCATTGCCAATGGGGCAGCCCCATCTCTTATCATCTCCTGGGGATACGGCAGCGTGGTGAGCGATTGGATGTGGCGGGGTTTCGATGCTTCGTCGCAGGGAGCCATCGTGGTTTCCGTGGGTTCCTTCGTGGCGCCGGGGATTGTTTTCGTGCTCGCCCATGTCTTTGGTTACGGTCGATTCCTGTTGGATGAGGCGGATCATACTCTGTAGGAGGATAAACGCGTATCAGATATGAGTTGGGTATGGTGAAGGCATGCCGATAGTTCTCCATGTAGACGATTTGCTCCGAGAGCGAGGATGTACCGTTCGCGAATTGGCAGACGCCGTTGGCATTTCTCGCGTCAACATGTCTCACATCAAGACGGGAGACATTCGTGCCATACGTCTGTCCACCTTGGATGGCATTTGCTCCTTCTTTAACTGCCAGCCGGGCGACGTGTTGGAATTCATTGCCGACGATGACGCTTAGCATATGTCTTGGCGTTGTAGGGTTTTCGTGCCCCCGCGCTTGCAAATGGAGCTCAGTGCCGTCGCCATGCTCGTGCGAGGCTGCGTCGCGAATGCAAAGAAGGCGTCTGTGACGCAGCCTTAACGTTTGGTGGAGGGCATGATCAGCCGCCACGTGAGCACGGAGGGCACGCTGCGCGTGGAGTACGAGCTCACGCCCATCGGCCGCAGGTTCAAGAGGGTGCTCGACGCCATCGAGGAGTGGGGCGACGAGTACATCGACTACCTCAAGGAGAGCAGGGGAGAAGATCGGGCTTCCGCGCCGCGCGGCTGACCTTGGGCGCTAGTGCCAGTCGCCCTCGGCCACGACGCGGACCCCGCCGCCGACCTCGATCGAGTACGCGTCCGGCCCGTCCCTGTTCGAGCGCCTGACGGAGGCGCGGACGTGGAGCACGCTGCGCCTGCCCATGTCCTCGCCCTGGATGACGGCGTACTCGGCCTCGTCCGAGCCAAGGCAGTCGTGATGCAGCAGGTAGGCGGCCAAGTCTCCGTTGGCACTGCCCGTTGCCGGGTCCTCCACGAGGTCCTCCATCAGGCACCGCGCGCTGAGGCGGCCGTCGCCGTCGGGTACGTAGAACAGGTGGTTGCAGTAGCAGGCGGGGAGCTCGCGGGTGTAGGCGGAAAACGCGTCGCGGTCCCAGTCGGCGCGTGCGAGCGCCTTGCGGCTGGCGAGTGGGACGATCACGGCCTCGAGCCCGGTCGAGACCCACTGGACGGGCATGTCCGCGCGGATGTCGGCGGGGGAGAGGCCGAAGGCGCCCGCGATAATCGCCGGGTCAATCGTGGGGCCAAACTCCGGCTGGTTCTGGGTCATGTACAGGACGTCGTCGCGCACGCGAACGGGAATCTGGCCCACGGCGAGGTTGAGCGTCACCTGGTCCGCGCTGCCGCCCTCGAGCACCTCGCGGATCACGTGCGCCGTGCCCAGCGTGGGATGCCCGGCAAAGGGGACCTCGCGGTGCGGCGTCCAGATGCGCACGTCGTACCCGCCGTTGGGCCGCCTACCGCCAAACACGAACGCGGTCTCGGAGAAGTTGATCTCGCGGGCGATGGCCTGCTGCTCGCGGTCGCTCACGGGCCGATCCGCAAGAAGGACCAGCAGCTCGTTGCCCTCGTACTTCTCCTCCGCAAAGCAATCAACTATGAAGAACCTCATGTGTGCCTCTTTCTTTATGGCGGCGCTGCGGGGCGTTATCTCTTGCTCCTCACGCGTTGTGGAAGCGCCTGACTGGCTCGTGCGCGTCCCAAGTCCGTCAGATAGGGGTCCGTCGCATCGACCACCGCGTCGAGGGTTTGAAGCGTACGACATGCGTTGAGGAACGTCTCGAGGCTGACGGATGGGTCGCCGTTTTCCAAACGCGAGATTGTTGCGCGGGAAACGTTGGCCTTGTCCGCAAGCTCCTGCGAGGTCAGGCCGTATAGCTTGCGCCATGCAGCGATGTTCTCGCCGATGCTCTTGGCTGCCAGCCTCGTTTTTGCAGACCTAGGTCGCTTCATACCGTCACATGTCGTATATAGAAGACGCAATTTGATATTACGTATCATATAATTGACGTTAATGTCTCGTCAACCAACTACTGGCAGAGCACCAATTATACGAACAAATGTTTGCATTTACGTACGCCAGCTGCTAAGATTGACCAACATCAGGTAACTCGACGCGAAGGCGGCAATGCACGACATCTGGAATCCCTGGCACGGCTGTACCAAGATCAGCGAAGGGTGTGCGCGATGCTACATGTTCCACCTGGACAAGACCCGCGGGCTGAACGGCGGCGTGGTGCGGCGCAACAAGACCACGTTCGACTACCCGCTGCAGCGCGACCGTTCTGGCGCGTACAAGGTGAAGAGCGGCGAGCTCATCCGCGTATGCATGAACTCGGACTTCTTCGTGCCAGAGGCGGACCCGTGGCGCGACGAGGCGTGGAGCATCATCCACGCGCGCCCGGACGTCAAGTTCTACCTGCTGACCAAGCGACCGGAGCGCATGGCGCAGTGCCTGCCTGCGGACTGGGGCGACGGCTGGGACAATGTGATGCTCAACGTCACGTGCGAGAACCAGCGCCGCGCGGACGAGCGCATACCGATCCTATTGGCAACGCCTGCCGCCCACAAGGGCATCATGTGCGCGCCGTACATCGGCCCCGTGGACATCGAGCGCTACCTGCAGGCCTCCGATCAGGCCAAGGAGGCCAACGCCGCTGGCCAGCCTTACCGGACTGCCGACGGCCTGACGGTGCGGCGCCGTGGCATAGAGCAGGTCATTTGCGGGGGCGAGAATTACGAGGATCCTCGACCGTGCCACTTCCGTTGGGTGCAGAGGCTGTCCCGGCAGTGTCGCGCGCACGACGTGACGTTCGCCTTCATCGAGACGGGGAGCCGCTTCGTCGTTGGGGAGCGCGAGTACCACATCCCCAGGAAGGACGTGCAGGCGCAGCAGGCGTACCGCTCCGGCGTCGAGCACGTGGGCGCGCCGCTCGAGTGGCACCTGACCGACCCGCTGGGCCTGCCGCTGCCACCCGAGTGCCTGTACCAACCGCGCTACCGCACGCGCTGCATGTCGTGCGGCAGCCACCTCATCTGCAACGGCTGCTGCAACTGCGGCCTCTGCGGCGAGCCTTCCGAGGAGCTGCGCCTCTGGTGCGGCACCCAGTCAACGAGCAGACGTTTGGAGAATAACTGAGGACTTAGGCCGAGAACCTCTCACTACTCAACCAAGCATTGTGAGGCTCATTCCTCGGATTGCCGCCAAAGAAGGTGTCGGAGATGACTACGTTGGTATCGATTACTATCCTCATGCGCGCCTCTTTGCCCTGACGGTTTTGATGACGTCGCTCACGTCAGACTTCTGGTAGCCGACCGACTTGGCCCATTCCCGTGCTTCGTCCAGTCTGGTGCGGAACTCCTCGGCGGTAGGCATTTGAATCTTTTTGAGCATGATGACGTCACCAGATGCGTAGACGGCAAGCTTGTCTCCGCTCTGAATCGCGAGTTCCTTACGCAGCTTTGCGGGTAGCATAACCTGACCTTTGGAAGAGACGGTAAGAACATCTGCACTCATGTAAACTCCTCAGACCGGCCGCGTTCGCATCAGGGCAGCTGACGGCCTGCCGCCAGATAGAGCCGATACCAGTCCTCGCGGCTCAGGTCGACGTCCGCGCCCGAGGCCAGGTCAGCCAGGTGCTGCGGATTCATCGTGCCCACGATGGCCTGCACCTTTGCGGGGTAGCGCAGGTTCCACGCCACGCAGAGCGCCGCCTTGGAGACGCCGTACTTTGGCGCCAGCTCGTCCAGGGTGTCGTTAAGCTGCTGGTAGCGGGGGTTGTTCAGGAACGTCCCCTCAAAGTAGCCGTACTGGAACGTGGACCACGTCTGGATGACCTGGTCGTTCAGGGCGGCGTACTCGAAGATTCCGCCGTCGCGCATGCAGGCGGCCTGGTTCTCCATGTTCGCGTTGACGACGGCCTCGTACGCGGGCGCGAACGCGATGGAGAGCTGTACCTGGTTGGCGCACAGCGGCAGGGGGAGCGCCGACTGCAGGCGCCTCATGGTGGCGGGGTTCTGGTTGCTCACGCCAAAGTCGCGCACCAGCCCCTGGGCGTGGAGCTCCTGGAACGCGCCCGCAACCTCGGAGGGCTCCATCAGGATGTCGGGGCGGTGCAGCAGCAGCGAGTCCACGTAGGGGAGGCCCAGACGCTCGAGCGACGCCTTGGTGGCGCTCACGATGTAGTCGTGCGAGAAGTCGAAGTACGTGAGCTTCTCCGTGCGGTGAATCCCCACCTTTGTCTGCAGGAAGAACTTCTCTCTCAGTCCCGGCTCCGCGGAAAAGACCTCTCCCAGCAGCCGCTCCGACTTGCCTCCGGCATATATGTCCGCAGTGTCAAGGGCGTTTATCCCCAGGTCGAGGGCGGTGTGCAGGAAGCTGGAAAGCCTCTTCGCGTCGACGTCGTCCACGCGCATGAGGCCCAGCATCACGGTGGAGACCTTGCGGCGGTCCGGTCCAAAGGCTACGTAGCGCATGATGCTCCTTTCATCGATAGTGCAATTATAAGAATTGCAACGCTAGAATGGAGGGCATGAGCTAGGGCTCGCGCAGTCAGCCAGTCAAGCGAGCCCTGCTGACCCAGCAAGATGTGCCTGCTGCCACAAGGGAAGTGAGGTCTCCGTGACGCTGCCAAACAGGCTCGGCATAACCGATGACGTGGAACTCGCCCATGAGGAGGAGCGCATCTCGAAGCTGGCGGCGCTCTCCCTCTACCGCGACGGGACGCTCGACGGGCTGGAGCCCGGCACGTTCGAGACCCTGCGGCAGATCCACGTCGCCCTGTTTGGCTCCATCTACGGGTTCGCGGGCCAGGTGCGCACAGCCGACCTCGTCAAGGGCAGCTGCCGCTTTGTCTCCACGTTGTACCTGGGCTCCGCCCTGGATGCCATCAAGGCCATGCCCCAGGACACCTTCGACCACATAGTGGAGAAGTACGTGGAGATGAACGTCGCGCACCCCTTCCGGGAGGGCAACGGCCGCTCTGGTCGCATCTGGCTCGACCACATGCTCCGCCACGAGCTTGGCCTGACCGTGGACTGGGGTCGCGTTGGGCGCGAGGACTACCTCCTGGCTATGGAGCGCAGCCCCGTGCGTGACGTTGAGATCAAGGCGCTGCTGCGGGAGGCTCTCTCTGATCAGCTAGACAGCTTCGTTCTTCTCGCCCGTGGGGTTGACGCCTCCTACGCCTACGAGGGATACGCCGCCTACCGCGCGGAGGACCTGGCGCGGGAGGACCTCGCGTGTGGCGACTGACGTGCCACGCCGTAATACCTTCGGGAGCGAAACGGAGGAGGTTGCGGCAGACGCTGGGTGCAGATCGAGGCAATGGAGCCAAGCCCTGGGCTCGGGGAGATTGGTCTCTGGACGGCAGGCTCGTTGCGACGGCAATCTGCAAATGTGGGCAGATCGGCGTTGCGGAACTTTTTGCCGACTGCTTGCAGCCAAAGGGGGTTTGTGTGTGATTCTGTAGTTCAGATGCTTATGAAATCTGTCCTCAGTTGCCCCATAGGCTCCCGTAAAGCGCACACAAGCCCCCTCGCGTTGCATACGAGCCAAATAAACTTTGGATGAGCTCTGCGGTGGTGCCGCGGGTGCCGTGTCTCGCTCGCGTGAGGCTTACGCAATGCTGCTCAGGTTCCCCCACACGTGCGCGAGGTGAACCGCGAGGAACGCGACGCCTACGATTGCCAGGGTCGGGTTGTGCCGCTAGAGTCCGATAGCCGCGTAGTACAGCGGCGGCATGGCGACCAGGAACAGCATCATCACGAGCCTGCTCTGGTGGCCGGTGAAGTACAGCCCCCAGCCAAGGTAGTTTGCCGCCAAGGTCAGCGCCACGAGCGCGAGGCAGGCCTTCTCCCATGTGTCTGATGCCGAGAAGAGCATGGCATCCCCGCGGACGACGAACACCATCAGCACGATGCACGCGACCCCAAGGGCCTTCTCGAGCAGGTCGAGGGTTGGCGACGTCTCGGGCATGTTCATGATCGGGTTCGATTGCAGGTGAAACAGGGGCATCAGCAGGTAGGGCACTTCCTGGAGAGCGAACAGCAGGATTCCCGGAGCCCAGAGGCCAAGGTACTGGTCCCCTAACAGTCTTGCCCAGTGCAGCATGGCGCCTCGCTTTCACGCTGGCTACGCAAATGGCCGAACTCTAATCCCCCGAAGGAATAAAAGCCCGGCCAAGGCAATTGTAGCGTAGCGGGGTCGGAAGGTCACTGCGTAGCGTACGGCTGTCCCGTCAGCCACGCGCAAGGGAGGAGCCCGTCGCCACGTGGCGGCGGGCTCCTTCGCTAGCTGGGAGTGTGTTCCGGCTGATGCGTCTGGTCCTTCTCGCCTAGAGGCGGCGCGCCTACGCGGCCTGCTGGCGGAGCATCCAGAGCGTCTTGGAGAGGCTCGCTACGTACTCGTCCATCTTGGCGCTCACCAGGTGGTTGGACTCGGCGTCCGCGGCCTCCTTGATGGCGGTCACCTGGTCGAGGAGCGCCTGGTAGTCGGAGCGGACGTTAGCGAACGCGTCGGCGCTGGAGAGCGGCTCGTCCGCGCGCTCGGCGATGGTGGCCTGCTGCAGGACCTCCGCCAGCGAGGCGATGGGCCTGCCGCCCAGCGTCAGGATCAGCTCCGCGACGTCGTCGACCGCGGGGAGGAGCCCGTCGTACAGCGACTCGAGCTGCGCGTGCGCCTGGAAGAAGTCGGGCCCGGAAACGTACCAGTGCTGGTTCTGGAGCTTGTGGTACTCGACGGCGAGGTTGGCGAGAAGTGCGTTGAGCTTGGCGTTCATGGTTCGTTCCCTTCTGTCAGGTCCTAACGTGTTCTTGCGTTTCTCTTATTAGGACTCTTTCTTGTTAGTGGAACTATACACGATGCAACGCCTTTTCTTAACAAGAATCTATCCTAATAGTGTCTCCACACGTCCTCCACAGGTCGCAGGCCAGGGCATCGCTAGCGGCCGCCCGCCTCGCCCTTCTTCTGCAGCATGATGCGCAGGATCTGCTCGTCCACGTCCGCCATGCCAACGTTTGCGACCTGCGCGACGTTGGCGATGCACTGCTCCGGCGTGTCCGCGCAGATGCCGTCGCTCACGCGCAGGACGGAGCCGCCCACGGCCATCCGCGCGGAAAGGTATGCGGCAGAGGTCGCCATGGCCAGCTTCATGGCGCAGCCGGTCTTGCCGCCGTCGCATATCATTCCTGAAACCGTTCCCGTCATGTTGCGGATGGCGAGGCCCATCTGCTCCTCCGAGCCGCCCCACAGCTTGACCAGCGCGGCCGAGGCCGCCGTGGACGCGGCGGTGGCGCAGGTGCACACGGCGGAGAGCTTCCCGACCACCGCGTTGATGTAGCTGTTGACCAGGTGCCCAAAGGCCAGCGCGCGGGCAAGCTCCAGGGGAGAAGAGCCCGCATGCCGCGCCGCCACGCCCAGCGGGATCGTGAGCGCCAGCCCCTTGCTGCCCGCCCCGGCGCTGCTCGTGACGGAGCGCGGGCAGCCGTCCAGCCGGGACTCGATCGCCGCGCCCACGGCGCGCATCATCTGGTCGGCCTCACTGGTACCCAGGTCCGTCTGCAGGGTGGACGCGATGCCCACGGGGCTGGGGTGCTCCGTGCCGTACTCGGCCACGGCGTCGTTTACGCCGATCCCCTCCAGGAGCCAGTCCAGCTCCTCGAGCCCCATGCCGTCCACCAGGCGGCTGATCTGCGCGATGGTCATCCGTTGCAGGTCCGCGGTGGGGTCCGCGGCGCCGGCAGCGCCGTCCTTCTCCCCCTGGAAGCGAATCGTGCCGTTGTGGCTCACCATCACCACGTTTGTGTGGGCGCCCTGGATCACGGCCTCGGCAACCTCGCCATCGGAGGTCACCTCGCACCGGGCGTAGATGCCCCTCTGCCCGCGGTCAACGTCCACGCGGACGCGCCCGGAGTCCACAAGCCCGCGCGCCCGCTCCGCGACCTCCGGCGTGATGCCCTCAAATATCTGCAGCTCGGCGGCCGTGGAACCGATGAGCGCGCCAAGCGCGGCGGCGTAGTCCATCCCCACGCAGTCGAAGCCGGGGATGGCGACGGACATCCCGTTCTTGTACAGGCCGGGGTTGACGGTCAGCGCGACGCCGCGGACGTCCCCGCGCAGCTCCTGGGCGGCGGCCGCGGCGCACAGCGCGGCGCAGGCGGGCTCCGTGCAGCCAAGCGACGGCTTTACCGTGCTGCGCAAAAAGGCCAGGGCCTCGTCCTTGTTCATGCGTGCCATCCCCAACGGTTAAGTTTGTATGATTACGAGTAGTATAATCGTATGCATACAAACGCAAATCCGCTGGTAAACGCGTTGAAACGCGTTGGGCGAGAAGAACGTGGCCCCTTTGTTGCCGCCGTCGGCGGCGAGGGCGCGTTCTTCTCGCCCTTAATTCGCTTGGGCTTGGTGCCTTTGTGGTCTACAGCTCGAGCGTGCCCTGGGGCCTTTCGAGCACGGTGCCCACCGGGAAGGCGCGGCGGAACAGGTAGCGGCTGGCGGGGCCCGCGACCAGCAGGTTCCAGGGCAGCGCCATCACGAGGTTCCTGGGGATGTTGGCAAGCCACATCAGGGGCACCATCCTCAGGTTGGCGAGCACGCCGCCGGCCATGTGGGTGCTGACCTCGACCGCGCCGTAGAGCGACATGACGACGACCATCACCACGGCCATGCAGGAGCTGATGGCCAGGATCATGGCGCGGGGCGAGCTCTTGCCCGGCGTGACCAGGTGCCTGAAGGCAAAGCCCTTGGCCAGCGGGCTCGCCACGAACCAGTCGCACAGCATGGCGAACACGTAGGCCAGCGGGAAGCCGAGCCACGCGGCGGACACCACCTGACCGTTGAGGCCGCCGTGCTGCAGCGCCACGTTGTAGATGCTCATCCAGAGCACCATGCAGAAGCACATGATGACGGTGAAGACCAGGGACTCTCGCTTGTTGGTTGGCATGGGGGCGTTCATTCCTTTCCGTTTGGTCGCGGCGCAAAAAAGGCGGGCGAGGCAAACCCTAGAGTTCGTCTCGCCCGCCTTGCGCATGCATTTACGTCTGCGACTACTTATGTGGTGAACCCACCCTAGCACGAAGCGCGGCCCGCGCGTAAGCGCAAAGTTTGTGGAGAAGAACAAGGCAACTGCCTCGCGCACCGTCTCGTGGGCGGCAGGCCCCTCGTGCCCTCCTCCCCGCGAGCGCCCTCCGCAGAGCCTCCACGCATCGGGTCCCGCCACGGCCCTCGCTACAATGGCTCCAGGCGAGAAGAACGCGCCCCGCGGGAAGGAGCTTTGGCCTTGAAACAGCGGCAATGCGACAGGCGGATCATCGTGGCCAGCTACGGCACCACGTACGCCGACGCCCGCGCGCACGACATCGGCGCCGTCGAGCGCGCGGTCCAGGTCGCGTACCCCAGGTGGGCCGTGCGTCGCGCGTTCACGTCGCAGCCCATCATCAATCGCATCCAGGCCCACGGGGGCGAGAAGGTCGACAACCTCGGGCAGGCGCTCCAACGTGCCGCGGACGAGGGCGTGCGGACGCTCGTCATCCTGCCGACGCACCTGCTACGCGGGGCGGAGTACGAGCGGCTCGTCGCGACAGCGAGCCAGTTCCGCAACGCGATGGCCATCGCCATTGCCGAGCCGCTCCTGGGCATGGCGGCCTCCAACGCCGGCTCCGTCAACCCTAACCTGCGAGCCGTTGCCGATGCGGTTGCGATCGCGACCGCGGCAGACGCCGGCTACGGCAGCGTAGCGACCGCGGCGCAGGACGGCTGTGCCGTCGTGCTCGTGGGTCACGGGTCCGCGCACGAGGCCAGTGCGGTGTATACCAGATGCAGGCCGAGGCAGCGCGGCTTGGTTACGGCAACGTCTTTGTCGGCACGATAGAGGGCGAGCCTGCCGATACCAGCTGTGAGGCAGTTATCCGCAAGGTGCTGGCAGCCGGCTACGCGAAGGCCCAGCTCAGACCCCTCATGCTCGTGGCAGGCGCCCATGCCAACAAGGACATGGTAGGCAGCGCGCCCGAATCCTGGAAGAGCCGGTTCGAGGCTGCTGGCATAACGGCAACCGCCCAGGCCAAGGGCCTGGGGCAGATTGCTGCTGTGCAGCAGATCTACGTGCGCCACGTTGCCGACGCGATGCGGAGTGTTATTGCAAGCCGGGAGGTTTGACGATGAGGGCGTACATTCACAGTATGCGTGGCGAACCGTGGAACGAGGAGTGTGCCACGGCGCAGCGCGGCTTTGAGGAGCTTGGGATCCAATGCGTGCCCTTCTCCAGCAATGACGTTCTTGACCAGGGCAGGCGTGAGGACGTAGTCATCGGTGGGCTTCTTGTCACGGGGCACGCCCTCGCGATGCGCGGCGTCAAGCCGCCCTCGATCGACTATCCCAAGTCGCTGTCGCGCTTCCTGGGCCGGCGGGTGCGGAACACTACGGTTGGCAAGATCAAGCCTGCGGACCTTCCTGTGTTCATAAAGCCGTTGGAGGAGAAGGAACTCCCCGGGACCGTGGTCCGGGACATGTCTGACCTTGGCGACTACCTCGCGCGCGGCGAGGACTACCCCGCGCTCTGCAGCGAGCCCGTCAGGTTCGTGTCCGAGAAGCGCCTCTTCATCCGCTACGGTGAGCTTGCAGGCGTGCGTCACTACCGCGGCGATCCTGACGTCCAATGCGATAGCGCCGTCGTGAACGACATCGTGGCCGCCTACGCTGCCGACCCCAGCGAGCCCGCTGGATGCTCCATAGACCTTGGTGTGACGGATGACAGGCGGACGCTCCTCGTAGAGGTAAACGACGGCTATGCCCTGGGATGCTATGGCGTGGACTGCGTTGCCTACGCGCTTCTCCTTGCGGCGCGCTGGGCAGAGCTCGTTGGTGTTGAGGATGAGCTTGCGGGGCTCGACCTGCGCGGCCTCCCGCGGGAGCGCAAGATCACGCTTGGCAACGAGCAACTATCTAAGCTGTTGGGGGCCTTACCGGGCGCAACGCTGGGCTTTGTCAGCCATGCCCACGCAGTCGCGGAATGGCAAGGTGCCGAGAAGGACCTCATGGTCCTGCTGGAGGCTGGCCACGCTAGCACCAAAGAGGTGTGGCGATGGCTGGCCAAGTGCCAAGGTTCTGCTGAGGAGGTCGGTCCTGACGGAGGGAGCTATCTGTTCCTTCGTGCGGCATGGACGCGCGTTGCTGTGAGGCTGGGAGTCGCGGAGCCAGTGGGTGTCTGCAGTCTGAAGCGATACGACCTGCACAGCGGCGTTGTGATTCCCTGGTCTGAGGAGCTGCGCACGGCTGATGCCACCTCGACTTGGCTGTTCAAGACACTAGCGAGCTGCTGTGAACGCGATGCAAAGGAGTCTGGCCTGGAGAGCGTCATCGTACTTGTGGATGACTCTGACGAGTTTCCCGACGAGGACTTCTACAGATGTATGGGCTATGCAAGGGCTGCCAACAAGGACGGTGACGCCCTTGCGCGTGCCCTAGGCGCCAACGTTTCCTACGGCTTCACCATGGAGAAGCGGCTGCGCTAGGCTGCATCACTCTTTGGACCGCCCTTGAATTCAATCTGCCTCGAGCTTTGCACCAGACAGATGACGTCCGCGCGTGGCGCCGCATCGTCCCGCCTGGTTGGGTACGTTCACTACACGCAACTCGACAGGGGAGGCGATCCAGATGCTACTGCTCATTATCGTTTTCGCACTGCTGCTCGTGGTGGGACTCCAGCTCGTGCGCGGCCTCCTCTTCCGCGGCATGGGCGGATGGGGATGGGGACGCCCCCTGTGGTGCGGTTGGCATCGCCCGTGGGGCTGGGGCCCTGGCTGGAGAGGCTATGGCATGCGCGGCTATAGCTGGCCTCCGGATGGTCCCCGCGGCCCCCGCTATGCCGGCCAGCGCGGGGGATTCGACGGCACCGGCGGTCCCGACAGCCGCGGTGGTCCCGGCGCACACGGCATGCGCCCCTGATCTGGGGCCAGATTCAGCACATGAGGTAACGGCAACACTTGCACGGATTGGAGGACACGATGAGCATGATGGCACCCGAGGTCTTTATCGACGAGCTTGACGGCATGACGTACCAACAGATGATGGCGACGCGCGAGGGCCTCGTCCGCGAGCTGCGGCGCCTGGAGGGCGAGTTCTCCAGCTCGGACGCTGGTGCGGGCGTCGCCGCCAGTCGCTCCGACCCGTCCCCGGCCCTTGTCTATCGCATGGACCTCATCTACCTGTCCGAGCTGCTGCAGCTCATGGAGGTCCGCGTGCAGGAGGCCATGGGAGCCGCCGCGCAGGCGTAGCGACAGGGGAGAAGAACAATTCAATAGTTGTTAGACAAGTGCGGGAGGGAAGTCCGACGCCCCTCCCGCACTTGTGTGTGCCACGATCACAAGATTGGTCGCAATGTTGCTTATGCTTTCAGAAATCATAACGTATTGCTTCTAAAAAACTAATCTGACAGTCAAGATAATAAGGGCCGGTCCAGGCTGTCCTGACAGCCCAGGTGATACAATTCCACATGCCAAATGGAGAATGTGCCCTGGAGCCCACCCGGCTCTCTGTTTGGCGACGGTTCCGCCGGGTGGCCTCCAGGGCGAAG
>QOUO01000051.1 GCA_003862195.1 Coriobacteriaceae bacterium | reverse complement strand
ACCCCGCTATGGCGAAGGCGGTCTGCGATCGCTCCCACGAGCTTGGCTACAAGGTCGCAGCCCATGTGGAGGGCGTCGAGGGACTCAAGGTCGCACTGCGGAACGGTGTCGACTCCATCGAGCATGGCGCCAAGCCCGATGACGAGGTCATCGGGCTCTTCAAGACCACTGGCGCAGCGCTCTGCACGACGCTTTCGCCCGCCCTACCCTACGCGCTGTTCGATCGCTCGGTCTCGAATGCCTCCGAGGTCGAGAAGTACAACGGAAACATGGTCTTCGAGGGCATCATCGCCTGCTCCAAAGCCGCACTCGAGGCGGGGACGCCAGTAGCCCTCGGAAACGACGTGGGCTGCCCTTGGATCACGCAGTACGACTTCTGGCGCGAGCTTGTCTACTTCTGCAGATACGTGGGAGTGACTCCAGCGTTCGCACTGCACAGCGCCACACTCGGCAATGCGCAGGTGGCGGGCATAGACGACGTGACAGGATCGCTCGAGCCCGGGAAGCACGCGGACATGATAGTAACCGACAGCAACCCGCTTGAGGACCTGACCACCCTACGCCACGTCAGGCACGTGATACGCGATGGCGTCTTCATCGCTGAGCCGCATGTCAAACGCAAACCGGTGGTCGACCGCGAGCTCGACAAGTTCCTGTAGGGCATTTCTCGGCGGCTCCATAAGGAGCAGAGCACACGCATTGTCGTCGGAGCTTGCGTGGGAAGTTTGATAAGTAGTTTCTTACTCCCCTACGAGAAGAGCGCCACGTCCCCCATCGAGGACGTGGCGCTCATTTTCTGAGCCCGAGGGCATCATCAAATTTTATCCGTCGATAAGCGAAGCGGTACGAATTCTGGTACGAATAAACCCGTGCGGAGTGCTATGGAGTGCGTCGGAGCGAGACTCCGGTTATCTTCACTTTCGCCATTCTACCTGCGAAAACAGTACCTTTCGCAGCGGAGTGGGACAGGGTGAGATAGGGGCCGAATCACTCCCACTCAGTATTTGCGTCGGTTGCAAACACTCAATCTACCAGCACGTCTGTCAGACCAATGGGGTGGGCTGCCACTAATCTGCCACTAATAATCCTCCCGCCAATCCCTGCCACGCAGGGCGGGGACCGGCGGCGCCACTCAGTGGTGACTGCGGACGGGCGGCCCCGTCGCTCGGGACCGCCCGTCCGGCACGCTAACTGGCGACGCAATCAGAAGAGCTTGGACACGGCCGCGACGGCCTCGCGCTTCGCGTCCATGTTGACGTGGGTGTACACGTCCATCGTGATCTGCGAGCTATAGTGGCCCGCCAGCTCCTGCATGACCTTGGGATGCACGCCCTTCTCGGCGAGGAGTGTCAGGTAGGTGTGTCTGAGCTCGTGGAGGGAGAAGTCGTCGAGGCCGTAGTTGCCGCGCTCCAACGACCACCATCGCGACAGCGAGCTCGGCTTTATGCGGTCGCTGTACTTGGTCGTAATCACGGGCGTCTCGTCGGTCTGCTCAAGGTGCCACTCGGGGCCGGTCTTTCCCTTCTTTCGCCGCGACTCGTTGATGCGCTCGAAGTACTCGGCCTGGAGCCCCTTTGCCGTGAGGAGTCCCTCGGCCGTGATGTCGGGCAGCGGCAGCAGGCGCGTGCCGGCCTTCGTCTTGGTGCCCTTGAGGTTACCGAGCTCGTCGTAGGAGTGGCGGATGCTCACGACCCTGCGGTCAAAGTCGACGTCGCCCCATGACAGCCCGCATACCTCTCCCCGCCTGAGTCCCATCGTGGCGGCTATGAGCCAGGCGAGCTCGTGGGGGTTCGACGGATCGAGCGAGTCTATGAACGCGCGCGCCTTGTCGGGCGGCACCGCCTTCTTGGGACGCGTGTCCATCTTGGGCGGCGTGGCCTTGTCGCAGGGGTTCTCGATCAGGATCCCCTCGGCCTTCGCCGCCTCGAACACGAGGGTTATGTTGTCGTGGATCTGATTAACGTACGAGCCGCTGGAGGGCTTGCCGGACATGGTGTCGCCCCGCATCATCGCGATGTACATGTCGCTGAGCATCGTGGGCGTGACCTGCTCGAGCTTTACGTGGCCGATGTGGCGACAGGCTGCCTTGAACTGCCAGCGCTGCCGCACCTGCGTCGTGGGCGCTACCTCCCTCTTCGCCTCACGGATTTCGAGATAGCGCTCGCAGTACTGCTGGAAGGTGTAGCCGGTCTTGCCCTGGACGCGGTCGCCCTCGACCTCGTCCTGGAACTCGCGCAGCGCCCTCTTCGCCTCCGTGTAGGAGCCGTTGAAGCGGCGCGACTTCGCCTTGTACTTTCCCGTGCGGGGGTCGAGCCCAATCGGGACCCTGAGCTCCCACTTCTTGCACCTGCTCTTGGGCCTGTCCTTCTCGCGCTGGATGATGGACCCGCCCGAGGTCCCGTTCCTCGCTGCCATGGCTACCGCCTCGCCCGGGAGTCCTCGGCGTCGCGGTGCTCGAGGTAGTCGAGGTAGTCGTCGAGCATGCGGCGGCTCTCGCGCGTGAGGGCGCGAGCCCTGTCGTCGAGGGTGACGGGTCGGGGCCTGTCGATGTCCTCGCGGCCGACCACGAGGTCGATAGAGCAGCCGAGCTTGTCGGCGATCGCCCAGGCGTTGGCCATGGGGATGCCGCACTGCGGCGTCTCGGGCGCCCTCTCGTAGCGGGCGTAGGTGGTCTCGGGGATGCCGAGCTCGGCGGCGAACACCTTCGCGCTGGGGTAGCCGGCGCCCCTCCTGAGCCTCTGCAGGGTCCTCCTGCCGCCCGCGACGGGGCCGCCCCCGCCCTCGGGCGTGTGCGTGGTGGTGGGAGATGACATATACTGTCACCGTCCTTTCTGGAATATGCCTTTGGAATGGACAACGGGCCCGTGGGAGTGCCAGCTCCCGCGGGCCGCCTTCGTTCTCGGGCTACCTCCCGGCGAGACCTCCCCCCTCGTAGCCGGGGCCCGCCTCCTGCGACCAGCTGACGAGCATGCCGTGGTCGTCCACGAACGACCCGTGCATGCGATCGTAGGCAGCCATGACCTCCTCGAGCGCCTCCTCGTCGCGCACCTGGGGCGCGAACCGGTTGAGCGGTCCCTTCGCCCCGACGACCCACGCGCGGGCGAGGTTCCGGAACCCCTCGCGCAGCTCCGCGTCGCTCCCCGTGAGCAGGACCGGGTCGGGCCCGCCCGGCTTCTCGGAGAGTCTGCCTAGGTAGGCGCGCTCGATGCGCGAGGAGACGACCTCCCACACGCGCCTCGCCCTCTCGGACTGCGCCTCCCTGCTGCGGGCGTCGCGCTCGGCGAGGTAGGCCATGAAGTCGGCCGTCTCCTCCTGCGAGCGCGGCGACAGCGCGTCGAACGCCCTCTGCTGCGCCCCGCGCGGGTCGCCCTTGGCCTCGGTGTCGCGACCGACCACCTGGTCAATGGTCACGTGGAACCGGTCCGCGAGGTCCCAGGCGACCTTGAGCGGGATCCTCTCGGGGTTCGACTCGTAGCGCGTGTAGGTGGACTCCGCCAGGCCGGAGGCCTCGGCGAACTCCCTTGCCGTGGCGTACCCCGCCGCCTTGCGTATCTCGAGCAGCCTGCTGGACATGGCCCTTCCCTCCGTGGACGTTCCGTGGCGCCCCGATGCCGTTCGCCGATTTCGGGACGTAACACTTCGCAACAAAGTCTATCAGACTATGACAATTCGTACAAGCGTTTGTCGCCTAATTCTACCACTATGTGCGGACGTCCTCACACAGTGATATTTTCTATGCTAACCTACACGTCGCGGGAGGCAATGGTGCACCATCGGGTGGCACGCCAGCAGCGCCCGCCCCATTCCAAAGGCATGATTCGAGAAAGGAAGGCGACCCATGGGCATCAGCGATCTCCCTCCCTTGGTGACTCCCCGAGTGCTCTCGGAGCTCACGGGCGAGCACGTAGGGTCGATCACGCGCGGCATCCGGGAGGGCCGCATCCCGGCGGACAAGGTGAACGGCCGCTGGCTCATCCCGATTGACTGCGTGCTCCCGAACGCCCGGCGCGCCGGGTGCGGGCCCCGTCAGCCGAGGGGGCGCAACCGTGGAATCGACTAGGCCCGAGTCCCCCTCGCACGGGAGGCAGAAATGGATCTGAGCAGGGTGCCCGCCGAGCTGAGGGCGGAGCCTCGCTGGGTGTGCTGGCGCGCCCAGTCCCGCGACGGGCGCACGACGAAGCTCCCCGTGAACCCGAGCACGGGGAGGATGGCGTCGAGCACCGACGCCTCGACCTGGTCCGACTTCGACACGGCGGTCGCGGCCGTGGGGCGCTGGCACGCCTCCGGCATCGGCTTCGTGTTCGCGCCCGACCGGGCCTACACCGGGCTCGACCTCGACCACGTGCTGAGCGGAGGCGTCCTCGCCGACGCCTACCGCTGGGTGGTCTCGGAGGCACACACCTACTGCGAGGTCTCCCCCTCGGGGGACGGCCTGCACCTGATATTCCGCGGCCCCAAGCCCGAGGGCGCCACGCGCTGCCGGCGCGGCTGCGTGGAGATGTACGACCACGACCGCTTCTTCACCGTGACCGGTAACGTCTTCGAGGGCAACTCCGGGCTGGGCGAGAACCCGCGCGTCGTGGAGCGCGCCTACCGGACCTGGATCGAGGCGTCACCGGCCGCGGCCGGGCGGCAGGCGACGGTGACCGAGGCCGGCCGCGCGACCGACGCGGGCCTCCCGGACGACGCCGAGCTCGTGCGCCGCATGCGCGCGAGCAGGAACGGCGCGGCGATCGGAGCCCTGCTCGACGGTGACATGTCCGCCTACGGCGGCGACCACTCCGCGGCGGACATGGCGCTGTGCTCCTCGCTCGCCTTCTGGTGCGCGGGGGACGCCGGCCGCATGGACCGGATGTTCCGCTCCTCGGGCCTGATGCGCGACAAGTGGGACTCGCGCCGCGGGGACTCGACCTACGGCGCGCAGACGATCGCGCGGGCGCTGGAGGGCTGCACGGAGTTCTACGACCCCAGGAGGCGGAGGCCCGGCGTCGCGACGACGGCGGGCAGGCCCGCGCCCCGTGACACAAACAGATGTTCGTCCGACGGGACAGTCCCACGCGGGAACCGTCATCCCGCACGGACGTCCCCCGAGGCGGAGGAGCCGGCGTTCGACCCCGACCGCGCCCCCTCGGTGGAGGGCTGGCACGTGGACCCGCACGGCAGGCTCTGGGTCGTCGGGCGCGACGGGGAGCTGCGCTACACGGTGACCTCGACCGCACCGTGGATAGCCTGCGACCTCGTGGACGTGGACACGCGCGACGTGCGCGCGCTCGTGCGCGTGCGGGTGCCCGGGGGCGTCCGCGAGCGCGCCGTGGGACGCGACGTCCTCCTCAACCAGACGAAGGTGATCGGGGTGCTGGCGCCCCTCGGCGCGAACGTGTCGTCCTCGAACTGCAAGGAGGTCATCCGCTACCTGACGGACTGCGAGAAGCGCTTCGGCTGGAAGCGCCCCCGCTACGAGAGCGTGACGCACCTGGGCTGGGCGGACGGGCCGCTCGGCGCGTTCATGCCCTTCGACGCGGACGGGACTGGCGGCGAGCGCGGCGAGGGGGCGACGGCGGTGCGCTTCGACCCGTCGCCCGACGAGGCCGTGAAGGCCCGGCCGTTCATGGAGCCCGAGGGCACGCTCGACGCCTGGGTCGCCGGCGTCTCGCCGGCGAGGGAGGCGTCGCCCGCCTTCCGCTGCGTGCTTGCGGCCAGCTTCGCCTCTCCCCTGGTGTCGGTCGTGGGCGTCCAGACCTTCATCGTGTATCTCTGGGGCCGCTCGCGCAGCGGCAAGACGCCGACGCTGAAGGCGGCGGGCTCGGTGTGGGGCGACCCGACCGAGGGAGCGGACTCGTACTTCCGCACCTTCGCCGACACGCCGAAGTCGATCGTGCGCGCGGCCGCGCTCCTGCACGACGTACCCGTGATCGTGGACGAGCTGCAGAGCAAGGGCGCGCCGGGCGGTCAGGGGGCGAAGCGCCAGGTCGTGGAGGACCTCCTGTACTCGCTCTCGCTCGGACACGAGCGCGGGGCCCTGAACTCTGACCGCTCCATGATGCGCGCCGGCTCGTGGAAATGCCTCACCATCGCGACCGGCGAGATCCCCATCGTGGGCGGGAGCACCCAGCAGGGAGCGGCCAACCGCACGCTGGAGCTGAACGCGGAGCCCTTCTCGGACGTGCGCGAGGCCCAGGAGATGCACCACCTCGTCGCGGCGCAGCACGGCACCGCGGGAAGAACATATGTTCGTTCGCTTCGCCGCAACGCGGCCGGGTGGTACACGGACGAGTACGCGCGCCTGCGCGACGCCGTCGGCGGCATGGCCGCGGGCCACCCGCAGGCGGACAACGTGGCGCTCCTGGCCCTTGCGGACGCCCTCTCCTCGTTCTACGTGTTCGGCGTCGCTGACTGGGACGAGTGCGTGCGGCAGGCCCTGGAGATGGCACGCTGGGCGCTCGCAAACTCGACCGGCGCCGAGGCGGGCGACACTGACCTCAAGGCGATCCAGTTCGTGGCCGAGTGGCTGACGAGGAACAGCCTCCACTTCGAGGACTCGGCGGAGATGGACCGCATGGAGCGCTGGGGCGAGATATCCCGCCGTCCAGGCGAGGAGGATTTCACCTGGTGCGTGCTCTCGTCGGTCCTCGACCGCGCCCTGGAGGCGGAGAACTACGACCGCCAGAAGACCCTGCGCCGCATGGACGACGAGGGCGTCCTGGTGACGGGCTCGGGCAGGCGGTTCACGATGCAGCGCCGCTTCAAGGGCGGGACCAGGCGCTACTGCGTGTGCATCGACAACGCGAGGTTGGAGGAGCTCCTCGACCGGGGCTCGGGGGACGCCACGGGCGTCGCCCTGGCGTCTTCGGCGGAGACCCCTCGGTGAAGACGGCGGTGGAGACGGGAGCGACGCCGGTCGAGGGCGCAATCCCTGCCCCGTCTTCACCGTCTTCGCTGATTTATTGCTAGTGAGGATTCGTGCGCGCGGGCGCGCGGGCGCGGGCGCGAGGGCGGCTCGCCCCAGACCCGGTGAAGACGTGAAGACGCCGGGCGTGCGCGCAGGTGGGACCGCGTGCGGGGCGTCTTCGGGAAGGCAGGTGGCGCGCACCGTGAGGTGGAGCGAGGAGCAGGACGACGTGCTGCGCGAGTGCAGCTTCAGGGGCGCGGCCTACGCCCGCGACGAGATCGAGCGGCGCTGCGGCACCGCCCACACGCTCCACGCCGTGGAGCTCAGGGCGAGCAGGATCCACTGCTCGCTCGCGGTGCAGACCGTGTGTCCGGAGTGCGGGGCCGTGGGCGTGGTAATCAACCGCCAGACGGGGCTGTGCCGCCTGTGCACGGAGCGCTACCACCTGGAGCAGGAGAGGGCCTTCGCCGAGGTCCTGGAGCGCGAGCGGGCCGAGGCGGAGGACCCGGGGAGGATCGCCGAGGCCAGGCGCGAGCGGGATGCGCAGCGGCAGCGCAACAGCCGCACGTGCAGGAGGTACGGGCTGCCGAGCAGAAGCAGGCGCAAGTGAGACGCTCTTACGCGCCTCACTTGCGGCCAATTCAAAAGGCCGTCGGCTAACGATCCCCCCCGACTCCGCCCTCCAACCGTGGAACCCCTAGGTACAGTTGATTGCCACCTCAGCGTTACCAAGGCTCGCCCGTAGGGGCACGCGCCCGTGGACCGCTAACCCAAGCACCACGGTGATGCCGAGGATAGCCACAATCATGACGTTCGCCCTGTTATCTTCGCCAAGACTATAGAACGCCCGCCCTAATGGATTGGAGTATTCCGCGGCATTCTGGACAGGAAGCATGCAGCTCTCGTTCTCCATCATTCTTAGACCCCCTCTTCCTTCTCAGGCTTCTGCACCTGCTCGTCTGGCTTCGGATCCGTCGCCGTCGTCAGCGCCTTCGCAATCTTTGCAATCGCACTCGCCGCATCGGCATCCGACGCGCACTCGCCCCCCTCAGGTCCCACGAGGACCCCTTCGCCAGCCACCGAATCGAGCTGATCTATGACCCAATTGCAGCGAAGGATGGTCGTGTCGACCTCGTCAAGCCTTTTCTCGAGATCATCAATCTCGCTCTGAAGAGCATCGAGCTGCTCACGCTGCTCCTCCCTCTTGCGTTCGACAATTCGTCGAAGCTCTTGAGAGGAGACCCTCAAATCGTCCGCGTCGACCTTCGCACGCGACGGCAGCGCTGCAATCACTCCGATTAGGCTTGAAAGCATGACCTCCAACGCGACGCCAGAGAGGGCGCCTCCCGCGGCGACCATCACCGTGCCACTTGTAATCGCGGCTATCTGCGACGGATGCTTCTTGAGATAGTCCAAAAGGTCCGAAGCACCGACTTTTTTCGTTGCCTTGTTGGGATCCTTCCCCCTTGGCGTGGGCTGGGGCTTGATCTCGCCACTCTGTATCTTTCTGCGGATGCTGACCTGGCTTACCCCAAGCAGGTCCGCAATCTCCTTGACCGTGTACTCTTCCTTCACGGCATCAGCCTCCCAACCTCCATCGCTCGCATCTTCATGCTCATACTATAACGTCTGTATATTTATGTCCATATTTTTATGAACTCTTTTTTGCGTACATATCGATGTTCGCAGACAAGGCTTTCCAACCGCGCCCCAGCCTGTGACGGCATCCGATGATTCAGGCTGCGAGACCCCGAGATTTGGAGGAGGTGGCCTGGCATGGCGAGGAGGGCGAAGCTCACACAGGAGATGGTCGATCAGGCCATCAGGCTGAAGGCCGACGGACTTTCCAACGGCGACATCATCTGTGCGCTGGGCATCCACGAGTCCACGTTCTACCGCTGGGTGGGCGAGCCGAAGAACCGGCTGCAACGCGAGTTAAGCGAGGGACTAAAAAAGGAGGAGGCCGAGTTCAAGCACACGCTCCTGACGACGATCCGGGCGGCGGCGCTCGCGCGCAACCAGTACTGGACCGCCGCGGCGTGGCTGCTCGAGCGCAAGTACCCCGACGAGTACGGCAAGGCGGACCGCCGGCGCGACGAGGACGAGGGCGGCGACGCCCCGCGCATCGTGCTCGGCGTCGTCGCCCAGCCGGTGCAGGAGCGGCTGGACCTCTCCTCCGCCATGGGCGACGGCAACGATGGCGCCGACGGAGGCCCAGGCGGAGGGGGCGGCCCTTCTCGCCCCGCTCGGCCTTCTCATCAGCCCCTGAGCTCGGAAGAGGAGGGGGACGAGTGACGGCGGTGGACGCGAGCGAGCTGGTGATCCCGGCGTTCCACGACGTGCTGGGCGACGTGATGGCGCACGGGCACACGCACTACTGGCTGCACGGTGGGCGCGGGAGCACGAAGTCGAGCTTCGTGTCCGTGGCCATAGTCCTTCTCGTCCTCGCAAAGCCGGAGGCGAACGCGGTGGTGGTGCGGCGGTTCAGCAACACGCTGCGCGACTCCGTGTTCGAGCAGGTGCAGTGGGCGATAGCGGAGTTGGGGCTGGAACGGTGGTTCAGGGCGCGGGTGTCTCCGATGGAGCTGACGTACCTGCCGACCGGGCAGCGGATCGTGTTCCGCGGGGCGGATGACCCGCTGAAGCTGAAGGGCACGAAGTTCGGGCGCGGCTACGCCGCCGTGGTGTGGTTCGAGGAGCTTGACCAGTTCGACGGGATCGACGCGGTCCGCTCGATACTGAACTCGCTCAGGCGCGGCGGGGACGACTTCTGGATCTTCTACACGTATAACCCGCCGCGGACGCTGTGGAGCTGGGTGAACCGCGAGGAGCTGGAGCGCGAGCGGCGCTCGGACACGCTCGTGCGGCGCTCGAGCTACCTGGACGTGGTGGGGACGCACCCGGAGTGGCTGGGCGCGCCCTTCGTGGAGGAGGCCGAGTACCTGAGGGACGTGGACGAGCGCGCGTGGCGCAGCGAGTACCTGGGCGAGGTGACGGGGACCGGCGGCTCCGTGTTCGGCAACGTGGTGGGCAGACGGCTCACCGACGCGCAGTGCAGAGGCTTTTCTCGCACGCGAAACGGCGTGGACTGGGGGTGGTTCCCGGACCCGTGGCGCTTCGTGCGGTGCGGGTGGGTGCCCGGGGAGCGGCGGCTGTTCCTGTTCCAGGAGCTCTCGGCCAACAGGAAGACGCCGGCCGAGACCGGGGCCATGGCGGCCGAGGCGCTGACGTACGCGGACGAGCCCGGCGGCGATGCCTACCAGCACGACGAGCTGATATGGGCGGACGACACGCCGGACGGCAAGCAGTCGATGGCGGTGTGGCGGCGCGAGCTGGGGCTGAGGGTGCGTCCCGCCCGGAAGAGCAACATGAGGCGACTGAGCTACGAGTGGCTGGCGGGGCTGAGGGAGATCGTAATCGACCCCGTGCGGTGCCCGCTGGCGTACGAGGAGTTCCGCCTGAAGGAGTTCGAGCGGGACCGCGACGGCACCTGGGTGGACGAGATCCCGGACGGGAACGACCACAGCATCGACGCCGTGCGGTATGCCGTGATGGACGACGTGCTGCGCGGGACGTAGGGGTTTCTCGACATCTTAGCCTTGCTCTTCTCCCCCAAGGGGCTTCTCGACGTCTTGACCTTGTCCTTCTCCCCCATAGGGCTTCTCGACAATGAGATCAAAGGACGAGACCTTCTACGCGTCGTGATCATGGCCGCCTGACGAGGTTGAGAGACGTTCCCCAGGCAATGACACAAGAGCGACGACGGAGCACGGGAGCAGGGATGGCAGGGGTTGGGGCGACACACCCGTGGCCTTCTCGACGTCAGCGTGGTCGCGGGCGCGGCTGGACTCGCATACATGATGGCGGTTGGGCAAAAGACCCCTTGTCCTTCTCGCCCACCCAATCGCCAAACAGGGCTTCCCCGCCATGCCCTTCTCGACCGTGACCTTCCGCACGCCCGCGAGGGCCTGTGACCGGGACGGATGATCTTCTCGACCAACTCTAGAGAGCGGAGGACAGATGGCGGGAGACGGGATCGGCGGCGAGGAGTACTGGGTGCCGGAGTGCGTGAGGTCGTATCTGAGGGCGGCCGGGTACTCGACGCAGGCGCTGGAGGACATGGAGCCCCACGTGCGCGAGTGGGACTCGTGGATGCGGGCCGTCGGGGAGTTCTACGACTACAGGGACACCGACGGGTTCGGAAGGGTGTACCAGGTGCATAGGCGGACCATCATGCCGGCGATGCGGGTGTGCCGGGAGTGGGGCAGCCTGCTCCTGGACGAGAAGACGACGATTGCCTGCGAGAACCAGACGTGCACAGACTGGCTCGAGTCGTTCTTCTCCTCCTCCAACTTTTGGGGAAGGGCACAGGAGACCGTGGTGCGGGCGTTCGGGCTGGGCACGGGGGCGCTCGCGGTTTGGATGGACATTGGCAGGAAGATCGTCAAGGTTCGGCATTACGACGCGCGCATGGTCGTTCCTCTCAGCTGGGATTCCGAGGGCGTGAGGGAGTGTGCCTTTGTCACGCGGGCGTTTCTCAACGGCGAAAGCATCAACCAGCTGCAGATGCACGTCGTTGGCGATGGCGGGGCTTATCGGATTCGCACGGCGTGCTTCGACAAGGACGGGCGAATCGTCTCGGTGCCGGGAGTGGCCGACGAGGTGGACACGGGCTCGTCTTTCCCAACCTTCGGCATCGTCAGACCAGCCGTGCCCAACACGCGGGTGGACTTCTCCCCCTATGGGCAGAGCGTGTTCGCCGATGCCGTGGATGCGGTGCAGAGCGTTGATCTCGCCTACGACGCACTGATCAACGAGATAGACGCTGGCAAGATGAGGGTGTTCCTCTCCGACGTCATGTTCGACCAAGAGAAGACAGCGGACGGCAAGAGGATCCCCATCCCCTTTGGCAAGGGCGACTGCACCGTGTTCAGGAAGGTCATGAGCACCGAAGACACGATCACGGAATTCGCACCGGCTCTCCGCACCGAGGCGCAGGGGAAGGCGTTCAGGCTGGCCCTGCAGGTACTCGGGGATCTCGTGGGCCTGGGGGTCAACTACTTCGACACGGACAATGTCGGGTACGTGAAGACGGCCACGGAGGTGTCGTCGGATAACTCGGCGCTCATGCGCAACATCAGGAAGAACGAGAACGCCTTACAGGGGGCGCTCGTGGACGTCTCCAGGGCAGTGATGGCATGTTCGCGCTACATGGGTGTAGGCCTTCCCAACGAGGGAGACGTGGGCGTCATATACGACGACTCCATCGTCCAGGATACGGCTTCCGAGAAGCAGCAGGACATGGCGGAGGTGGCCGCCGGACTCATGACGCGCGAGGAGTACCGTTCGTGCTGGTACGGGGACGCTGCAGGCGGCACTGGCGCGGAGGCTGGCTCGCGGGTTCGGTGACGTTACCCGCGCCATCGGTAGCGCTTGTAGGTGGCGCGGCGCGGTCTTAGGCTTCCAGGTTCGTCTGGGGCACCCGTGCCGGGGATGCCGTCGCTGATGGATCGTCGCGAACATGGTGCGCCGTCAGGTACGTGCCACTTGCGGCAACGGCACGTCCCACCGCCCGCCGCACCGAGACGGCCCCGCATGGGTCCGGCACCGCCGCGTGCGGACGAGGACGATGATGGAGCGCCCAGCGCGGGCCGTGTGGACGGGCGCGACGCGGGCCGAAGCGCGCCCCCTCCGTGACTCGCAGGTTATGCGGCCTGAGCGTGGGGCTGAGCGCGGTGCCGGAAGCAGACGCCGTAGCTTGCCGAGCTTGCGACGGGGACCCGTGACAGACGGCGACCCTGGCCTCGGCTGAGGCCGAAGCCCGTGGCAGACGGCTTGCCGGCTGCCACGGGCCGTGCCGAAGACCGGCCAGGGGCGGCGGCTGGCACGGGCGGCGCAAGCCCGGCAAGCGCAGGCGGCTGCTGGAGGCCCGCACGCGAAGCCCCGCGCCCAGGCCGCTCCCCCCAGGTTAGGAAGACTCCCATGGGCGCGCGGAGGCCCGCGCCCCGCACGGCCCGGCCCGCGCTGGGCGCGGGCAACTCGCGATGACGAGCACGCGGCGGTGCCGGACCCTCCGGCGAGCGTGCGGCGGGCGGTGGGACGTGAAAGGGTTCTTCTCCTCACTTTGCCGTATGGCTTCGGGCTTGGGTGTTCTTCTCCTCATACGAAAGCGCGCCGTGCGTTTCCGCGCGGCGCGTCGCCATCGTCGTCCTTGTCGGCTGGCCTCTATGCGTCAAGCGGTATGACCTTCTCGTCTCGTGTATACGGGATGCCCCAGAGCGTGAGAGCATCCTCGAAGTCGGTTATGAAGCAGTCGTCGGCGTGGCCCTCCACGGTGTCGGCGACGTCGGCAAGCGAGTAGTCATCGGTCGGCTCAAACGTGACGGTCGTCTCGCGCTCGGCGGCGTCGAACATTATCTCGGTGAGGTCGCCCTTGCTCGTCTCGCGCACGTAGGCCTTGCCCTCGGGCATGACGCCCCAAAAGAGTTTTCGATTCTCGGTGCCGCTCTCCATCACCATGGTCTTCTCGTCTGCCATGGGCTGACTCCTATCTCCTCGTATTGATGGCCGTCATTCTTGGATACCCGCCGTTATCTAGCCGCGTTGGGCGTTCACCGCGAGCGGCATGCTGCTTGCAGCCGCTTTTTTGTCACCTCTTGAGCAAAGGCTCTAACTGGTGGCACCACTCAGATTCGACCGGGCCACTGCGTGAGCTACGTATCTCCACGTGCTCGCCTCGAGGGAATCGGCGAAAGGTGTTTGTTGATTTATTCCCATCTGAATACATCAGGCTCTGGTGCTTAATCGCTGAGCCAGCTCTTCGGATGCATAACAGCTTGCAGAGTCATATCATGAGCTCAATGTGTCATGCCGTGGCATTACTGCCGCATGATGCACAAAAATGAAGCCACCGAACGAGCGAGGTATGCATATGGAATCACCTTACTATGGCCATCCAGTTCAAGAGTGGGACCGAATAACACAAAACCTTATCAATGCGCATCCTCTTAGCGAAAAGGAAACTCTCTGTTAGACCACGATTGACCTAGGCCCTCGCCTCCCAGTAGTCCCAGAGCGGTTGCGGCATGTCGATGAGGTCGCGCCTTGTGCTCCCGTAGGACCCGCGGGCGACCTGCCCCGAGAGCGTGTCGCCGCGGTCGGCGTCGGAGTGGCGCGC
>QOUO01000006.1 GCA_003862195.1 Coriobacteriaceae bacterium | reverse complement strand
GCGGAGGATCCCACGACGCACGCGCGCGCCGGCGTGCTGCACACGCCCCACGGCGACGTGCCGACGCCCATCTTCATGCCCGTCGGCACCAAGGCCACGGTCAAGGGCATACTGCCCCCGCAGCTCGAGCAGCTCGGCGCCAAGATCGTGCTCGCGAACACCTACCACCTCTCCAACCGTCCCGGTGAGGACGTCGTTGCCGAGATGGGCGGCCTGCACGACTTCATGCAGTGGCACCACCCGATCCTCACGGACTCGGGCGGCTTCCAGGTCTTCAGCCACGGCGAGTTCACCAAGCTCACGGACGACGGCGTGGAGTTCCGCACCGTCGACTACGACGGCTCCCACGTGTTCTGGACGCCGGAGCGCAACATGGACATCGCCCAGAAGCTCGGCGCCGACATCGTGATGCAGCTCGACCAGTGCCCGGGATACCCGGCGAGCCGCTCCTTCGTGGAGCGCGCCGTGGAGCTGAGCGGCATGTGGGCCGAGCGCTGCTACAAGGCGCACACCCGCGAGGACCAGGCGCTCTTCAGCATCGTCCAGGGCGGCATGCACATGGACCTGCGCCTGAGGTCGCTTCGCCACCTCGAGGACTGCGGCGACTTCCCGGGCTACGGCATCGGCGGCTACTCCGTGGGCGAGGACCACGAGACCATGTTCGAGACGCTCGCCCCGCTTGCGAGCGAGTACATGCCGCGCGACAAGCCCCGCTACCTCATGGGCGTGGGCAACCCCACGACGCTCGTGCACGGCGTGGAGTGCGGGATCGACATGTTCGACTGCGTGCTGCCCACCAGGACGGCGCGCATGGGCTCCGCGTTCTCGAGCGAGGGGCGCCTCAACTTCAAGAACTCGCGCTTCACGCACGACGCGGGCCCCATCGACGCAGACTGCACCTGCCCCGTGTGCACGGGCGGCTACAGCCGCGCCTACATCCACCACCTGGTCAAGCAGAAGGAGATGGTCGGCTCCATCCTGCTGTCCCTCCACAACGTCTACTACCTGCTCGACCTCATGCGCCGCGCCCGCCAGGCCATCATCGAGCACCGTTACGGCGAGTTCGTGCGCGCCTGGGACGAGCTCCCCGCCGCCAGCGACTGGTAGCGGCCAGACGCGGCGCCGGGGCGCGCCGCGATGCGTTCGTCCAAGTGTTCTATCATTGGTCGAGTCAAACACCCGGGGCATGTGCCCCCAGACAGAAGGCAAAGGTTTATGGCTCGAGACAAGAAGTCCTCCGAGTCCCTGTCCGGCGTTGACCGCTGGAACGCCACGGAGTCCGCGGCCAAGAGGGACAAGGCGCCCAAGTCGCGCCGTAGGGGCAGGAGGCGCGATCCGCAAAAGAGGCGCTACGTGACCACGCTGGTGGTCCTTCTCGCCGTGCTCGTGGCGTGCGTCATCGGCTTTACCCCCGTGGGCGAGAAGATCACCCAGGGACTCGACATCCGCGGCGGCGTGTCGGTCGTCATGACCGCGAGCAAGTCCAACGGCAAGACGCCGTCCGCCGAGGACATGGCGACGGCCACGACCATCGTCCAGAACCGCGTCAACTCGCTCGGCGCGTCCGAGACGACGGTCCAGCAGCAGGGCAGCAAGTCAATCCTGATCCAGATCCCCGGCGCCACCAACGCGAACCAGGCCATCAAGACCATCGGCCAGACGGGCCTGCTCGAGTTCGTGCGCCTGGACGAGATCGGCGACGCCGACGCGCTCGCCAAGATCAACGCCGGGACCGAGAACGTGAAGCTCAAGAGCGGCACATACACCCCGTTCATGACCGGCTCGCACGTCAAGAGCGTCACGGTGGGGCAGTCGAGCAACTCGCTGTCCGGCTACTACTCCGTCAACGTCAAGCTCGACTCCGAGGGCACCAAGGACTTTGCCGAGGTCACCAAGGAGCTCGCGCCCACCAACGGCCGCATCGCCATCGTGCTCGACGGCGTGGTCAAGTCCGCGCCGGCCGTCCAGAGCGAGATCACGGGCGGCGAGGTGTCCATCACCGGCAAGTTCACGCTGAACGAGGCCAAGTCGCTCAAGACCGTGCTCGACTCCGGCTCGCTCCCCGTCACCCTCAAATACTCTGAGAGCCGCGTCGTCGGCCCGACCCTCGGCCAGGACTCGCTCAACCAGGGCGTGTTCGCCATCGGCATCGGCCTCGCCATCGTCATCGTGTACCTCTTCGTCTTCTACCGCGGCCTCGGCATCCTCACCATGGGCTCGCTCGCGGTGTTTGGCATCGTCTACCTTGGAATCCTCGCGCTTCTCTCGCACTTCGGGCTCTTCGCGCTCACGCTGCCGGGCCTCGCGGGCGTCGTGCTCACCACGGGTTCCGCGGCGGACTCCTCGATCCTCGTGCTCGAGCGCTTCCGCGAGGAGATCCGCATGGGCCGCTCCGTCAAGCAGGCGTCGGTCTCCGGCGCCAAGCACGGCATCATGACGTCGCTCGATGCCGACGCCGTGCAGCTCGTGTGCGCGCTCGCGCTGTTCTTCTTCGCGATCGGCTCGGTCAAGGGCTTCGGCCTCACGCTCGCGCTCGGCATCGTGTGCGACGTCATCACCATGTTCTGCTTCAAGGCGCCCGCGCTGCGCCTGCTCGCCCTGGGCACCATAGAGCGCCACCCCAAGTTCTGGGGCGTCGACCAGGACCTCGCGGAGGCGCGTCGCAAGGCAGACGAGAGGGACCAGAAGGGGGGTGCCCGCAATGCGTAGTCACTTCAGGCACGAGATTCCCTTCATCCAGCACAGGAGGCAGCTCCTCACGCTGTCCTGCGTGCTCGTGGTCCTGGCCGTCGTGGGCCTCGTCGTCCGCGGGCTCGTCTTTGGCATCGAGTTCAAGGGCGGAACCGAGATCGACTTCACGGACACGGGATCCATCACAATCTCGCAGATGCGCTCGGCGCTCGTGAAGGCGGGGGAGAAGGACCCCTCCGTGCAGACCACGGTGAGCGACGCCAAGAGGGGCTTCATCGTTCGGCTCGACACGACCGACCCCGCGACGGCCAACCGCCACGCGGCCGCGGCCGCCAAGACGCTCGGCCTCACGTCCGAGAACTACACCGCGACCACCATCGGCCCGGACTGGGGCGCCGACGTCACGCGCTCGTCCGCGCTGGCCTTCGTGATCGCCATCGCGCTCATCATCGCGTACGTATCCATCCGCTACGAGTTCAAGATGTCCATCACGGCCGTCGTCGCGCTGCTGCACGACCTCGTGATCACGCTCGGCGTCTACGCCTGGACCCAGACGCCCATCACGCCCAACGTGGTGGCCGCCCTTCTCACCATCATGGGCTACTCGCTCTACGACACGGTGGTCGAGTTCAACCGAGTGAACGAGAACGCCAAGCAGCTCAAGGACGGCGTGCACCGCACGTACCACCAGATCGCGAACTTCTCGATCAACGAGGTCATCGTCCGCACCATCAACACCACGATCACGACGGTCGTGCCCGTCATCTGCATGCTCGCGCTGGGCGGCTCCACGCTCAAGGACTTCGCGTTCGCAATCCTCGTGGGCGAGCTGCTGGGCACGTACTCCAGCTTCGGCGTCGCGAGCCCGCTGCTCTCCATCTGGAAGACGCGCGAGCCCAAGTGGAAGAAGCTGGAGGAGAAGTACGGGTGGGACGCGCCTGAGGCGTCCGTCCGTAAGGCCGACGCAGCCGGGGAAGCCGAGTAGCCATGCCCGGGCTCGCCGACAGCAGAAGGTGGGAGCTCCTGCCCCAGGACCCCGAGGCCGAGCGCAGGCTCGCCGAGGGGTGCCACGTTCCCGCCCTCGTGGCGAGGACGATGGCCGCGCGCGGCATCAGGACCGTGGAGGAGGCCAAGCGCTTCCTGTCGCCCTCGCTCGAGCGCGATTGGCAGGACCCGCTCGTCATCCCCGGCATGCGCGAGGCGGCCGACAGGGTCGACCGCGCCATCGCGGACGGCGAGTCCATCGCGATATTCGGCGACTTCGACGTGGACGGCATGTCCGCCACCTGCCTGCTTACGCTCGGCCTGCGCGAGCTTGGGGCCAAGGTGTCCCCGTACATCCCGCACCGCTTTGGCGAGGGCTACGGGCTCTCGAAGGACGCGCTCACGCGCGTGATCGAGGGCTGCCACCCCGACCTCATCGTGACGGTCGACAACGGCATCGCGTCCAAGGTCGAGGTCGCGTGGCTCAGGACCCAGGGCATCGACGTGGTGGTGACCGACCACCACGAGCCTGCGGAGCTCGTGCCCGAGGACGTCCCCGTGTGCGACCCAAAGCTGGAGGAGAAGAACCCCTCCCGCGAGCTCGCGGGCGCGGGCGTGGCCCTCAAGCTCGTGCAGGAGCTGGGACGCCGCCACGGTCGCGACGACCTGTGGCGCTCCTACACCGAGGTCGCGACGCTCGGCACCATCTCGGACATGATGCTCCTCACGGGCGAGAACCGCGCCCTCGTGGCGGACGGCATCTCGTGCATGCGCAGGACGCGCAGGCCCGGGCTTCTGGCGCTGGCCGCGACGGCCGGCGTCGACCTGCAGACCATCACCTCGGACGAGCTGCCCTTCTCGCTCATACCGCGCCTGAACGCGGCCGGCCGCATGGGGACGACGGACGTCGCCTTCGACCTGCTGCTCACCAACGACCCCGCCGAGGCGGCCGTGCTCGCCGGCAGGCTCGAGCAGACCAACACGGAGCGTCGCGAGATCGAGTCCCAGCTCACCGAGGAGGCCATGGCCAAGGTCGAGGCCACCTACGACGGCGGCCGCGTGGTCGTCGTCGGCGGCGAGGGCTGGCACGAGGGCGTGAAGGGCATCGTGGCGAGCCGCATCGCCAACCGCTACCACGTTCCCGCGATCCTGTTTTCCATATCCGACGGCATCGCGCGTGGCTCGGGCCGCTCCGTTGGCAGCGTCGACCTCTTCCACGCCGTCGACCAGTGCTCCGACCAGCTCGTCCGCTTTGGTGGGCACGCCGGCGCCGTGGGCGTGACCTGCGACGCCGCCAACCTCGACTCGTTCCGCGAGTCCCTGGAGGAGGCCATGGAGGCGCTCCCTGCGGAGGACTTCGAGGACCGCGGTGAGGTCACGGCCATCGTGGGGCTCGACGAGATGACGATTGCCAACATCGACGCGCTCGAGGTTATGCAGCCGTTTGGCCAGGGCAACAAGAAGCCGCTCTTTGGCGTGCGCGGCGTCACCATGCGCAACCGCGCCAAGGTGGGCGGCCAGGGCAACCACCTGCGCTTCGTGGCGACGGACGGCGTGAGCAGCGTCGCGGCCATCATGTTCCGCGCGCCGCAGATCGACCGCGCCGTGGACTGCGAGGGCGCCGTGGACCTTGTGTTCGAGCCCGTGAGCGAGACGTGGCAGGGCCGCACCAAGCCCAAGCTCATGGTGAAGGACATCGCCTACCGCGACGCGACCGCGCCCGACGACGGGCCCGACGGCCTGGCTGACGAGCTCTTCTCGCGCGCCGGCGAGATTCTTTCGCGCGACGAGTACGCCACCATCGCCGAGGCCGAGCGCTTCTCGACCAAGGTCGTGGGCGTGAGCTTCGACGGGCGGCAGGACGCGACGGAGGGCCTCGCCGGGGGAGAAGAGCTTGCCCTCGTGCGCGAGCCCAACAACGAGGCCGACGCAAACGCCATCGCCGTGAGGCGCTCCGACGGCCGCCCCCTGGGCTACCTGCGCCGCCAGATCGCGGCTGCGCTCGCGCCGCTCATGGACGCGGGCGCCACGTACACCGCGAGCGTGCTCGAGGTGACGGGCGGCGCCGGCGCCAAGCCCTCGCGCGGCGTCAACATCAGCGTCGAGCGCACGTGCGCGCCCGCGGGCGCCGAGGCCGCCGAGGAGACGGCCGGTGCCGTCCGCTCCTACCTGGCGACCCTTGGTCCCGACGAGCTGACGGACGAGCTCCGCCGCGCGCTCATAGGCGACCACCAGCTCCTGGAGGCGCAGCGCCTCGCCGTGGAGCAGCTGGGCCAGGGCAGGTCGACCCTGTGCGTCATGGCGACGGGCCGCGGCAAGTCGCTCATCTTCCACCTGCATGCCGCGCGCGAGGCCATCCTGGGCCACGGCGCGAGCGTCTTCGTGTACCCGCTGCGCGCGCTCGTAGCGGACCAGGCCTACCACCTGGAGGCCACGTTCGGCAAGCTCGGCATGCACGTGGAGGTCCTCACGGGGGAGACCCCGCTCGAGGAGCGCCGCCGCACGTTCGAGGCGCTTGCGGCGGGCGACGCGGACGTGATCCTCACGACGCCGGAGTTCCTCGCGATCCACCGTGACCAGTTTGCCAAGGCGGGACGCGTGTCCTTCGTGGTCGTGGACGAGGCGCACCACATGGCCGGCGCGCGCGGCGGCAACCGCAGCGCGTACGCGCAGATGCCGCAGGTGCTCGAGGCGCTGGGCAACCCCACGGCGCTCGCCGTCACGGCGACGGCCGAGCCCAAGGTCGCGCGCGAGATCCTGAGCCTGCTGCCCATCGCGCCCGACGACGTGATCGTGGACGACTCCGTCCGCCAGAACCTGCACCTGCGCGACCTGCGCGAGGTGCGCGACCGCGAGGCGGTGCTCGTCAACGTGGTCTCCACGGGCCTCAAGACCGTGGTCTACGTCAACTCGCGCGAGCAGTCCGTCTCGCTCGCTCGCATGCTCAGGCAGAACATCCCGGAGCTCGCGCACCGCATCGCGTTCTATAACGCCGGCCTCTCGCGCGCGGACCGCCTGCGCGTCGAGGAGGCCTTCCGCTCCGGCGAGCTCTGCTGCATCGTGAGCACGAGCGCGTTTGGCGAGGGCGTGAACCTCCCTGACATCCGCAACGTCATGCTCTACCACATGCCCTTCGGCTCGATCGAGTTCAACCAGATGAGCGGCCGCGCGGGCCGCGACGGCGCCGACGCCCAGATCTACCTGCTCTTTGGCAGCCGTGACGCGCGCATCAACGAGCGCATCGTGTCCTCGGCCGCGCCTGCGCGCCAGGACCTAGTGCTGCTGTACCGATCGCTCAGGACGCTGGCTCAGCAGGCGGCCACGGAGGCGGACGACGCGTCCTTCTCGTCCTCCAACGCCGACATCGCGCAGCTCGCGCTCGAGATCGACCCCACGTCGAGGCTGGACGAGAAGAGCGTGTCCTGCGGCGTGTCGATCTTCCGCGAGCTCGGGTTCCTGGAGACCTCGGGCTACGGCTCCGCGCGGCGCATCCGCATGGTGGAGTCGCCCCGCCGGATGGAGCTGAACGAGTCGATCCGCTACCTCGAGGGGCTGCGCTCGCGCGACGCGTTTGACGCCTTCAGGGACTGGGTGCTCGCGGCGCCCACCGAGGAGCTGCTCGAGAGAATCACGAGGCCCATCACACCGGACTTCGGCCACGTGGTAGGCTAGTGGAATCTGATTGAAAGGGGTTCCCATGGGAGACACCACCCAAAACGCCGCGGACCCCGCGCGACGAAAGAACGTACCGCAGGCCGACAACTGGCGCGTGCTGAGGAGCACCTGCGCCTCCTACCTGGACGAGGCTGGCCTCGCCAAGGTGGAGCGTGCCTACGACTTTGCCGCCGTGAGCCATCGCGACCAGCGCCGCCGCTCCGGCGAGGCCTACATCAACCACCCCGTGGAGGTCGCGTACATCCTGGCCAAGGACCTGAGGATGGACGCCGACCCCATTTGCGCCGCCCTTCTCCACGACACCGTGGAGGACACCCCCGTGACGCTCGAGGAGCTGAGCGAGAAGTTCGGCCCCACGGTGGCGGAGCTCGTGGACGGCGTGACGAAGCTCACCTCCATCAACGTGAGCTCCATGGACGAGAAGCAGGCGCTCACGCTGCGCAAGATGTTCCTGGCGATGTCGAAGGACATCCGCGTGGTCATCATCAAGCTGGCCGACCGACTGCACAACATGAGGACGCTCGCCGCGCTGCCGGCGGACCGCCGCAAGTTCAAGGCGCGCGAGACGATGGACGTCTACGCGCCGCTGGCCGATCGTCTGGGCATCAGCTCCATCAAGTGGGAGCTCGAGGACCTGGCGTTCTTCTACCTCGAGCCCGAGGAGTACGAGCGCATCGCCCGCATGGTGCAGGAGACGCGCGCCCAGCGCGAGCAGAACACGCGCGAGGCCATCCGCGTACTCGACGCGGAGCTCAAGCGCGTGGGCCTTTCCGACTACCAGATAACCGGCAGGCCCAAGCACCTGTGGTCCATCTACCAGAAGATGACCCGCAAGAACAAGGAGTTCTCGGACATATACGACCTCATCGCGCTGCGCGTGCTCGCCAAGACGGTGGGGGACTGCTACTCCGCGCTCGGCGCGGTGCACACGCTCTGGCACCCGCTGCCCGGGCGCTTCAAGGACTACATCGCCATGCCCAAGCCCAACGGCTACCAGTCGCTGCACACGACGGTCATCGGCTCGGACGCGCGCCCCATCGAGATCCAGATCCGCACGTACGAGATGCACGACCGCGCGGAGTACGGCATCGCGGCCCACTGGCTGTACAAGAAGGCCGGCAACTCCGAGGGCAACATGTCGAACTCCGACAAGGACATCGACAGCCAGATCAACTGGATCCGCCGCAGCCTGGACTGGGCCACGGACGACGACATGGGCGACGCGACCGAGTACCTGAACAACCTCAGGGTCGACCTCTTCGAGGACGAGATCTTCGTCTTCACGCCCAAGGGCGACGTCATGAGCCTGCGCCGCGACTCCACCCCGCTCGACTTTGCCTACGCCGTGCACACCGAGGTCGGCAACCACTGCGTGGGCGCCAAGGTCAACGGCGCCGTGGTGCCGCTCACGTACCACCTGCAGAGCGGCGACCGCATCGAGGTCCTCACCAACAAGAACTCCAAGCCGAGCCGCGACTGGCTCAACATAGTGGCGACGCCCTCGGCCAAGGCCAAGATCCGCAAGTACTTCACGACCGCCAGCAAGAACGACGACGCGGAGATGGGCCGCAGCGACGTGGCGCACGAGCTGCGCAAGCGCGGCTACGGCATCAGCAACCCCCGTACGGTCAAGGCGATCGACGAGGTGGTGCAGCAGCTCGACTACGTTCGCGTAGACGACCTGTTTGCCGCCGTTGGCTCCAACAAGGTGAGCTCCAAGCAGATTGCGAACCGCATCGAGGCCGCGCTCGGCAAGGACAGCGCGGAGACGCAGGCACAGCGCGAGAAGGACGCGGCCAAGCAGAAGGCCATCGAGGACGACATGCCGCTGGCTCCGCTCGCGGGCAACAGCCGGTCGCTCAGGAAGCGCCGCCAGAACAACTGCGGCGTCGTCGTGAAGGGCGATCCGGACCTGCTGGTCCACCTCGCGCACTGCTGCAACCCCGTCGCCGGCGACGACATCGTGGGCTTCGTCACGCGCGGCCGCGGCGTGTCCGTGCACCGCGCGAGCTGCCCCAACGTGAAGGGCCTCATGGCGCATCCCGAGCGCATGATCGACGTCGAGTGGGACGCGACGGGCGCCACGGAGTTCCAGGTCGAGATCGTGGTCGAGGCCACGGACAGGATGGGACTCCTCAAGGACGTGACGATCGCGATCGGCGACTCGGGCGGCAACATTCTCTCCGCGGCCACGCAGACCGCGAAGTCGGGCACCGCGCGCCTGCGCTTCCTGATCGCGATATCCGACGCATCGCGCCTCGCGCCGCTGCTGGCCTCCGTGGGCAGGGTGCCCTCGGTCTACAGCGCGCGGCGCATCCTGCCCGGCGAGGGCGCCAACCAGATGAAGAGGAGGGTCTGATGGCCGACCACTGCGACGACCACGAGGGCTGCTGCTGCGGCGGCCACCACGACCACGAGCACGAGGGCGGCTGCTGCGGCAGCCACGGCCACGGCGGTGGCTGCTGTGGCGGCGGCTGCCACGACGACGGCCGCGACCAGATCGCTATGTTCGTCGTGGGCCCGATAGAGACCAACTGCTACGCGTACATATCGCAGGGCGAGTGCATGGTCGTGGACGCCGGCGACTCCGGCCAGGCCATCTACGAGCACCTGCCCGAGGACGTCCGCGTCAAGTGCATCGTCGCGACGCATGGCCACGGCGACCACGTGGGTGGCGTGAAGGCCCTCAAGGAGGCCACGGGCGCCACCTTCGCCATGAGCCCCAGGGACGCCGAGATGGCGAGCCACGCGGGCGAGAAGAACGAGCTCGGCCTCTCGTACGACGACGATGCCCCCGCACCCGACCTCGAGCTACGGGAGGGTGACACCCTCGAGGTGGGAACGGCGAGCTTCAGGGTGATCGAGGCGCCGGGGCACACCCCCGGAGGCCTCGTCCTTCTCGGCTCGGGAAGCGCCGACCACATCTGCTTCGTGGGTGACACGCTGTTCAAGGGCTCCGTCGGTCGCACGGACATCTCGGGCGGCGACCAGGCCGCGCTCGAGGAGACGCTTGTCCGCCTCAAGCGCGAGATCCCGCCCCACACCAACGTGTTCTGCGGGCATGGCGACCCCACGACCATGGAGGACGAGCTTGCGCAGAACCCGTACCTTCGCTAATTGTTGCGAGGCCATGGGGGAAGCTCTGCTATAGTTCAAGCACGCAAGTCTTCGTGACGCGCCCGAGTGGCGGAACTGGCAGACGCGGCAGACTCAAAATCTGCTGTCGGAAACGGCGTGTGGGTTCGAGTCCCACCTCGGGCACCAGGCTCAACCAGCGGAGAATGGGGTATCGGGTACTGCGGCGCGCCACTTGCGCGTTGGTTCCGACGGGAATGTCTGCAACTTGTGAAGCTGCGGATGTCCTCGGATGCCGCTTGCAATGGCGGCGGCCAACCGCTAGTATTCGATAAGTGTTTTGCAAAGCGGGGCTTACGCCCCCACCTACACGGCGCGAAAGCAGCTGTCTGGTCAGACAAAGATATCTTGTTCGCCACACTGGCGGCCCTTGTCTCCTGGATGCTGTTGGCCAGGAGTTTTTTTATGCGGCGCAACGCCGCGGGGAAGGGAAGGTGTCAAAGATAGCCAAGAATCAGGGTCCTCGTATCAACGACGAGATCACCGCACGTACTTGCCGTCTCATCGGTGTTGACGGTTCGCAGCTTGGCCTGTTCGGCATTCGCGACGCACAGCGCATTGCAGACGAGCAGAACCTTGACCTCGTGGAGATCGCTCCCAACGCGGAGCCTCCCGTCTGCAAGGTCATGGACTACCGCAAGTTCAAGTACGAGCAGGACCGCAAGGCCAAGGCCGCGCGCAAGAAGCAGGTCAAGGTCGAGGTCAAGGAAATGAAGTTCAGGCCCAAGATTGACGTGGGCGACTATACGACCAAGAAGAACCACGTCATGCGCTTCCTCAAGAAGGGCGCTCGAGTCAAGGTCACGATCATGTTCCGCGGTCGCGAGATGGCTCATCCAGAGCAGGGCCTCAACGTCCTGAATAGGCTTGCAGACGACCTGAAGCCGTATGCGACGGTCGAGTCCAAGCCTAAGATGGAAGGTCGGAACATGCACATGCTCGTCGCCCCCATCAAGGGTGCCTTTGACGAGAAGGCGCCGGAGGACGACACCGAGAGTGAGAAGGAGAACTAGCATGCCCAAGATGAAGACGCACAAGGGTTCGGCAAAGCGTTTCCGCCGCACCGGAACCGGCAAGATCATGCGCGCAAAGGCCTTCAAGAGCCACATCCTGACCAAGAAGTCCCAGAAGCGCATCCGCGGCTTCCGCAAGGAGACCGAGCTTGCCCCCGCGGACGTCAAGGTCGTTTCGCAGCGCATGGGCACGAAGTAGAGAGGCGCGCACGCGTCATTTAGAATCGCATTTCCAAGGAGTTGATTAGATATGGCACGAGTGAAGCGCGCTGTTGCCGGCCGCAAGAAGCGTCAGACCCTGGTGGAGCGCACCAAGGGCTACTATGGCACCTCCTCCCGCACCTTCCGCGGCATGAAGGAGCAGGCCCAGCACAGTGGCCAGTACCAGTACCGTGACCGTCGCAACAAGAAGCGTGACATCCGCGCTCTGTGGATCCAGCGCATCAACGCTGCCGCCCGCATGAACGACCTGTCCTACAGCAAGTTCATGCACGGCCTGAAGCTCGCCGGCGTCGAGCTCGACCGCAAGGTCCTCGCTCAGGTCGCCTACGAGGACGAGGCCGCCTTCGCGGACCTCGCCGAGGTCGCGAAGAAGGCCCTCGCCGACGCCGAGTAGTCGACGCAGACATTCGCATTTCTAGCGGGACCCATGGATGACATGGGCCCCGCTTTTGTATGGAGAGACACTACAGAGACAATGCGACCATCATTTGGGCACGGCTACGCAATGGAGAGGTCGTCGAGCGCACAGGCGAACTCCAATGGGCTCGCGAGGTCGTCCACAAGCTCGCCCTCACGGTCTTCCGCCTTGAGGGCGAGAAAGAGCTTCCGTACCTTGGATAGCGTCTCCTCCATGCCCTCGCGAGCGCCGTCCTCGCGCTCTCGCTCGAGAAGACCTTCCAGGAGGCCCCTATCGTCCAGCGTGGAGATGGTGTCCGGCATATGGAGCTCCCTCGCGGCAACCACGTCTGCCAGCCATGCCAGGTACGGCTCCGCCGCCTGGTCGCATGTGTATGGGTCTGGGACTGGATCGTCCTTTACCGGCATGCCATGCATGCACGATGGGCACGCGTCCGATCCACGCTGAGCATGGGGGCGGAACACTTCGGAGACGACGCGAGCCTCGAGGTCATGGGCGAGCATGGCGGAGAAGAGCCTCTCGTCTCGCTCGAGGACGTCGATTACCTCGTGGTTTGGGTGCGTGCTTGCATCTGATGACATCATGCGTGATCCCTTCGTCGCGGCGGATGGTGGAAGAAGGGTACGACATGGGCCTTGCAGGAGGCTTCCGTTGTCTATCACGAGGCTTTGGAGCGAGGTAAATAGCGACAAAACCGCTGGTAGAAAGCTCGGTTACGAGCGATGGTGAATCTTGTCGGGGTGGGACTCCTCGAACTTCTCCTTCTCTTGTTCAAATTCAGGGTCCTGGGGGCACACAAGCTCGTCCTGGCCGGTCGAGGGGTCGGTGTGGTGCAGGAGCACGGGACGGAAGAGGTGGAGTCTCGCCGCGATGACGGCGGAGATGATCAGCAGCACCGCGAAGATGCCGATGCGGGGGATGACGGAGACTTGGGTCATCGCGAACGTGCCGAGGCAGAGCAGGGCGGTCCAGGCGTACATGAGAAGGACGGCCTGGCGCTGGTTGAAGCCCTCGGCGATGAGGCGGTGGTGGATGTGGCCGCGGTCGGCCTGGCCGATGCTGACGTGGGCGCGCTTGCGGCGCACGATGGCCGAGAACGTGTCGATGATGGGGATGCCCGCGATCACGAGGGGCACGATGATGGTCGTGAGGCCGGCGACGCGCGTGACCGAGAGCATGGAGACGACGCCGAGCGTGTAGCCGAGCAAAAGCGAGCCAGAGTCGCCCAGGAAGATGCTTGCGGGGTTGAAGTTGTAACGGAGGAAACCGAGCGTTGAGCCGCTGAGCGCGATCGCGAGGGCGGCGGCGTCCGTGCGGCCGGACATGATGGAGAGCGCGAACATGGTGAAGCTCGCGATGCACGCGAGGCCCGAGGCGAGGCCGTCGAGGCCGTCGATCAGGTTGAAGATGTTCACGTATGCCACGAGGTAGATTACCGTGATGGGGTACGTCCATATTCCCAGGTAGAAGGCACCCTCGGTCGCGGGGTTGACGATCACGCCGATGACGACGCCCGAGGCGACGGCGATGAGCGCCGCGACGATCTGCCCCGCGAGCTTCTGCAGGGGCTTGAGCTGGAACACGTCGTCCAGAAGGCCGGTGACGAAGATAGCGACGAAGCCGAGTGCGAGGAGCCGGTAGTTGACGTTCTGGAGGTGCGGTGCCGGCGAGAGGATCATGGGCCAGTTCAGGAACTTGGTGCCAAGGTACTGGACGACGAAGGCGGCCACGATGCCCAGGAACACCGCGATGCCGCCCATCCTGGGTATGGGAACCTTGTTGATGCGACGCTTGTCCGGGTAGTCGACGGCGTTGACCTTCCAGGCTATGCGACGGGCGAGGGGAGTGGTGAGAAGTGCGGCGAACAGGGCTGCGAGGAAGAGACACAGGTATGGCACCCACGGCCTGTACATGTACGCCCCCTCCGAATGGTCCTCGTCCAACGTATTTACGTTCTAATGATACAGGAACGCATGGTTTCGGCACGTGAGCCGGGGCCGAATGTGGAAACGGCCCACCAAAATGGAAACGGCCCACCAGTTGGCGGGCCACATACACTTATGTTGGCAGGAAGGGCGGGCAAGTCAAGACTGTACTTTGGCGACGGGTCCCCTATAGTCATAAGTGTCGTTCCCCTGCGGAAACAACTGGGTGAACCGACAAGCGTTTTGAGGGAGCCCACATATCGTCCCCATTACAGGCATCCTCCGTTGTTGAGGAAGCTGGAAAAGGCGATGAGGGCACCCACCTTTTGAGAGGTGGGTTCATTTCGCAACCGCAGGGGACGACTTTTCCGTCATGTACGCGTGGGGCTCATGGCGTTGCGGGACGGCCGATTCTGGTCTCCAAAATATGTTCGAGATTTTGGGTTGACAGAGTCACGGCTTCTTGCAACAATACTTCTCGCGCGTTTTGCACTGGGGATGTAGCTCAGCTGGGAGAGCGCTGCCTTCGCAAGGCAGAGGCCGAGGGTTCGAATCCCTTCATCTCCACCATTTGTATCGTAGGCCCGGATGTTCTGCATCCGGGTTTTTTCGTATGCGGAGTCAGCATGGAAGTCGACTTTGGTCTGTACGATCGCTGCGAGCTCTGTCCCAGGAAGTGCGGCGCCCGTCGCTCCGACGGCAGGGCGGGCCTCTGCGGTGCCACGGCAACGCTTAGGGTCGCGAGGTCCGCGCTTCACTTCTGGGAGGAGCCGCCGATATCGGGAACGTCGGGCTCCGGCGCGATCTTCTTCACGGGATGCCCCCTCAGGTGCGTGTTCTGTCAGAACCACGAGATCTCGCAGGAGGGCTTTGGGCTCGAGGTCACGACCGAGCGCCTCGCCCAGATGATGCTTGAGCTGATGGAGAAGGGCGCTAACAACATCAACCTGGTCACGCCCCTGCACTATGCCCCGCACGTGCGCAAGGCGATCCTCGAGGCGCGCAAGGCGGGCATGGACCTGCCTATCGTGTGCAACACCTCGGGATACGAGCGCGCGGAGGTCATCCGCGCCATGTCGGACGTGGTTGACATCTGGCTGACGGACTTCAAGTACTCGTCCGACGCGGTCTCGGGCAGGCTCTCTGCGGTGCCCGATTACGCCGAGCGAGCCACCGAGGCGCTACGCGAGATGCTCGCCTCGCTCAGGCGGGCGGGTGGCAGGAGGCTCAACCGCGACGGCATCATGCAGCGTGGCATCATCGTGCGGCACCTCGTGCTGCCCGGACACGTGGACGACTCGCTGGCCGTGCTCGACCGCGTGTGGGACGTCTGCGGCAACGAGGCCGACCTTTCCGTCATGAACCAGTACACGCCCAACGCGGAGTGCAGGAGCCGTGGAGGCGACCTCGCGCGGTCCGTCACGAACGACGAGTACGAGACCGTGCTCGACCACGCGGACGACCTGGGCTTCGAGAACCTGTGGTGGCAGCAGGGCGGCACCGTCTCGGAGAGCTTCGTGCCAGCCTTCGACGCGACGGGCGTGAGGGGTCCGGAGCTGGAATGCTAGAGTTGGGTACCAGTTAACCGTAGACGGGGGACTGCACCCCGCAATGGCGCGCGTGCCGCGAAGGCCGGAAAGTGGGGAAGAGCATGGCAGATTCGACGAAGCCGCTGAGTGACGAGGAGCGCAAGGAGCTCGAGGAGCTCCGTGCCGAGAAGGCCCGCAGCGAGCGGGAGAGGCAGGCCCGCCGCGACCGTGCGGAGCTCGAGCACCTCAAGGCGGAACGCGAGCGCGCGAAGGCCGAGACGGAGCGCGACAGGCGCGTCCGCGAGATGAGCGAGAAGAACGCCCGCCTCATGGAGCCGGACGACGACCTCAACATGCCGAAGGGCCAGAAGGTCGTCCTCATCTGCCTCGCCGTGCTGGTCGTCGCAATCATCCTCGTGACGGTGTTGGGCCATTAGCCACGCCCTTCTCGCCCTGAGTGGTACCCTTCTGTTATTGGATAGCTTTACGCGATTTGGTCCAAGCAGAGGAGACTGCAATGGCATTGACCGACGCGACGAAACCCACCGACGTTTCGCTTAACACCGACCTGTACGAGCTGACCATGGCCCAGGGCTTCTGGGAGTCAGGACTTGTGGACGCTGAGGGGTGCTTCAACGTCTTCTTCCGCGAGGCGCCGTTTGGCGGCGGCTATGCCGTGGCGTGCGGCATGGGGCAGATTGCGGACCTGGTCGAGAACTTCGTGTTCGACGACGACTCCATCGCGTACCTCGCGAGCGTCCAGGCACCCAGCGGAGGCCCCATGTTCAAGAAGGGCTTCCTCGACTACCTGCGCGACTTCAGGATGAGGGTCTCGGTCTGGGCCGTGCCCGAGGGCGACCTCGTGTTCCCGCGCGAGCCCATGGTGAGGGTCGAGGGCCCGCTGATCGACTGCCAGCTGCTCGAGACCGCACTGCTGAACCTCGTCAACTTCCAGACGCTCGTCGCGACCAAGACGGCGCGTGTGGTGCACGCCGCCGAGGGGCACCCCGTCTCCGACTTTGGCCTGCGCCGCGCGCAGGGTCCCGACGGCGGCCTCGCGGTCGCGAGGGCCTCCTACATCGGCGGCGCCAGCTCCACCTCCAACGTGCTCGCGGGCAAGATCTACGGAATCCCCGTCTTCGGCACGCACGCGCACTCCTGGGTCATGGCGTTTCCCACGGAGCTCGACGCCTTCCGCGCGTTCGCGAAGAGCAGCCCCAAGAACTGCGTCCTTCTCCTCGACACCTATGACGTGCACCGGGGCATCAAGAACGCCATCACCGTCGCCAAGGAGATGGAGCAGGCGGGCGAGAGGCTTGCGGCCATCCGCATAGACTCCGGCGACCTCGCCAAGCTCTCCAAGGAGACGCGTGCCGCCTTCGACGCGGCGGGGCTCGACTATGTCAAGATCTCCGTGTCGAACGACCTCGACGAATACACCATCCAGTCGCTCTTTGCGCAGGGCGCACCCATCGACTCCTTTGGCGTGGGCACCAAGCTCGCCACCTGCGACCCGCAGCCGTCGCTCGGCGGCGTGTACAAGCTCTCCGCCACGCGCTCGTCTGCGGACGAGCCGTGGGACCCCGTCCTCAAGCTCTCCGAGATGGCCTACAAGCGCACGATCCCGGGCATCCAGCACATCACGCGCTTCTACGACGAGGCGGGCTGCCCCGTGGGCGACATGATCGTGGACGACTCCGTGAGGAGCGCCGACGGCGACACGAACATGGTCGACGTGCTGGACGAGCTCATGACCTACGACATGGGCGGCTACGAGTCTCGCGAGCTCATGGAGCAGGTGGTGGAGAAGGGCGAGCGCTCCAAGGAGCCGGACACCATCGAGCAGGCGAAGGCCCGCTGCCGCGAGGCGGTCATGAGGCTTGACCCCGCCGTCAGGCGCTTCCTCAACCCGCAGATCTACCCCGTGGGACTTGAGCCCGGCCTCGCCAAGCTGAGGAGCGACCTCACGCGCGCGGAGCGCAGGGACTCGGCGCGCCACTAGGGGCGTCGGATACGCGGCGTGACGTGGGGTTTGGCTCGGCGGTCTGCTAGACTGTCTGCAACTGTCTGCGTCACGCAGGAACATGCATCGTGTGGCAAGAGCTAAGGAGACAACATGCCCGAGACCATAGAGGACCTTGTAAAGCAAGCGATCGAGGCCGCACAGTCCGCTGGCGACCTTCCCGAGTTCGAGGTGAAGGAGTACGGCGTCGAGCGCCCGGCGGACACCAGCAACGGTGACTGGAGCTCCACGGTCGCCATGCGCTCCGCGCGCCTCGCACACATGGCCCCCGCGAAGATCGCCCAGGCGATCGTGGCCCACATGCCCAAGAGCAACGAGGTCGCGAAGGTCGAGGTCGCAGGCCCGGGCTTCATCAACTTCTACCTCAACGCGTCGGCCAACAACGAGGTCTTCCAGGAGGTGCGCGAGAAGGGCGCCGACTGGGGCCGCTCCGACGAGGGCAAGGGCCTCAAGATCAACTACGAGTTCATCTCCGCGAACCCCACCGGCCCGCTCCACGTCGGCCACGGCCGCTGGGCCGCGCTGGGCGACTCCATGTGCAACGTGCTCGACTTTGCCGGCTACCACGTGGACCGCGAGTACTACATCAACGACCACGGCTCCCAGATGGACGTCTTCGGCCGCTCCGTCCAGAGGCGCTACCTGCAGCTCGAGCAGATCATGAAGGATGACGGCTGCGACCTGGACGCCGCGCACGACAAGCTGATCGCGGACCGCGAGGCCTACGTCGCCGACGAGGACGACGAGCACCCCGAGACGCACCCGTTCATGGACACCTTCAACGAGGAGCTGGGCGGCAACTCCTACGGCGGCGACTACATCGTCGACATCGCCCGCGAGTTCGTGGAGAAGGACGGGGACAAGTGGGTCGACATTCCCGTCGAGGAGTCGCTCGACCAGTTCCGCGAGCGTGCCTACCAGTCGATGCTCGCGCGCATCAAGGCAACGTGCCACGAGGTGCGCTGCGACTTCGACCTGTGGTTCTCCGAGCGCTCCCTCTACGTGAAGGACGAGTCCGGTACCTCGCAGGTCGACCGTGCCTTCCAGAAGCTCGACAAGATGGGCTACCTCTACAAGACCGATGACGGCGCCCTGTGGTTCAAGTCGACTGCCTTTGGCGACGACAAGGACCGCGTCCTCATCAAGTCGAACGGCGAGTACACCTACTTCGCCTCCGATGTTGCCTACCACTGGAACAAGTTCCAGCGTGACGACTACTCCATCGACCTGTGGGGCGCCGACCACCACGGCTACATCGCCCGCGTCACCAACGTGTGCGACGCCCTGGGCTACCCCGGCAAGTTCGAGGTCGACCTCGGCCAGTTCGTGAACCTGCTCCGCAACGGCGAGCCCGTGCGCATGTCCAAGCGCAAGGGAACCATGATCACGTTCCAGGAGCTGATCGACGAGGTGGGCGTCGACGCGACGCGCTACACGCTCGTGTCCAAGTCCTCCAACCAGACCATCGACTTCGACATCGAGGCCGTCAAGCAGCGCAACAACACGAACCCCGTCTACTACGTGCAGTACGCCCACGCCCGCGTGTGCTCCATCCTGCGCAAGGCCGCAGGCGTCACCGAGGACGAGGCGCTCGAGATGGGCATGGAGAAGGTCGCGCAGAAGGCGATCGGCGACTCCGTCGACCTGTCGCTGCTGACCGACCCGACCGAGGCCGCGCTCGCCCGCAAGATCTCCGAGTTCCCGGACCTCGTGCTCGGCTGCGCCCGCGACCGTGCGCCGTTCCGCCTAACGCACTTCTGCGAGGAGCTCGCAGGTGCCTTCCACGGCTTCTATGCGAACTGCCAGGTGCTCCCCAGCGAGGGACGTCCCGTCGACGAGGCGCTCTCCAAGGCCCGCCTGTGCGCGTGCGACGCGGTCCGCATCAACCTGGAGGTCGCTCTCAAGCTGATCGGAGTGTCCGCACCGGACGTGATGTAGGCCTTTAAGCGTACGTTCTTCTCGCCCAAATCTTTCTACTTCGTAACGTTACGGGCGGGATTGAGCGCTCTGAGCCGTTTGCTTAATTCAATGTTGTATTGTGTCCGTAAGGCGGCACATGCAAATATAGGTGCGCCTATCGCGTGTAGCGGGGCGCACCTTGCATATGCATGCAGTGTGATACGCAACGATGAGAGCGGCGGTTTTTTATATGGACGCGAAGGAATACTTGTCGATCCGCAAGGCCTACAACCTCGTACGGCAGGGCGAGGACAAGGCCGAGAGGCTCTCCTTCTCGGAGTTCTCCATACTCTGCCGCCTGGCCAACTGCGAGGGCGGCATGAGGACCTCGGACATTGCGGACTACCAGCACGTGCTGCGCCCGACGATGACGCACAGGACGAAGCACCTCGCGGCGCAGGGACTCATCATCCGGGACCAGGGGAGTGCGGACAAGCGCAACATCTTCTGCTCCATATCGGAGCGGGGACTCGAGGTGGCGGACTCGCTGTGCGAGAAGACCCGCAGCTCCATCAAGCCGACCGAGCCGCTCTCGCGCACGACGGCGATGCGCGTCAGGGCGTACGTGGACGCGATGGGCTCCATATCGTGCGACGCGAGCGAGCTCATCCTGCTGGGCATCAAGTCCCTTGGCGGCGGCGCGCACACCATAAGCGAGCTGGTGGGAAGCCTGGGGCTCCTGCAGCCGACGGTGTCGATGTCGGTGTCCGCGCTCGAGGAGGAGGGCTACGTCGAGCGCCTGGGCAAGAGTCGCCACGGCTTCCGCGTGGGCCTCACCGAGCAGGGGCGCGAGATCGCGGATGACATCGAGTCCGAGATCAACGCGCTCGTCGTGAGGCGGAGGCGCCGCGGCGGCCAGGAGTAGCGACAAGGCAAGTGATGTAGAGTGCGGGCCACTGTGGCCCGCATTTTTCATGCGCGTGGCAACGGATTTCCGCCGCACTTGAGTTCTTGGGCCGTTGTGGGCCCGATATTTCCTGTTTTGCATTTGCACGCAAAATGGTATAGTGACGCTGTATTTGCGCATGGTCGCAGTTTTTATCGCATGTGAGCCCAATCTCCCACTCGGCATCCAAGAGCCCTGGTTGCAGAAAGCCACCAGATGGCGTGTGCATGGTGCCGGAATCGTCCCCGACGGGCCTGCGTGCTGCAAGACAGACATCAAGAAGGGTCTTGAATGGCAGAAGAGAACCAAGTCGCCGGCACGGGCGTGCCGGAGGGCGCGGACGCTGACGGTAATCCCTCGGAGGAGAAGCCCAAGCGCCGCAGGCGCGTGACGAGGCGCGCGGAGAAGATCGAGGCGGCATCGGCTGAGTCCGCGCAGGAAAGCGGCAGCTTGGACGACGCGGAGGCAAAGCCGCGCAGGACGCGCAGGCGCGCCGTAAGGAAGGCCGACGCGGCAGAGGGCGAGCCGCAGGCAACACAGGCCGAGCAGCCCGAGCAGGCTGGAGGCGAGGCGGAGGCCGAGCCCAAGCCCGCGAGGCGTCGCGGCAGGCCGCGCAAGAAGCAGGCGGACGACGCTGCCGACGAGCGCGGCGAGCAGGCTCCCGCGGAGGCGCAGGACGCCCAGCAGGAGCCGAAGCCCCGTCGCAGGGGCCGCAGGCCAAAGGCCAGCGCGGACGACGCGGCGCCCTCCACGGAGGACATGACGCACGCGACGCAGGAGGCCACGCACGCGACGGCCGAGGTCATGGCCGCGCCCGCAGCGACGCTCGCGGAGGCCGACGCAGCGGAGGCGGCCGCAAGGCAGCCCGAGCGTCACGAGCCCGACGCCGAGGCGCGCGAGGAGCACACCACCGGCGAGCAGGAGCGGGGCGAGAAGGGCGAGCGCACGTCGCAGGACGACGACCGCAACGACCGCCCCAACCACCGTCGCCGCCGCCACAACGGCCGGCAGGACAACGCCCAGGGCCAGAATGGCAAGCAGGGCAGGAACCAGCGCCGCCGCAACCGCAAGAACAACCAGCGCGAGCAGACCGTCGAGCCCACCCTTTCGCGCGACGAGGTCGCCCAGATGAAGGTCGCGGACCTGCGCAAGAAGGCCGCGGAGCTCGAGATCGAGTACGTGGGCATGCGCAAGAAGGAGCTGGCGGAGGCCGTGTACGAGGCCGCCGCGTACGCAGAGGGCTTCAGGCCCGTCGAGGGCGTGCTCGAGTTCCAGAACGAGGGCTACGCGTACGTCCGCACGGGCAACTACATGCGCGGCGACAACGACGCCTTCGTGCACCAGCAGATGATCAGACAGTACGGCCTGCGCCCGGGCGACAAGGTAAAGGGAAGCGTTTCTCCCGCAAAGGCAGGAAACAAGTACCCGCCGCTGCACACGATCGAGCTCATAAACGACCGCGCGCCCGAGGAGGCAAAGTCGCGCCCGCGCTTCCGTGACCTTACGCCCATCTATCCCAACGAGCGACTCGTCATGGAGCACGGCAAGGACTCCATCACGGGGCGCGCCATCGACCTGGTGGCGCCCATCGGCAAGGGCCAGCGCGGCCTCATCGTGTCGCCCCCCAAGGCGGGCAAGACCACGGTCCTCAAGAAGATCTGCCAGTCCATCGCGGCCAACAACCCCGAGGTGCACCTGTTCTGCCTGCTCGTGGACGAGCGTCCCGAGGAGGTCACGGACATGGAGCGCTCCATCAGGGGCGAGGTTGTGGCATCCACGTTCGACATGCCCGCATCCAACCACACGGCCGTGTCCGAGCTCGTGATCGAGCACGCAAAGCGCCTGGTCGAGATGGGCGAGGACGTCGTGGTCGTGCTCGACTCCATCACGCGTCTCGCCCGCGCGTACAACCTCGCGGCCCCCGCGTCCGGCAGGATCCTCTCGGGCGGAGTCGACTCCGCGGCGCTCTACCCGCCCAAGAAGTTCCTGGGCGCTGCGCGCAACATCGAGAACGGCGGCTCGCTCACGATCCTGGCGTCCGCGCTCGTCGACACGGGCTCCAAGATGGACGAGGTCATCTTCGAGGAGTTCAAGGGCACCGGCAACATGGAGCTCAAACTCGACCGCGAGCTGGCCGACCGCAGGATCTTCCCGGCCATCGACCCCGTCGCCTCCGGCACGAGGAACGAGGACCTGCTGATCGACCCCAGCATGCAGCCGTTCGTCTGGGGAATCCGCAGACTCCTGGCAAACATGAACAACACGGAGCGCGCCGCGCAGGCGCTGGTGCGTGGACTCAAGGCCACGAGGGACAACGAGGAGTTCCTCATCCGCTCCGCAAAGAAGGCGCAGCAGACGGAGTTCGCCGTCTAGCACGCGCTTGCATGGCACAAGGCAAGGCCGCCGAGAAGGACGACGCGTTCTTCTCGGCGGCATTTTGCTAGGTTCTGCCTTATGGTGCTTGGGCGCCCGCTAGCGCCTGTCTGCCGTGCGCATGGGCTCCCACATGCCCATGAACATGTCCTCGAGCTCCATGCTCACGTTTGAGGGTAGGAGCTTTGTGATGATGTGGGCGGCCCACATGTCCGCGGATGGTATGCAGAGCGCGCGGCCGAGTACGGCAGCATGGATGGCCTTGCGCACGACCTTGTCCACGGGACTGAAGCCGATGACGCACATCTTGCGCGCGACCTCGCTGTCGTTTGGCTTGTCCAGGAAGCCGGTGTGCATGAACTTGGGGCAGAGCGCCGTGATGTGGATGCCCGTGCCGTGGAGCTCGTGGTCGACCGTGCGCGAGAACTCGAGCACGAAGGACTTGGTGGCGCTGTAGACCGAGAGCCTGGGCTGGGGGATGACGCCCGCGATGGATGCAAGGTTGATGATCCTGGAGCCGGGGCCCATGTGGGGGAGGACGCGATAGCACGACTCGACCACGGCCAGGCAGTTGAGCTTCACCATGTCGCGCGTGTCCTTCTCGCCTATGGTGTTGAAGTCGCCGAACTTGCCAAAGCCCGCGCTGTTGACGAGCCACTGCACGCGCGGCTGCTCTCGGTCGAGCTCGGCGGAGATGGTCTCGAACGACGCCTCGTCCGTGAGGTCGAGCGCGAGCACGCGGGTCGCCGTCTTGCACGTGGCTGCGATGTCCTCTAGCACCTCGCGGCGGCGCGCGATGAGCCAGATCTCGTCCAGGGGACCGCCCGCGCCCTGGTCGAACTGCCTCACGAACTCGCGCCCCACGCCGGATGAGGCGCCCGTAACTATCGCGATGGATTTCGCCATGTTTGCCCCCTCTATTTGGCCCCGAGCCTTGAAAAACGGCTGGATTCGGCTAATATCGAACACAGTCTGAGGGATTTGCCCCGACTGCATAATACGACGGTAAACGAAGATAAGACGCACAACGCCGTTGTCTCTGCCAGTGGCCGCATCATTGGGGTCCAGCTGGCTGCCAAGCTTCGTTCCCGTCCCACGTGCGGGGGCCATGCGGGAGGAGCGACGCAATGTTCATGGCAAGGAGGAACCCGGCCGTCGTGGCGGGGCTTCTTGGCGCGCTTGGGATGTCCGTCCCCAGCGTCGCGGAAGCCGCGACGCCCCTCCAGGTGGCATCCGACCTCGGTCGCGACGCGATCGCTAACCCCGCCGTCACCTTTGCGCTTGGCTGCGTCACGGGCGCCGCCATCGTGGGCGTCTCGGTCGCCGCACGTCGCAAGGGCGAGAAGGACGCACGGTCCCAGGAGGTAGAGGAGGCGCCAACCCTCGTCCTCAACGTGACCACGCCCTCAAGCGACGCCCCTGCCGCGGCTGACCAGCAAGCCGACGTCCCCGCGCCTCAGACGTACCAGGCCCCGGAGCCGATGGCGGACGCGTCCAGCGACGCCCCCCATGCCGCACGCGCCATCAACCAGGAGATCGCCTCCCGCGTTCCCTCCGTTGACAGGGAGCTGGACGACACCAACGACTACGTCAACGTGGCCGAGAACTACGTCGAGAAGGAGACCTTGCGCGAGCGCATGGCCGCACGCGCGCGCGGCGTGGCTGACGTCCTCCAGGAGCGCCTCGGCGCGGACAAGTTCGAGGGCCTTCCCATCATCGAGCGCGCGGACGGTACCGTGGGCGACGTGGGCACCAGCTGGTGGGACGCGCGTCTGGGCGACTCCGTCCGCCACGTGGGCGAGAAGGACGTCATGGCGAGCCTCCCCACGGTCGAGGAGACCTCCAACGAGCTGAGCGTCCCCGCGTGGATGGGCGACGCGTCGCACGATGCCGCCCCCTCCGCGAGCGAGCGCCCGCTCACGCCCGCGATGGAGTTCTCGCGCTCCCGCGCGGCCCGCATCGCGCGGAGCGTGCCCGAGGTCGACCAGGGCAAGTATCCCGAGCACCGCGACGCCGAGGCCCTGGACCAGGAGGACCTCTGGAACGTCGCGCTCGAGGCGATGGACGAGAAGATCGACAACGGCCCCCGCAGCGCCGCGCCCTTCGTGGACGTGATCGGCGGCGCCGACACGATCGACGACCCGACGGGCCTCGAGGACCCCACGAACTTCATCCCGTTCAGGACGCCCGCCGGCCATCCCGAGGTCGTGGACACGGACTCCTACGTCGACTACCTGATAAACGACGAGTTCTCGCGCAACGAGTCCCAGGCCGCACGCCGTTCCTCCCGCGAGTACCTGCACGTCATCGAGGGCGGCAGCCAGAACCTCGGCAGCACCGCAAAGCTCCCCAAGCGCAACCGCTCCAAGCGCGGCGCGTACAAGCCGCGCCACATGGCCGCGATCGTCAGGGAGGCGTAGCCCTTGCAGGAGGGTGGCGGCAACCACATAAACAACGGCGAGGGGCAGCACACCGGACGCAAGGGCCACGCGGCTCTGTGGCTCGTGCTCGTCGTGGTCTGGCTCGCCTTCATCTGGGGACACTCGCTGGTTCCCGGCGCGGCGTCGCGCGGCGAGAGCTCGCGCGTGATGGTCGTCCTGCGTCCGGTCTTCCAGGCGGCAGGCGTCACCAGCACGCACACGATGACGTTCGTCATCCGCAAGACGGCGCACTTCCTCGAGTACCTCGTGCTCGGGCTCGTCTGCGGCAAGGCGCGCACGGAGCTCATGGGGCAGGGGAGAAGGTCGTGCTTTCCCGCCAGCAAGGCGCGCACTTGGCAGATGTCTTCAGGCGAGCTTCGCCTCGTCCTTCTCACCGTCGTCGTCGGCTGCGTCGCGCCCGTCGTGGACGAGACGATCCAGGTCTTCGTCCCGGGCCGCTCGAGACAGCTGCGCGACGTGATAATCGACCTCTGCGGCGTCCTGGTGGGAACGGTCATCGCGGCGGCGCTGCGAGGTGCTCGTGCCGGTCGCGACTCCTAACGTGCAGACTGCGACACATGCGTGCAAAAGTGTCTGGCTGCTCGCGTGACGGCGTTTCCGCAGGCAGTGCGCACTTCTCGCCCATTTCTGGCAAGTTGCATATGTTTCCAAACGAATTCTAATGTTGCAGGAACGATAACCATTCATCGTTCAGGCACATATCACGCGCTTGAAGGCTTAATTTCTTTTCAGGATAACTGCTGGTTGCAAGACCTTTAGTTACATGGGAGGAAAACAAATGTCTAACAACATCTCGAGGCGTGACCTCTTCAAGGTCAGCGGCGCCACCGCCGTTGGCATCAGCCTCAGCTCGCTGCTCGCCGCCTGCGGCGGCTCCAGCTCCGATTCCGCCATCTCCGGCAAGACCCTCAAGGTCGGCCTCATGGGCCCGTACTCCGGCGACGTCGCCCAGTACGGCCTCGCGGTCCGCAACGGCGCGAAGCTCTACTTCAAGCAGTTCAACAAGAAGGGCGGCACCTCCACCGGCAAGAAGATCTCCCTCATCGTCCAGGACGAGAAGGGCGACGCCACCGAGGCCGTCAACGTCTACCAGAAGATGGCCGAGAGCAACGTCGTGGCCGTCCTCGGCGACGTGACCTCCACGCCCTCCATCGCCGTCGCGCAGGAGGCCGTCAAGGACAACATGCCGCTCGTCTCAGCATCCGCGACCGCGGCCGACTTCATCAAGTACGGCAAGAACGCCTTCCGCGCCTGCTACACCGACCCCTACCAGGGCAAGCTCATGGCAGACTTCGCGGCCAAGAAGGGCTACAAGACGCTCTGCACCATCTACAACTCCGGCGGCGACTACGAGAAGGGCGTGAACGACGCCTTCGTCAAGGAGGCCAAGAAGAAGGGTCTCAAGATCGCCACGCAGGAGAGCTACTCCGCCGGTGACGTCGACTTCAAGGCGCAGCTCGCCAACATCATCGCCAAGAAGCCGGACGCCGTCCTGTCGCCCAACTACTATCAGGACGACGGCAAGATCGTGACCCAGGCTCGCCAGCTCGGCTACACCGGCGTCTTCCTGGGCGCCGACGGCTGGGCGAACATCGTTGGCGGCGACGAGGACTACGCCTCCGGCAAGGACCTCGAGGGCTGCTTCTACGACACCTCCTTCGTCTCCGCGAACACGGACAAGAGCGTCCAGCAGTTCATCAAGGACTACAAGGCCGAGTACAACGCTGACCCGACCAACTTCTGCGCGCTCGGCTACGACGCCGCGATGATCCTCTGTGACGCCATCAACAAGGTCGAGAAGGCTGGCAAGGCGAAGACCTACAAGGACTACAAGCAGGCTGTCATCGACGCCATCGCCAAGGGCACCGTCAAGGGCGTCACCGGCACCATCAAGTACGAGGGCACTGGCGACCCCGTCAAGTCCACGCTGATCATCGGCTTCAAGGACGGCAAGGAGTACATCGAGACCACCATGTAAGGTTCGGTTTCGACAGGAACTAACCACAGGGGCGCCGGGGGTTTCCCTCGGCGCCCCATGGGGATACGGGTGCCACGTTGCGCTTCTCTGCCTGACATGGCACCCTGTCTACGTACTGTTCAATGGCTTACGAGAGGAAGTGTTTGCCGTGACGTTTTTGACGCAGTTGCTGAACGGACTGCAGCTCGGCAGCATCTACGCGCTCGTCGCCCTGGGCTACACGATGGTGTATGGAATCATCCTGCTCCTCAACTTCGCCCATGGCGACATCATCATGGTTGGCGCGTACATTTCTTGGATCGTGATGGCAAAGCTGGGCATGAGCCCCGCGCTCGCCGTCGTTCTCTCGGTCGCGGGCTGCACGCTTCTTGGCGTCCTGATCGACAAGGTCGCATACGCACCGCTGAGAAACGCGCCCCGCCTTTCCATCCTGATCACCGCAATCGGCGTCTCCTACTTCCTTGAGAACGGGGCGCAGCTGGTCTTCGGCGCGGACGCGAAGGTCGTCCCCGCCTTCATCAGCACCTCGACCATCAAGGTCGGTGGCGTGAGCCTCTCGCTCAACGCCATCATCACCATCATCGTGACGGCGGTCTGCACGGTGGTCCTCCAGCTCCTCGTCCAGAAGACAAAGCTCGGCAAGGCGATGCGCGCCGTCTCCGAGGACATGGGCGCCGCACGACTCATGGGCATCAACGTCAACACGACGATCTCGTTCACGTTCGCCCTCGGCTCCGCGCTCGCGGGCATCGGCGCCGTGCTCTACAGCATGGCGTACTCGCAGGCGACGCCGACCATGGGCATCATGCTTGGCACCAAGGCCTTCGTCGCTGCCGTGCTCGGCGGCATCGGGTCGATCCCGGGCGCCGTCATCGGCGGCCTGCTCGTCGGCTTCGCCGAGGTGTTCGTCTCCGCCCTCGGACTCTCCGTCTGGAAGGACGCCGTCGTGTTCCTGCTCCTTATCATCGTGCTCGTCGTGAAGCCCACGGGCATCCTCGGCCGTACGATGAACGAGAAAGTGTAAGGAGGCAAACGTGGAAGAGGATATGGCAACCAAGGGCAAGCCGATAATCAGCACGGGCTCGCCCAAGGGTTCCAAGAAGCGCAAGACCATCTCAACGGGCAAGCGCTACATCATCAACACCGTTCTCACCGTGCTCGTCATCGTCATCGGCCAGATGATGATCGACAACGGCTCCATCTCGCGCTACCAGGGCTCCGTGCTCGAGCAGGTCGGCATCTACATCATCATGGCCGTCTCGCTCAACATCGCCACGGGCTACCTCGGCCAGCTGCCGCTCGGCCACGCGGGCTTCATGTCCGTGGGCGGCTACTCCTGCGCGATCTTCATCATGCGCATGATGGGCCCCATGCACGTGACGATGTACGACTTCATGACGGGCACCCCCGCCACGACGCTGCTCTTCGTGTGCGGCCTCATCTTCGGCGGCGTCTGCGCGGCGATCTGCGGCCTCATCATCGGCATCCCGGCGCTGCGCCTCAAGGGCGACTACCTCGCCATCATCACCCTCGGCTTCGCCGAGATCATCCGCGTCGTCATGCTCAACATCGACAGCGTCGTGGGCTTCCAGCTCACGGGCGGCGCAAAGGGCCTCACGGGCATCCCGTCCTACACCAACTTCACCAACACCTTCGTCGTGGTCGCGATCTCGCTCTTCCTGATCCACACCATGATGAAGTCCCGTCACGGCCGCGCGATCCTCGCCATCCGCGACAACGAGATCGCTGCCGAGGCCACCGGCGTCAACACCACATACTACAAGACGCTCGCCTTCGTCGTGTCCGCGTTCTTCGCGGGCGTCGGCGGTGGCCTGTACGCCGGCTGCATCGGCGTCATGGCGCCCGCCAAGTTCGGCTTCATGAAGTCGATCGAGATCCTGGTCATGGTCGTCCTCGGCGGCATGGGCTCCATGCTCGGCTCCGTCATCTCGGCCACGTTCCTCACGATCCTGCCCGAGGCGCTCCGTGCCTTCGCCGACTACCGCATGGTCGTCTACGCGATCGTCCTGATCCTCGTGATGATCTTCCGTCCGCAGGGCCTGCTGGGCGACTACGACTTCTCGATGGGCAACTTCCTGGAGAAGATCATCAACGGCGAGTTCCCGTGGAAGAAGAAGCAGGCGGAGGAGGTCGAGGCCGATGAGTAGCGAGACCAAGCAGAAGCGCCGTCCCGTCATCGTGCAGATGGAGAGCCCCAACCTCATCCCCGAGCGCGACCTCGGCCAGATCCCCGTGCTCGAGGCAAAGCACATCGGCATCGACTTCGGCGGCCTCACGGCAGTGGACGACTTCAACATCGCCATGGGCCGCACGGAGATCTCCGGCCTCATCGGCCCCAACGGCGCCGGCAAGACCACGATCTTCAACCTGCTCACCAACGTGTACAAGCCCACGCGCGGCACCATCCTCGTCGACGGCTACGACACGGCGGGCATGAGCATCACGCAGGTCAACAAGCTCGGCATCGCCCGCACGTTCCAGAACATCCGCCTCTTCAGCCAGATGACGGTCGCGCAGAACATCCTCGTGGGCTTCGGCAACTCCATGAGCACGCACCTCGTTACGGACATGCTGCGCTTCCCCAAGCACTGGAAGCAGGAGAGGGAGTACCGAGACAAGGCGATGGACCTTCTCGGCATCTTCGACATGCAGCGCTTCGCGGACACGAAGGCGGGCAACCTCCCGTACGGCGCCCAGCGCAGGCTCGAGATTCTGCGTGCGCTCGCGACGCATCCCAAGGTGCTGCTCCTCGACGAGCCCGCCGCGGGCATGAACCCGAACGAGACCGAGGAGCTGATGGATAACATCCTGAAGATTCGCGACGAGTTCCAGATCGCAATCCTCCTCATCGAGCACGACATGTCCCTCGTCATGGGCGTCTGCGAGGTCGTCGGCGTCCTCAACTACGGCAAGATCATCGCGAAGGGCACGCCGGAGGAAATCCAGCGGGACCCGAAGGTGATCGAGGCCTACCTCGGCAAGCAGGGGGTGAAGTAATGGCGCTTCTTTCCGTCAAGGACCTGCACGTCTCCTATGGTGCCATCAAGGCCGTGCAGGGCATCTCGTTCGACATCGAGCAGGGCGAGATCGTGACGCTCATCGGCGCGAACGGCGCCGGCAAGTCGACGACGCTCAACACCATCGCCGGCATCGTCAAGCCCGACTCCGGCTCGATCGAGTTCAAGGGCGAGAGCCTCGTGGGCGTGAAGGCCCACAAGATCGTGGAGAAGGGCCTGGCCCTCTGCCCCGAGGGCAGGCGCGTGTTCAGCCAGATGACCGTCGCGGAGAACCTGCAGATGGGCGGCTACACCCGCACCGACTCCGAGAACGCGGAGACCCTGCAGGTCGTGTACGAGCGCTTCCCGCGCCTGAAGGAGCGCATGAACCAGACGGCCGGCACGCTGTCCGGCGGCGAGCAGCAGATGCTCGCCATGGGCCGCGCCCTCATGAGCAAGCCCGAGCTGCTCATGCTCGACGAGCCGTCCATGGGACTCGCGCCCATCCTGGTCCAGGAGATCTTCGACATCATAGAGGAGCTCAACAAGCAGGGCACCACGATCCTGCTCGTGGAGCAGAACGCCTCCATGGCGCTCTCCATCGCGAACCGCGGCTACGTACTCGAGGTCGGCCACATCAGCAAGACCGGCACCGGCCAGGACCTGCTGCACGACGACGACGTGAGGAAGGCCTACCTGGGCGGCTAGCAGGCCATCAACCGCGCGTCGCACGCTGGTGCATCAACATCGCAACAAGAGAGGGGACGTCCCGGCCAATCGGGACGTCCCCTCGTCCATAGGGTGCCAACCTTGGTGGAGCTTGGGGCTGGCACAAAAAGGCGGGGGAGAAGGACGGACCTTCTCCCCCGTAGACTGGTGCTGGAGTGCGGGCGAACCGCCGCGGTGGCGCTAGAGCGCCTCGACCGTCGTGCCCACGCAGTTGGCGCCCAGCACGCGCACCCACAGCCCCTCGACCCTGTTCTCCACCATGTTCGTGACGGCGGAGGCCACGTGCTCGGCGGCCTCGCGGCCGTCCGCGATGGCGAGCATCGTGGAGCCGGAGCCGGATATGAGGTACGTCGCGGCGCCCGCGGCGAGCGCGGTGCGGCGCAGCGGCTCGTAGTCCGGTATGAGCTGGGAGCGGTACGGCTCGTGCAGCTTGTCCTGCGCGGCCGCGTGCAGGAGCTCCGCGTCGCCGCGCTGGAGCGCCTCCACCACCGCGACGCAGTGGCCGATCTGCCAGACGGCCGTCTCGATGGTGACGGTCTTGGGCATGACCTTGCGCGCGTCCGCGGTGCGGACCTCGTAAGGCGGGGCGATCGCGACAAAGGTCAGGTTGTCCGCGATGTCGAAGCGCAGCGACCGCGTGCGCCCCGTGTCCACAAACGAGCTCACGAGCCCGCCCATGAGCGCCGGCGCCACGTTGTCGGGATGGCCCTCGATCTTGGTGGCCATGTCGAGCGCGGCCTCGGGGTCGAACCCTCCGGCGTGCAGGACCTGCGCCGCGACGACGCCCGCGACGACGCAGGTGGAGCTGGAGCCCAGCCCGCCGGAGAGCGGCACGGGCGAGTCGATGGTGATGTGCAGCCTGACGGGAGGGGTGTACATCTCCCTGCAGGTGTCGAGGTAGCTCGTCCAGACAAGGTTGTCCTCGCCGCGGAAGCACTCGGGGCAGCCGTCGATTCTGAGGTCGTCCGCCACCTCGAAGGTGAAGTGGGCGAGAAGGTCGAGCGCCAGGCCCAGGCAGTCGTAGCCGACCCCGACGTTTGCCGAGGTCGCGGGCACGGTCACCCGGAACTTGCGGGGAGGCTGGTACGTGGTCTCTTGTGCCATGCGCTACCGTCCCTGCCCAAAGATCCTGTGGCAGGAGTCCTCCACGAAGCCCGCCATGCCGTCCATGTCGCAGACGTCCTGGTGCAGGAGCGCCGCGGAGCGGAGGTTGGAGAGCTGGGCTGGGGCCTGGACGCCCGTGAGCGCCTGGAGCTCGTCCATGCAGTCGAAGCCGCTCTTGCCGCTCACGTCCGTGCCGAGCGCGGCCAGCACGTCGGCCGAGAACTTGTACGGGTTCGCGGTGGAGAGGCAGACGCGCTGCCTGCCCTCGCGCGGCAGGGTGTCGAGCACGGTCTTGGCGACGGCCGTGTGCGTGTCGATGAGGACGTGGTCCTTCTCCCACGTGTCGCGGATGGTGGCGCGGGTCTGGTCGTCCGTGGCGTAGCCGCAGTCGAAGGTCTCGCGCAGCTTGGCGAGGAGGTCCGCCCCGATGCTGTAGCAGCCCTTGGTCGCGAGGTCGCCCATGAGGGACGCGACGCGCTCGCAGTCGCCGTCCGTGAGGTAGTAGAGCATGCGCTCGAGGTTGGACGACACGAGGATGTCCATGGAGGGCGAGATGGTCTTGACGAAGTCGCGACGGCGGTCGTAGGTGCCGGTGGTGAGGAAGTCCGTCAGGACCTTGTTGCTGTTGGACGCGACGACGAGCTTGCCGACGGGCAGGCCGAGGCGCTTGGCGAAGTAGCCCGCGAGCACGTCGCCAAAGTTGCCGGTGGGCACGCAAAAGTCCACGGCGTCGCCCACGTGGATGGCACCGTGCTGCACGAGCTGCGCGTAGGCCGAGAAGTAGTACGTGACCTGCGGCACGAGGCGGCCTACGTTAATGGAGTTGGCGCTCGAGAGCATGACGTTTTCCGCGTCGAGGCGGGCGGCGAGCTCGCGGTCCGCGAAGATGCGCTTGACGTTGGTCTGGGCGTCATCGAACGTGCCCCTGATGGCGCAGACCGCGACGTTGTCGCCGGCCTGGGTGACCATCTGCAGGTGCTGGATGTCGGACACCTTGCCCTCGGGGTAGAAGACCGTGACGCCCGTGCCGGGCACGTTGGCGAACCCTGCCAGGGCCGCCTTGCCGGTGTCGCCCGACGTGGCGGTCACGATCATGACGTCGCGTCCTTCTCCCTTGCGCGCGACGGACATGAGGCGCGGCAGCATCTGGAGCGCGACGTCCTTGAAGGCGCAGGTGGGGCCGTGGTAGAGCTCGAGCAGCCAGTCGTCGCCGAGCGGGGAGACCGGGGTGACGAGGGGCGTGTCGAAGTTGTCGGCATAGGCCTGGCTCACGCAGGAGGAGATCTCCTCGGGCGTGTAGTCCGGCAGGAGGGTCGACAGCACGCGGCGCGCGATGGGGTGATAGCCCTCCGCGCAGACCTCGGCGAGGTCAAGCTGCGTCTTGCCAAGCCCGTCGGACACGTAGAGCCCGCCGTCAGGTGCGATTCCTCTGAGAATTGCTTGCTTGCTTGTTACAGTTTGGTCATCGCTGCGCGTGCTGTGATAGAAAAGGTTCACCGTGGCGCTCCTTGCCTCGTAATGGCGGCTAAACACCTTGTATCATAGCCGCAGAGGGCAAGTGGCCTCTGCAACGTCACACAACAGAAAGATTGGATAGAGATGAAGATTGCTGTCCTGGGATACGGTACGGTCGGCAAGGGTGTCGATAGAATCATCCGCGAGCGCGTGAGCGGCGTGGAGGTTGCGCGCATCCTCGAGCTGCCCGACCGCCTGACCGACGAGCGCATGACCTCTAACTTCAAGGAGATTCTGGGCGACGACTCCATCGAGGTCGTCGTGGAGTGCATGGGCGGCCTCGAGCCCGCGCACACGTTCATCATGGATGCGCTCGCGGCCGGCAAGAGCGTCGTGACCTCCAACAAGGCGGTCGTGGCCGCCTACATCGACGAGTTCGTGCGCCAGGCCAACACCACGGGCGCGTGCCTGCTCGTGGAGGCCTCCGTCGGCGGCGGCATCCCCTGGATCGCCTCGGTCGAGAAGGTCCGCCGCATCGACGAGGTCAAGTCCTTCTACGGCATCATGAACGGCACCACCAACTACATCGTGGACGCCATGGTGAAGCAGGGCGCGGACTTCGACGACGTGCTGCGCGAGGCCCAGGAGCTTGGCTACGCCGAGCGCGACCCCTCCGCCGACATCGACGGCATCGACGTCCGCAACAAGACCATCATCTCTGTCGGCGTGGCGTTCAACACCGCGTGCGAGAAGGACATCCCCACGACCGGCATCCGCACGCTCACCAAGCGCGACCTCGACGTGCTGGGCGAGAAGGGCCTGAGCGTGAAGCTGCTGGGCCGCGGCGTGCAGGCGGACGGCGGCTATGCGGCCGCGGTCGAGCCCGTGGCGCTGCCCGTGCGCTCGCTCGAGGCGAACGTGCCCTCAAACTTCAACCTCATCTCGCTCGACGGCACGACGGTGGGCCCGCTCAAGTTCTACGGCCAGGGTGCCGGCATGCTCCCCACGGGCAACGCCATGGTGCAGGACGTGCTCGACTTTGCCGCCGGGCGCCGTCCCCACTACGACTTCTCGCGCGGCCTCGAGTGGCGCCCGGAGCTTTTGACCTCGGACTACGTCTACAGGACCACGGCCGAGGTCGAGGGCGCGGAGCCCTTTGCCGAGGGTATGGTCGTGCTCCGCGGGCTGACCGCCGTCCAGGCGCGCCAGACCTTTGAGCGCGCCCAGGAGGTCGACCCCAGCACGTTCATGGCAGCACTTTCCCAGGAGGACTAGATACATGATCAAGGTTTCGAAGTTCGGCGGCTCCAGCGTCGCGAGCGCCGAGCAGTTCAAGAAGGTCAAGGGGATCGTCAAGGCGGACCCCGACCGCAAGTTCGTCGTCGTGTCCGCCGCGGGCAAGCGCTTCAGCGGCGACAACAAGCTGACCGACCTTCTCCTCCTCGTCAACGCCCACATCGAGTACCACGTCGACTGCACGTCGCTCCTCAAGGACATCGAGCAGCGCTTCGTCGAGATCCGTGACGCGCTGAACCTCAAGTACCCCATTGAGGAGAAGTTCGAGGAGTTCTCCTCGGTCATCACGAGCCTGTCGCCCGAGTACATCGTTTCGAGGGGCGAGTGGTTTACCGGCCAGCTCATGGCCGAGTACCTGGGCATCCCGTTCGTGGACGCCGCGGACGTCGTCGTGTTCCACCACGACGGCTCCGTCGACATGGAGCGCACGGCAACGCGCGTGAAGGACGCGGCGCAGCGCCTGGGCGGCTTCCTGCTCCCGGGCTTCTACGGCTCGACGGTCGACGGCACCATCAAGCTCTTCCAGCGTGGCGGCGGCGACATCACGGGCGCCATCCTCGCGCGCTGTCTCGACGCCGGCGTGTACGAGAACTGGACCGACGTGTCCGGCTTCCTCGCGGCCGACCCGCGCATCGTGGACAACCCGCGCTCCATCCACCGCATCACGTTCGACGAGATGCGCGAGCTCAGCTACATGGGCGCCTCGGTCCTGCAGGAGGAGGCCATCTTCCCCGTGCGCGAGGTGGGCATCCCCATCCAGATCAAGAACACGAACGACCCCGACGCCCCGGGCACCGTCATCCGCGAGACCGCCGTCGAGCACGAGCGCGAGCACCTCATCACCGGCATCGCCGGCAAGAAGGACTTCATGGCGATCCACATCCAGAAGGCCCACATGTCCAACACCGTGGGCTTCGTCCGCCGCGCGCTCTCCGTGTTCGAGCACTACGGCGTGTCAGTCGAGCACATCCCCACGGGCGTCGACTCCTTCGGCATCGTCGTCAACGGCGCGGACGTCAAGGACACGATCTACTCGATCGTGAACGACCTGCGCCAGGAGCTCAAGCCGGACAGCATCAACGTGATCGACAGCCTGGCACTCATCTCCGTCGTCGGCCGCAACATGAGCCGCCGCGCCGGCACCTCCGGCCGCATCTTCGGCGTGCTGGGCGAGGCCGGCATCAACATCCGCATGATCACCCAGAGCTCGCAGGAGATCTCGATCATCATGGGCGTCAACAACTCGGACTTCGCCCGCGCCATCAAGGTGATCTACGACAACTTCGTCGAGAACGAGTACGTCACGGCGGAGGACGCCAAGCAGTAGGGCCCCGGGCCCGCCCGATGCGGCCCACACAACACACGCAGAGGAGAAGTACATGGCAGGCAAGGTTGTAGCAATTCTCGGCGCGACGGGCGTCGTGGGCACGCAGATGATGCAGTGCCTGGAGGAGAGGGACTTCCCGGTGGAGAGGCTCGTGCCTCTTGCGAGCGCTCGCTCGGCCGGCAAGAAGCTCAAGTTCCGCGGCGAGGAGGTGACCGTGCAGGAGGCGACGCCCGAGGCGTTCGAGGGCGTCGACATCGTGCTGGGCGCCGCCGGCGACGCGCAGGCCAAGGAGCTCCTGCCCGAGGCCGCCAAGCGCGGCGCCGTGTGCGTGGACAACTCCCACGCCTTCAGGCTCGACCTGGACGTGCCCCTGGTCATCCCTGAGATCAACCCCGAGGACGTCGCGAACCACCCCAGGAACATCATCTCGAACCCCAACTGCGCCACGATCATCGGCCTCGTGCCCACGTGGCCGCTCGCCAAGGCCGCCGGCCTCAACAGGCTCATCGTGAGCACCTACCAGGCCGCTTCCGGTGCCGGCATGCCGGGCCTCAGGGAGCTCGAGCGCGAGAGCAAGGTCATCGCCGAGGGCGGAGAGGTTGGCGACACCTCGCCCTTCGCGTACCAGCTCGCGTTTAACCTCATCCCGCAGATCGGCGGCTTCAAGGAGGAGGACTACACCTCCGAGGAGCTCAAGATGCAGAACGAGGGCCGCAAGATCATGCACATGCCCGAGCTGCGCGTCAACTGCACCTGCGTGCGCGTGCCCGTCATGCGCTCGCACTCCGAGTCCATCACGGTCGAGTTCGACAACCCCATCACGCCGGACGAGGCGCGCGAGGTGCTGTCCAAGGCGCCGGGCGTCAAGGTCGTGGACGACCCCGCAAACCTGCGCTACCCCATGCCGCTCGACACGTCCGACCAGGACCTCGTCTACGTCGGCCGCATCCGCAGGGACCTCTCGGCCCCCGAGGGCGTCAACGCGCTCACGTTCTTCTGCTGCGGCGACCAGATCCGCAAGGGCGCGGCGACCAACGCCGTCCAGATCGCGGAGATGCTGCTCTAGCAAGCCTCACGTCCCGGGCGCGCAAGGCATGCCCAGGGGAGAAGGACGTGCGTCCGTCGCGGTCGCGCATGCGTAGCAGAACCGCATATGCGTAACGGAAGAGGGACGGGCCATCTGGTCCGTCCCTCTTTGCTGTCTTGGTTGGCTGGCTGATTGGAATGCGTTGCCGCCGTTCGTGGCGTTGCCTGTGGCCTGCTGGCGCCCTTCTCGCCCAGCTAATCCGGTTAGTCCTCAGCGTTGGCGAGGAAGGCCTTGGTCCTGGGGTCGCTCGGGTTGCCGATGACCTCGTCAGGGGTGCCCTCCTCCACGATCTGGCCGTCGAACAGGAAGGCGATCCTGTCGGACACGTCGCGGGCGAAGCCCATCTCGTGTGTGACGATGCCCACGGCCATGCCGTCGTGCGCGAGCTCGCGGATGAGCCGGTGCATGTCCTGCGTGAGCTTGGGGTCGAGTGCCGAGGTGGCCTCGTCGAAGTAGATGACCTGCGGGTTCATGCAGAGGGCGCGCGCGATGGCGACGCGCTGCTGCTGGCCGCCGGAGAGCTGGTCGGGCACCTTGTCCGCGTGGTCCGCGATGTCGAGGCGCTCCAGGAGCTTGCGGGCCTGCTCCTCCACCTCCTTGGGGTCGCGCTTCTGTACCACGATCGGGGCGTCCATCACGTTCTTGAGCACCGTGTAGTGCGGGAAGAGGTTGTAGTTCTGGAAGACGATGCCAAAGCGCATGCGCGCCTGGCGCTCGGCCTCCTTGTCGTACGTGGTGCGCGACTCGCCGGGCACGTTGGCGCAGACGCGCACGTTGCCGTAGGCGAGCTCGCCGCTGTCGAACGTGTCGAGCAGCGTGAGGCAGCGCAGCAGCGTGGACTTGCCGGCGCCGGACGGGCCGATGAGCGAGACGACCTCGCCCTGCTTGATGGAGAGGCTGACGTCGCGCAGGACCTCCTTGTCGCCAAAGGACTTGCGCGCGTCCTTTACGTAGACGGCGGGGAGTCCCAGCGCGGAGGTGAGGCTGATGTCGGGGCGCGGCATCTCGCGCGTCTTGGGCTTAGTCATGGTAGTAGTCCATTCTCTTCTCGATCCTGCGAAGCACGAACTCGATGACGAGGCAGGTGATCCAGTAGATGAGCGCGGCGATCGCGAAGGGGACCATGCTGCGCTGCGACGCCACGAGGGCGCGGCTGGTGGTGAACATCTCGGCGATGCCGATCGAGAACGCGAGCGAGGTGTCCTTCACGAGCGTGACGATCTCGTTGCCCATGGCGGGCAGGATGCGCTTGAAGACCTGGGGCAGGATGATGCGGAAGAAGCGCTGGGTCCTGGAGTAGCCAAGGACCTGCGCCGCCTCGTACTGGCCGCGTGGCATGCTCTGGATGCCGGAGCGGTAGATCTCCGCGAAGTAGGCCGCGTAGTTGACGATGAAGGCGATCATGACCGCGACGAACATGTAGTCGGGGCCCGTCTGCTGGCCAAAGAGGTAGTAGGGGATGAAGAAGACCGCGAACATCTGCAGCATGAGCGGCGTGCCGCGCATGAGCGAGATGTAGAGGCCCACGAGCCAGGAGAGGGGCTTGAACCTGGAGAGCCTGCCGAGCGCGACGAGGACCCCGAGGGGGATGGCCCCGATGAGCGTGAGGGCGAATATCTGGAGGGACACCACGTACCCGTTGAGCAGCATGCCCGTCATCGTGGAGATATCCAAGTGATTACCGCCTTAGTCGTTCGTCTTGAATGGATGGCGCCAGAAAAGCGGAATGGCGGCCGGGGTGGCCGCCAGACCAAAGGCGCTTGGAACTGTGGGGTGCAGTGACTAGGCTAGCCTACAGCACCCAGAGGTCGTACGAGACTCCCTGGTCTGCGTACTTCTCGCACAGCTTCTTTACGGTGCCCTTCTTGTCGAGCTTCTTGAGGTCCGCCTGGACGGTCTCGGCGAGCTTCTTGCCCTCCGTGGTCTTGGCGAAGCCGACGCCGAAGTGCTCGGAGTTGAGCGCCTCACTCAGAATCGTGTACTTGTCCGTGTCCTTGCCGATGTTGTACACGGCGACGGGGTAGTCGATGGCGATGGCGTCGACCGTGCCGTTCTGCAGCATCATGAAGGCCGTGTTGTAGTTGTCGATCGTCTGGAGCTTCTTGAACGTCTTGCCGAGCTTCTCCTGCGAGCCGCCGGTGGAGAGCAGGCTCAGGGCCGCGGAGTCCGTCTGCGTGATGACGTTCTTGCCCGCGAGGTCCGCGAGGCTCGTGATGCTCGAGCTCTTGGGGACGACGATGACCTGGCGGTTCTCCATGTAGGGCTTGGTGAAGGCGTAGTCCTTCTCGCGGCCCTCGATGGTGAAGCCGTTCCAGATGCAGGTGATCTGGCCGCTGTTGAGCAGGCTGTCCTTGGCGTCCCAGCTGATGGGCTTGGGCTTGTACGTCCAGCCCTCCATCTTGCAGACGGCCTTGGCGAGGTCGAGGTCGAAGCCGGTGTACTTGCCGTCCTTGCCCACATAGCCGTAGGGAGGGAACTCCTGGTCGAAGCCGACGATGAACTGCATCTTCTTGGTGGAGCCGGAGCTGGCGCTGCCGCTGCCGCAGGCGGCGAGGTCGAGCATGACGGGCGCGGCGAGGGCCGCGGCGGACAGCTTGAGGAACTGACGACGATCCATGGTGATACCCCCTGGAGTTGCTTGCTTGCCGTGTGCGCCTGGCCCGTGGGCACTTTAGCGCGCTGGAGTAAGCATAGGGCACGGCGCGGGGGCCTTCAAGCTGCTTGCAGTTAAGAGTGTGTTTCATGGCGGGGCCGCGGCCAAGGCGGCGCGGGCTTCTCGCCCGTGTGCTGCAAACGGCGACGTAGGCGCTGCGTTGGGCAGGGTCTGGCGGGGGAGAAGGACGGGGCCTTGTGGCGGAGATTTGCATCGGGAAAAGTTTTTTCAAATTTACCCTTGCCAAGCGGGCCGGGTTCGGGCATTATTACATACCGCGATGCGAGCGGAACCAAATGGTGGGTGTAGCTCAGTTGGCAGAGCGACGGACCGTGGCTCCGTAGGTCGAGGGTTCGAGCCCCTCTACCCACCCCATTCCAACCGCATTGCAGGCATCAATGGGTCGTTAGCTCAGTTGGTAGAGCAGGGGACTCTTAATCCCAAGGTCGAGGGTTCGACCCCCTCACGACCCACCATTGATTCCTCCAGCGCCCACGCGCCACTACATATGGGTCGTTAGCTCAGTTGGTAGAGCAGGGGACTCTTAATCCCAAGGTCGAGGGTTCGACCCCCTCACGACCCACCATTTAAAGCGAAGCCTGGCACCTGGTGGCAGGCTTTTTGCTATAGCGTAGATGTTGCTGAGGCGGGATGGAGCCAGGCGGGTGGGGCGACGCTCCCGTTGAGCCGCCCCGCCCGCGCCACGTCGCTACGCGGGGTTGCTTTCGCCCAGTGCGAGCGTCTCCCGCGCGCCGCGGCTCGCTGCGTCCGGGTCGAGCCACCTACCCGGCGCCTTGAGGCTGAGCCCGCCCAGGCCGCCCGCCTCGAACTCGTACACGCGCGGCTGGCCGGTGGGAACGTTGACGTTGCGGATCTGGTCTGCCGTCAGCCCCTCGATCACCTTCATGAGCGAGCGCACCACGGAGCCGTGCGTGACCACGAGCACCGTCTGGCCAAGCAGGAGCGGCGGCGTGACGTAGGCGCCCCAGAACGGCTCCAGGCGCGCGATGACGTCTCTAAGGCACTCGGAGCGGATGGCGCGTGGGTCGGTCCCGTCGAGCCCGTCCTGCGAGGGCGTGCCGTAGCGCGGGTCGTCCCCCTGGAAGTAGGGGGAGTCGAGCGCGATCGCGGGCGGGCGCACGCCAAAGCTGCGGCGGTACGTGTTGAAGAGCTCGTCGCCGTAGCGCTCGCGCATGGCGGGGCGCGTCTGGCCCTGGAACGCGCCGTAGTGGCGCTCGTTGAGGCGCCAGCTGCGGATCACGGGGACCCAGAGGCGGCCCACCTCGCCCAGGGCGATGTCCGCGCTCACGATGGAGCGCCCCAGAAGCGACGTGAACACGGCGTCGGGCAGGATGTGCGCCTCGCGCATGAGCCTGCCGGCCTCCGCCGCCTGGGCGCGCCCGCGGTCCGTGAGCGGCACGTCCACCCACCCCGCGAACTTGTTGACCCTCTTGTCAGTCCATGCGCTCTCGCCGTGGCGCATGATCACGAGCGTTGCCGTCGCCATGCCGGCCTCCTGGTCCAATCGATGGTTCGCCCCCATGATGACAGGTTCGCGCGGCCGCGGCCCAAGTTCTTCTCGCCCTCCACGGACGCCGCTACGCATGGAGCTTGCGCGAAGCTCGCCGATTGGGCGAGAAGAGCGCGCGCCCGTGGCAGCGGGGGTACATAATGGGCTCACGGTCAGTTCGTCCCGTGTGACTCGGTAACCGTTGGAGCTCGACCGCTCCGAGAAGCGAAAGGAACCTGCAAATGGCGAAGTCAGACATCGAGATCGCTCAGGAAGCGAAGATGCTTCCCATCACCGAGGTGGCCAAGAGGGCCGGCCTTAAGCCCGAACAGCTCGAGCTCTATGGCAACTACAAGGCCAAGGTGGACATCCACTCCCTCAAGGACACGCCCGTCAAGGGCAAGCTCGTGCTCGTGACCGCCATCAACCCCACGCCCGCGGGCGAGGGCAAGACCACGACCTCCGTGGGCCTGCAGGACGCCCTGCGCGCCTTGGGCAAGAACTCGATGCTCTGTCTGCGCGAGCCCTCCCTGGGCCCCGTGTTTGGCATCAAGGGCGGCGCAGCCGGCGGCGGCTACGCGCAGGTGGTCCCCATGGAGGACATCAACCTGCACTTCACGGGCGACTTCCATGCCATCGGGGCGGCCAACAACCTGTGCGCCGCCATGCTCGACAACCACATCAAGCAGGGCAACGCCCTGGGCATCGACCCGCGCCGCATCGTGTGGAAGCGCTGCGTGGACATGAACGACCGCCAGCTGCGCAGCATCGTGGACGGCCTGGGCGGCGTCGCCAACGGCATGCCGCGCGAGGACGGCTTCGACATCACCGTGGCCTCCGAGGTCATGGCCTGCTTCTGCCTGGCCACGGACCTGATGGACCTCAAGGCACGCCTGGGCCGCATGGTCGTGGCGTACACCTACGACCGCAAGCCCGTGACCGTGCACGACATCCACGCCGAGGGCGCCATGACCGCGCTCCTCAAGGACGCGATCAAACCCAACCTGGTCCAGACGCTCGAGGGCAACCCCGCCTTCGTGCACGGCGGCCCGTTCGCGAACATCGCGCACGGCTGCAACTCCGTCGAGGCAACCATGACCGCCATGAGGCTCGCGGACTACGTCGTGACCGAGGCCGGCTTCGGCGCGGACCTTGGCGCGGAGAAGTTCCTGGACATCAAGTGCCGCGCGACGGGCCTCAAGCCATCGGCCGTCGTGCTCGTGGCGACGGTGCGCGCGCTCAAGTACAACGGCGGCGTGCCCAAGGCGGAGCTCACGACCGAGAACCTCGACGCGCTCAAGGCCGGCATGCCCAACCTGCTGCGCCACGTCTCAAACATCAAGGACGTCTTCGGGCTTCCCGTTGTCGTCGCGATTAACGCGTTCCCCACGGACACCGAGGCCGAGCTCAGGCTCGTCGAGGAGGAGTGCAACAAGATCGGCGTGAACGTGGCGCTGTCCGAGGTCTGGGCAAAGGGCGGCGAGGGCGGCCGCGCGCTGGCCGAGGAGGTCATCCGCCTGTGCGACGAGCCCAGCGACTTCCGCTTTGCCTACGACGCGGACGACACGATCGAGAACAAGATCAACGCGATCGCCAAGCGCATCTACCACGCGGACGGCGTGGACTTCACGACGAAGGCCGCCAAGCAGATGAGGCAGCTCGAGGAGCAGGGCTTTGGCAAGCTCCCGATCTGCGTCGCCAAGACCCAGTACAGCTTTACGGACGACCAGCACAAGCTGGGTGCGCCCGAGGGCTTCAGGATCACGGTGCGCAACCTGCGCGTCTCCGCGGGCGCGGGCTTTGTGGTGGCGCTCACGGGCGACATCATGACCATGCCGGGCCTGCCCAAGGTTCCCGCGGCGGAGAAGATCGACGTCACGCCCGACGGCAAGATCGTGGGCCTGTTCTAATACCGCCCGCAACGCCGAACTCAGATCATGGTTATGCGGGGCGTCCCCTGTGGGGCGCCCCTGGAAAGGCTCGAACACATGTCGGATACTCTGGTTGACGGCAGCTGCGCCGCGTTCGCGGGGCGGCTCGCCGCTCGCACGTCCGTGCCCGGCGGGGGCGGGGCGATAGCCTACGCGGGCGCGCTCGCAGCCGCGCTGGGCTCGATGGCGGGCGAGTTCACCATTGGAAAGGCCCGCTACGCGCGGTACCAGGACGACCTCGAGCGCATGCTCGGGGAGCTTGCGGACGTGCGCGAGCGTCTGCTTGGCCTGGTGGACGGCGACGCGCGGGCCTTTGCCCCGCTTGCTGCGGCCTACGCGCTGCCCAAGGACGACCCCACGCGCGCGGACGCGATCGAGCTCGCTACCAAGGGCGCCACGAAGGTGCCCCTTCAGGTGATGGAGGAGACCTGCCGCGCCATCGACCTCCTTGAGGAGATGGAGGAGAAGTGCTCCGCCATGCTCGTCGCGGACGTGGGATGCGGCGCGGCCCTTGCCGAGGCCGCCCTCGAGGGTGCGGGCATCAGCGTGTACGTCAACACGCACAACCTGCGCGACCGCGAGTTCGCGGACGATGCCGAGGGGCGCAGCGAGCGGATGCTCCAGACCTTCTCGCCCAAGGCGAGGGAAGTTTCGAGGCGCGTGATGGCACGCGTGAGGGGGAGGGACCAGATTGGCTGAGGTTCTTAAGGGCGCGCCGGTCGCAAAGGCGCTCACGGAGAGGCTCGCCGCGCGCGCGGCCGAGCTGACGGCCCGCGGCGTCACGCCCAAACTTGCGCTGCTGCGCGTGGGCGAGCGCGCGGACGACCTCGCGTACGAGCGCGCGGCCGTCAAGCGCTGCGACAAGGTGGGCATCGCGGTGCAGAGGATCGCGCTGCCGGCCGACTGCGGCCAGGCGGAGCTCGAGGCCGCGATTGACCGCGTGAACGCGGACGCGTCCGTCCACGGCTGCCTCATGTTCCGCCCGCTGCCGAGGCAGCTGGACGAGCGCGCCGCCTGCGCCAGGCTCGACCCCGCAAAGGACATGGATGGCGTGACGGAGGGCTCGCTCGCGGGCGTCTTCTGCAACGAGCGCCGCGGCTTTCCGCCCTGCACGGCCGAGGCGGTGCTCGAGCTGCTGCGTCACTACGGCGTCGCGCTCGAGGGCGCGGACGTAGTCGTGATCGGCCGCTCGCTCGTGATCGGCAGGCCGGTCTCCCTCATGCTGCAGGCGGCCAACGCCACCGTCACGATGTGCCACACGAGGACCCGCGACCTTGCGGCCAAGTGCCGCGCGGCCGACGTGGTGGTCGTGGCGGCGGGTCACCCTGGCACGTTTGGGGCGGACTGCGCCGCTGCCGGCCAGGTCGTGGTGGACGTGGGCATCAACTGGGACGAGGCCGCGGGAAGGCTCGTGGGCGACGTGGACTTCGACGCGGTCGAGCCCATCGTGCGCGCCGTGACGCCCGTGCCCGGCGGCGTGGGCTCCGTCACGACGGCCTGCCTCGCCAAGCACGTGATCGAGGCCGCGGAAAGGACGCTTGACTGATGATTCCGGAGACGAGCTCGTACCGTGCGGCACAGCCCACGGGCGAGAAGGACCACTTTGGCCGCCCGCTGAACGACCAGGGCTTCGCCATGATGGACAAGCCGCGGGCCGAGGCCGCGGTACGCGAGTTCCTGCTCGCCATAGGCGAGGACCCGGACCGCGAGGGGCTGCGCGGCACGCCGGAGCGCGTGGCGCGCGCCGCGCAGGAGCTCTTTGGCGGCATGCAGGAGGACCCGGACGCGCACCTGCGCAGGCAGTTCCAGGAGGACCAGAACCAGGAGATGGTCGTCGTGCGCGACATCCCGTTCTCCTCCATGTGCGAGCATCACATCCTGCCGTTCGAGGGCAGGGCGAGCGTCTGCTACATACCACGCAAGGGACGCATCACGGGGCTCTCCAAGATCGCTCGCTGCGTCACGGGCTACGCGCACCGGCTGCAGGTGCAGGAGCGCCTGACCTCGCAGGTGGCGGACGCCCTCATGCGCGAGCTCGACCCGCTTGGCGTCATGGTGGTGATGGAGGCTGAGCACACGTGCATGACCATGCGCGGGGCGCGCGCCGCCGGGTCCTCCACCGTCACGAGCGCCGTGCGCGGCGTCTTCAAGAGCGACAGCCGCACGCGCGAAGAGGCGCTGCGCCTCCTGGGCAGGTAGCGGCACGCAAAAAGCACGCTGGTCGCCATGGTTGGACCCACAATAGTGGGCGTAACCGTGGCAGCCAGCGTGCTTGTTTTGCAAGCAGTGCTTTTGCGGGCTGTCTGCGGCCCAGCCTAGCGCCTGCCGCCGCGGTCTCCCGGGTGGCGGCTCAGCCTCTTGGCGGTCTCGCGCTTGGGCTTGCCCGCCGGACCGTACGGCATGGCCTTGCTGCGCCTGCGGGATGCCGCCTTGCCGGCGGTCGAGTGGCCCGAGGCCTTCTCGGCGGCCTTTGGCTTGCCCTCGCCATGGGCGCGCTTCCTGGCGGGACGCTTTGCCTTGCGGCTGGGGTCGTCCTCGCGGCGAGCCTTCGCCTTGCGCCTGGCAGGCGCCTTGGCCTTGGGACGCGCCCCACTCCCGGTCTGCTCGTCCTCGCGCTCGGCTCGCTCGCGCTCGCGGCGGGCCTTGCGCTCGTCGGCCATCTTCTTGCGGGCCTTCTTGCCCGGAAGCTTCTCGTGCGGGTCGCGGTCAGGGTCAAGGCGGACGGGCTTCTCGCCCAGGTCGAGGCCCTCGGCGCGCGGGTAGGCCGGCACGACCTTGCCCATGAGCGCCTCGGCGTCGCGAAGCTCCAGGTAGTCGTCCTCGGTCACAAAGGTCAGGGCCCAGCCAGTCTCGCCGGCGCGGCCCGTGCGGCCGATGCGGTGGATGTAGTCCTCGGCGTCGCCCGGCACGTCAAAGTTGATCACGTAGCGCACGTCCGGGATGTCGATGCCGCGCGCGAGCACGTCCGTCGCCACGAGCACGTCGACCTCGCCCTCGCGGAAGTTGCGCAGGGCGTTCTCGCGCTGACGCTGCGAGCGGTTGCCGTGGATGGGCGCGCACGCGATGCCCGCCTTGCGGAGCTTGCGGCAGATGGCGTCGGCGCGGTGCTTGCCGCGCGTGAACACGATCACGTGGCGCGGCCCCTCACGGCGCAGCACCTCCGCGAGCACGGCGTTCTTCGCCTCGGGGGAGACTGCCAGCACGTACTGGTCCACGGTCTCCGCGGGCGTCCCCTTGCGGGCGATCTCGATGCGGACGGGGTCCCTCACCAGCGAGCGCGTGCTCGCCAGGGCGTCGTCGTCCAGCGTGGCCGAGAAGAGCAGCGTCTGGCGCGAGGCGGGCGTCTTGGCCACGATCTTGCGCACGGCCGGCAAAAAGCCCATGTCGAGCATGCGGTCGGCCTCGTCCAGCACCAGCACCTCGACCTGCGAGAGGCTCGCGTGGCCGGAGTCGATCAGGTCCTGCAGACGGCCTGGGGTCGCCACGAGCACGTCGCAGCCGCGCTCGAGCGCCTGGTACTGCGGCTCGTACGCGACGCCGCCAACCAGCGTCACCGTGCGGTGGCCGGTGTGGGAGCAGATGGTACTCGCCACGTCGTCGATCTGCTGCGCGAGCTCGCGCGTGGGCGTGATGACCAGCATGAGCGGTCCCTCGCCGGCCGCGGCGTGCCCCAGGTTACTGAGCGTGGGGAGCAGGAACGCCTCCGTCTTGCCGGTGCCCGTCTGGGCCGCGGCGAGCACGTCCCTGCCCGCGAGCACGGGCGGGATGGCCTGTGCCTGCACGGGCGTCGGCGTCGTGTGCCCCATCTGGGCGAGGGCGTCTATCACGGCGGGGGAGAGCCCCAGCTGCCCAAAGGACACGACCTTCTCGCCCGCGTCGCCCTTGTTGCGTTTCTTATTGTGTTGGCGGTCAGCCAATATGCACTTCCAATCATGTCGCTTACGGTGCTAGGGAATCGTATCCAAAAATCAGCCGCCCGCGCGCCGCGCGACCCATCTACCAAATAAACCCACTCACGTGCGCCGATGCCCGCACCGTCGCTCTGGCGCTACCATGGGCCGTGTATGCATGACGGGCGGCGCCGGGCAGGCGCCTCAAACGGAGGGAGTGCGCAAGGTGGGCGAGAAGGACACGGGCGTTTGGCAGGAGGGCGGCCTCGGCCGCATCCGGGCGCTCCTCGAGGACGACCCGCGGCTGGTCGAGCACGTCGTCAGCGAGACCAAGGTGTGGGACGGCCGCATCTTTGGCGTGCGGAAGCTCGAGGTGGAGCTGCCCGACGGCAGCCATGGCGTCCGCGAGCTCGTGCTGCACCACGGCGGGGCCGGCGTCGCGGCCGTGCGCGACGGGCGCATCTGCCTGGTGAGGCAGTACCGCGTTGCCATGGGCCGCATGAGCCTGGAGATTCCCGCCGGCAAGCTGGAGGTGGGCGAGGACCCAGAGCGCTGCGCCGCGCGCGAGCTGCGGGAGGAGACGGGCCTCGTGGCGGGGCGGCTCGAGTTCGTTGGCCGCGCGGCCGGATCCATCGGCTTCACCAACGAGACCACGAGCATCTACCTGGCGCACTGCCTGCGGCAGGGGGAGGCCAGTCCCGACGAGGACGAGTTCGTGGACGTGGTCTGGCTACCGGTGCGCGACGTGCTCGAGGCGGTGCGCGCGGGGCTCATCCAGGACGGCAAGACCATCATCGGCGCGCTCGCGGCCGTCGAGCGGGGGCTCGCGTAGCCGGCTTGGGCTTGTTACGAAGAGCGGCCCGAGGACGCAATGTCCCCGGGCCGCGGCAAGTCTGGTGCTCCCTAGGCGATTCGAACGCCTGACCTGCGGTTTAGAAGACCGATGCTCTATCCAGCTGAGCTAAGGGAGCGTGCGTGCAAGATGTTACCACGAAGTGGGCGCGCCCTTCTCGCTCAATCTGGCCCGTGTCGACGTGGGGAGGGTGCTGAAGGGCCGTCATTCGATAATGTCAAGTGCTGGGTGGCAGATGGTAGAGAAGCGCCGCCTGCCAGTTGCGTCTTGACTTGTCTACCAAAACGTGGTCATACCCCTTCCCGAATTTGTCGACTGCTTACGGGAATCCTGGGAAATGCCGACGTAACAGACGTATTCTTGGATTGCGCCAAAGGTTTGTTCTTTTCACGCGTATACCGAAGTTTGTTTGAGTCATAATGTAGTCAAATTGTGTGCTGGAAGGAGCCTACGTTGATTTACACCGTAACTTTGAACCCGGCTATTGACTATGTCATGCATCCCCTGACGCTTGACATGGGCTTCACCAACAGGTCTTCGAGCGAGGAGATCTACTGTGGCGGCAATGGCATCAACGTCTCTACTCTTCTGAACGAGCTCAAGGTGATCAACGTGGCCTTCGGCATCGCCGCCGGCTTTACGGGTGACTACCTGATCGAGACGCTCCAGAAGAACGGGATCTCTTGCAACTTCGTCCGCCTGGACAAGGGCTTCACGCGCATCAACGTGAAGCTCAACGGCATCGTCATGACGATGGTCAACGGCATGGGCCCCAAGATTAGCGAGAAGAAGGTCGACGAGCTCCTCGAGCGCATCGACTACATCGGCGAGGGCGACACGCTCGTGCTCACGGGCTCCATCCCCAAGTCGCTGCCCGAGGACATGTACAACATCATCATGAAGAGGCTCGAGGGCCGCGGCATCCGCTTCGTGGTCGACGCGCCGGGCAAGCTCCTGCTCGAGTCGCTTGAGTCCAAGCCCTTCCTCATCAAGCCCAACAACCACGAGGTCGGCCGCATCTTCAACGCCCGCCCCGAGACGCCCGAGGAGTGCATCCCCTATGCCAAGGAGCTACACGAGAAGGGCGCGCAGAACGTCATCGTCTCCTGCGGCGGGCATGGCTCGCTCCTGTACGACGAGAAGGGCGAGATCCACACGGTCCCGACCGCGAAGATCAAGCTCGTGAACGCGACGGGCGCCGGCGACTCCATGGTCGCGGGCTTCGTCGCGAAGGTGCAGGAGGGTGCCGACTACGAGACGGCGCTGCGCTTCGCCTCCGCCTGCGGCACCGCGACGGCCGCGAGCAAGGGCATCGCCAAGCGTGCGACCATCGACCGCGTGTACGCGAACCTCATCAAGATCATCGAGGAGCAGGGCAAGTAGCTGCCGTGATTCTCGCCATGGAATAGGTCGGGGATTTCAAGGGGGGAATCCCCGATTTGTGATAGCGCCATGGGCAAGTGTGGGTGTTTTCTACTATGGGAGGTCTACATGTACGAAGGCGTTAACGCTTCTGACGGGTACGGCATCGGTGTGGCGCAGGTTGCCGTAGCGCCCGACCTGTCCTTTACCCCGACGAAGCCCGAGGATCCCGAGGCGGAGAAGGCGCGCTACGCCGCCGCGCTCGAGAAGTTCGTGGCCCAGACCAACGCTCAGATCGAGCGCATGAAGCAGTCCGTTGGCGAGGAGGCGGCGGCCATCATGGGCGCCCACATCGAGTTCGCGGAGGACGAAGGCATTAAGGACATGGTCAACGGCTCCATCGACTCCGGCATGTGCGCTGAGCAGGCCGTGAGCGAGGCCTACGACACGTACTACAACATGTTCTCCAACATGGAGGACGAGCTCTTCCGCGAGCGCGCCGCCGACGTCGCCGACGTCAAGACCGGCCTGCTCGCAGACCTGCTGGGCAAGCAGGTCGTCGACCTCTCCTCGCTCCCCGAGAACTCCGTGATCGTCGTCGAGGAGCTCACGCCCTCCATGACGGCCGACATTGACAAGGAGAACGTCGCCGGCATCGTTACCGAGACCGGTGGCCGCACCTCGCACTCCGCCATCATCGCGCGCGCCCTTGAGATTCCCGCGGTCCTCTCCGTTGCCGACGCGACGAAGAACATCAAGTCCGGCGAGATGGTCATCGTCGACGGCACGCTCGGCAAGGTCATCAACAACCCGGACGACGTCGTACTCGAGAACTACCGCGCCAAGGCGAAGAGCTATGCCGAGGAGAAGGCCGCGCTCGAGGCCTACCGCGGCAAGGAGACCGTGACCGGCGACGGCGAGAAGGTCCTTCTCGTCGCGAACATCGGCAACCCCGACGACGCCAACGTCGCGGCAGAGCATGACGCCGAGGGCGTCGGCCTCTTCCGCTCCGAGTTCCTGTTCATGGACGCCAAGGAGCTCCCGATCGAGGACGAGCAGTTCGCGGCGTACCAGAAGGTCGCCCTGCGCATGAAGGACCAGCCGGTCATCATCCGCACGCTCGACGTGGGCGGCGACAAGGAGATCCCGTACCTGAACCTCCAGAAGGAAGACAACCCGTTCATGGGCTTCCGTGCCGTCCGCTACTGCCTGAACAACCCCGAGCAGTACAAGGTCCAGCTGACCGCGCTCCTGCGCGCGTCCGCGTTTGGCGACGTGAAGATCATGCTGCCGCTCGTGACGACCATCGACGAGGTGCGCCAGGCCAAGGAGCTCGTCAAGGAGTGCATGAAGGAGCTTGACGAGCGCGGCGTCGCGTACAACAAGGACATCGAGGTCGGTACCATGGTCGAGACCCCTGCCGCCTCCCTCATCGCCGACAACCTCGCCGAGGAGTGTGACTTCTTCTCCATCGGCACCAACGACCTCATCGGCTACACGATGTGCGCCGACCGCGGCAACGACCGCGTCGCCTACCTGTACTCCGTCTATCAGCCGGCAGTGCTGCGCTCGCTCAAGAACATCATCGAGACCGGCCGCTCCAAGGGCATCATGGTCGGCATGTGCGGCGAGGCCGCAGCCGACCCGCTGCTCATCCCCGTGCTGCTCTCCTTCGGCCTGAACGAGTTCTCCGTCTCCGCTCCGTCGATCCTGCGCACCCGCAAGATCATCTCCGAGTGGACCAAGGAGGAGGCGGACGCCCTGACCGAGAAGGTCATGAAGTGCAAGACCGCCACCGAGGTCAAGGTCATGCTGCAGGCCGCCCAGAAGTAAGTCCGGTCACAACGCTGACTGTGAGGGGGACGTCCGAATGAACTGCGCCCCAAATCCTGGACGCCCTAATAGAGACTGAGCCTAGGCGGCCTGGTTCCGGAACTCCTCCGGGGTCAGGCCGCCTAGCGCCTTCTGGCGCCTGCGGGTGTTCCAGAAGATTATATATGCCTCGAGGTCTGCCCCGAACGCCTCGAACGTGTCCCAGTCGCGGCCGCGGAAGAACTCGTCCTTCATATGGCCGAAGAGCCCCTCGGCGCAGGCGTTGTCGAGGCAGTTGCCCTTCCTGGACATGCTCTGCACGATCCCCGCCTCCCCGGGCTTCTCGCAGTATGCCGCGTGCTGGTACTGCCATCCCATGTCGCTGTGGAGCAGCGGGTGCTTCCATGCGGGGAGCTTCCCTATGAGCATGCGGAGCATCTCCATCTGCTGCGCCATGTCGGGATGCTCCGAGATGGACCATGCGACGATCTCCCTGCTCGAGAAGTCGTAGACCGGCGCGAGGTACGCCTTGCCGAACGAGCACCTGAACTCCGTCACGTCCGTCCCCAGCTTCTCCCACGGCCCGTCCGCCGCGAAGTCCCGTCCCAGCATGTTCTCGAAGGTGCTGCCCACCACGCCCCTGTAGGAGTTGTACCTGTGGTAGTCGCGCTCGCGCCTGATGCCGCAGGATATCCCCATCTCGTGCATGATCTTGAGCGCGGTCTTGTCGGCTATGCGCACGCCGCCCTCGTTGCGCAGGCACATGGCTATCTCCCTGTGGCCGCACCCGTTGGGGCAGCGCGAGAACACCTCCGCCACGCGCCCCCAGAGCTCGGGCCTGGTGGGCCGCCTGGGGTGCGAGAGCGCGTAGTAGTAGGTCGACCTCGGGAGCCCCGAGCACGCGAGGAGGTCGTCGAGCCTGTGCCCCTCCCGCGCTAGGTCGCGCACCGCCTCCGCCTTGGCCCTGGTCAGCGCCCTTCCCTCCTGGCCAGGGACCGCAGTTTTTTAGGTACGCCACCTCGGCCTCGAGCTGCTGCACCCTGCGCTCGAGCTGCTGCTCGCGCGCGAGCGGCCTCGCGGCGGCGCCGGATCCCCTCGGGCGCCCCTTGGGCCTCGGCCTCAGCGCCTCTGCGCCGCCCTCGCGGTATGCCCTGCACCATCTCTCGAGCGGGGACTCGGACATGATGCCGTACTCTGCCATCGCGTCGGCCTTCGACATGCCGCCCTCCACGACGGCCCTCGCGGACGCGACCTTCTGGCCGTATGTGTACCTTGCCTGCTTCCCGCCCATCGACAGCAGCGCCTCGCTTCCGAACGCCCTCCATATCTGCCACCATTTTCTCACGGTGTTTCGGGGGAAGCGGAGCTCCTTCGCCACGCCCTTGTAGCCATGACCCGCGGCGAAGAGCCCTGCCGCCTTCATCCTGGTCCCGACGTCGTGCTTTACCCTCAGATCGGTACGCATGAATATGCCTCCCATTTCCCGTGTCCAGGAAATGGGAGGCAGTTCAGAATGGGCGTCCCCTTTCATGTATGAGCTGGGGGAGAAGAACGCGCCTCCTCTGTAGACGCGAGGTGCCAGAAGGAGGTCGCGGGTGGCTAGTGGCTCTTGCCCGGAACGATGACGGTGAGTGCCTCTGGCACGACGCTCACCTCGAACCTGCTGCCGACGAGCCGCTCGCCATCCACCTGGCAGGGAGGCGTCGCCGTGCCGAAGTCGACCGTGAGGCGCTCGAGCGTGGAGACGCGCACGACGCTTGAGCGGACGTGCCTTCCCGTGCGTGCGAGCGCGAAAAGCGCAAGCAGGCGGGGGAGCGCGGGGACGCCCACGTTGTAGCAGACGTCGAGGCGGCCGTCGAACGGGCTCGCGTCGGGGCAGATGCGAAAGCCGCCGCCGTACGTGGGGCCGTTCTGCACCGCGAAGATGATCGTGTTGAGCCGGAACGGCTCGCCTCCGTCGATGGAGACGGTGGACGGCCAGCCCGACGACTCTCCCCGCACCTTGGAGAAGAGCTTGACGCCCGAGGTCGCAAAGAGCCCGGCCCCGCTCTGGCGCGTGCCGTCCGCGCGGCGGTCGGTCGTGTCAAGCGCGATGGCGGCGTCCAGGCCAAAGGATAGCGTCTGCACGTAGTGGCAGGAGGCGCCGGAGTCGCTCGACACGTGACCGAGGTCGAGCGATCGAGGGTTGCCGGCAAGCAGCTGCGCCATGGCGCGCGCCGGGTCGTTCATGGCCATGCCGAGCGTCCGGGCAAAGTCGTTGCCGGAGCCCACGGGCACGACCGCGAGCGTGGGACGCGCGTCCTTCTCGACTGACATGAGGCCGTTTGCGACCTCGTGGATGATGCCGTCCCCGCCAAGCGCGATGACGGTGTCGAATCCCGCAGACTGGGAGGCGAGCCGCGTGCCGTCGCCGGGAGCCGTCGTGAGGCGGGACGAGAAGGACGTTGTTGCGGCGGGGAAGTTAGAGAGAAGCCGCGTCACGTATGCTGCGGCTTCGGCACCTCTGCCGCTGTGGGCCGTTGGGTTGGCGATCAGAAGCATCCTGCCGAGGTTGCGTATGGGCATTGCGTCACTCCCTCTAGATGGCCATGTGACCAATCTACACAAAGAGAGGCCAACCGGACATGCCGATTAGCCTCTTGAGCGCGAATGGAGCGGCGGACGGGACTCGAACCCGCAACAGGTAGCTTGGAAGGCTACTGCTCTACCAATTGAACTACCGCCGCACGTGGTCGGGGTGACTGGATTCGAACCAGCGACCCTCTGCTCCCAAAGCAGATGCGCTACCAAGCTGCGCCACACCCCGGAGCCGCGTTGAAAGTATAGGGGAGCGGGCGGCTTTGGGCAAGGGGTTATCTGCAATCGCACGAAGCGGGCCCGCGTCTGGGGCCGCCGTTTAAAGTTTGTTACAGGAACTTTCGCATTTGTGTTTCTCGCCCGTAGCGAACATATTATTTAAAATTGTTTTGTGTGTGGATTGTTGGCGTGTGTTTTGTGTGAGAGGAGCTTACATGAACTATTCCGAGCGCGTCATCGCGGAGCTGGAGGAGCGCTACTCCGACCAGCCCGAGTTTATCCAGGCGGCAAGGGAGGTCCTGACGACGCTTCAGCCGGCGCTCGACAGGCATCCCGAGTTCGAGAAGGCCGGCCTGCTCGAGCGCCTGGTCGAGCCCGAGCGCATCGTGATCTTCCGCGTGCCCTGGGTTGACGACGAGGGCAAGGTCCGGGTCAACCGCGGCTACCGCATCCAGTTCAACTCCGCGATCGGGCCCTACAAGGGCGGCATCCGCCTGCACCCGAGCGTGAACCTCTCGATCCTCAAGTTCCTGGGCTTCGAGCAGGTCTTCAAGAACTCCCTCACCACGCTGCCGATGGGCGGCGCCAAGGGCGGCTCCGACTTTGACCCCAAGGGCAAGTCCGACGCCGAGGTCATGCGCTTCTGCCAGTCGTTCATGACCGAGCTTGTCAAGCACATCGGTCCCGACACGGACGTCCCCGCGGGTGACATCGGCACCGGCGGCCGCGAGATCGGCTACATGTTTGGCCAGTACAAGCGCCTGACCAACTCCTGGCAGTCCGTCCTCACGGGCAAGGGCCTCTCCTACGGCGGCTCGCTCGCGCGCCCCGAGGCCACGGGCTACGGCGCCGTGTACTTCCTGCTCAACATGCTGCGCGACAAGGGCGACTCCATCGAGGGCAAGACGATCCTGGTCTCCGGCTCCGGCAACGTTGCCCAGTACGCAATCCAGAAGGCCGAGCAGCTTGGCGGCAAGGTCGTGACCTGCTCCGACTCCAACGGCTACGTGTACGATCCCGCCGGCATCGACTTTGACCTCCTGGTGCAGATCAAGCAGGTCGAGCGCGGCCGCGTCAAGAAGTACGCGGAGCGCAGGGACGGCGCCGTCTACCACGAGGGCGAGCGTCCGTGGGGCGAGAAGTGCGACATCGCCATGCCGTGCGCCACGCAGAACGAGCTCGACCTCGAGGATGCGAAGAAGCTCGTCGCCAACGGCTGCAAGTACGTGGTCGAGGGCGCCAACATGCCGACCACGACCGAGGCGACCGAGTACGTGATGGCCAACGGCGTGTTCTTCGCGCCCGGCAAGGCTGCCAACGCCGGTGGCGTCGCGACCTCCGGCCTCGAGATGAGCCAGAACCACGAGCACCTCTCCTGGACGTTTGACGAGGTGGACGAGAAGCTCCACTCCATCATGGATTCCATCTACGCTGCGGCCTCGAGCGCGGCCAAGGAGTACGGCCACGAGGGCGACCTGGTGTTTGGCGCCAACATCGCCGGCTTCCTGAAGGTTGCCGACGCCATGATGGCCCAGGGCATCGTGTAGTGCACGCTTTCGCATAGTTCCAGGCAGGTGCCTGGAATAGAGTCACGCTTGGGGCGGGACCGGGGAGACCTGGTCCTGCCCTTTGTTTCTGCGTGGTAACAGAATGCAGTATTGCGCATAACCGCATAAGTAAAAATCTAGAATGCAAAACAACCTTTAAGGATGGTACGGAGATACCGTCAAGGCAGACAAAGCGCGTGACGTTACGTATGTGCCGGAGCTCCGCCGCAGGTGGGGTTCCGTTTTTTGCACGCGCACGAAGGAGGTATGGGCATGAATCCACTTGTTTGCATGCGGCCACCACGCGAGGCTCTTCTCGCCCTTGAGGACGGAACGGTGCTCCGCGGCCGATGCGCCGGTGCGACGGGCGAGGCCTTTGGCGAGATCGTGTTCAACACCTCCATGGTGGGCTACCAGGAGATCGTGACGGACCCCAGCTACGCGGGGCAGATCGTGACGCTCACGTACCCGCAGGTGGGAAACTACGGCGTGAGCGCGGCCGCGATGCAGTCGGGCGCGCCCGCGCTGGCGGGCCTCGTCGTGCGCGACATGTGCTACGAGCCCAGCAACTGGCAGAGCGAGGGGAGCCTCCCCGAGCTGCTCGAGCGCGAGGGCGTCGTCGCGATCGAGGGCGTGGACACGCGTGCCCTCACGCTGCGGATACGCTCCGCGGGGGCCATGCGCGCCGCGATTTCGACGGAGGACCTGGACCCGCAGAGCCTGGTGGCGCGCGTGTGCCAGGCGCCCGGGATATCGAGCCGGAACCTCGTGGCGGACGTCTCGCCCAGGCAGGAGCACGTGGTGCCCGCCAAGGGCGAGCGCCGCTTCCGCGTGGTCGCGTACGACTGCGGCGAGAAGCGCGGCATAGCGGACGGCCTCGCCTCCGTGGGCTGCGAGACGGTCGTCGTGCCGTGGGACACCCCGGCCGAGCGGACGCTCGCGCTTGGGATTGACGGCGCGAGGCCGGACGGCGTGTTCTTCTCCAACGGACCGGGAGACCCCGGCCAGGTGACGGCGACCGCGCATGCGGCGCGCGAGCTCTTGGGCAAGGTTCCCGTGTTTGGCATCTGCCTGGGCAACCAGCTCGTGAGCATGGCGGCCGGCGCGCGGATAGAGAAGCTGCCGTTTGGCCACCACGGCGGCAACGAGCCCGTGATGAACCTCCTGACCAGCAAGGTGGAGGTGACGGCGCAGAACCACAACTTTGGCCTGGTGTTCGACTCGCTAGGTCCGATCGTGCCCGAGGAGTCGGGCGGCTACGCCGAGCACGAGCGCGACCTGCGCGCGTGGTGCCGTCGCGGCGTGGCGCCCGTGGTGCGGACCGCGGAGATGGGGCGCGTGCGCCTGACGCACGTGAACCTGAACGACGGGACGCCCGAGGGCGTGCAGTTTCTGGACGTGCCCGCGCTCAGCGTGCAGTACCACCCGGAGGCGTGTCCGGGGCCACACGACTCGGCCTACCTATTCAGGTCGTTCGCGAGGCTGATGGAGGGCGATGCCGACTACCTCGACATCGACGTGCGCGAGGGGAGGCGCTTCTGATGCCGAGGCGCGATGACATACACAAGATCCTGATAATAGGCTCCGGCCCCATCGTGATCGGCCAGGCCTGCGAGTTTGACTACTCCGGCACACAGGCGTGCCGTGCGCTGCGCAAGGCGGGCTACGAGGTCGTGCTCGTCAACTCCAACCCGGCGACCATCATGACGGACCCGGAGACCGCGGACCGCACCTACGTGGAGCCGATCACGGCGGAGGCGGTGGAGAAGGTCATCGCCCGGGAGCGGCCGGACGCCCTTCTCCCCAACATGGGCGGCCAGACTGCGCTCAACTGTGCCGTGGCGCTGGGCGAGCGCGGCACGCTCGAGAAGTACGACGTGGAGGTCATCGGCTGCGACCTCGACTCCATCCGCGTGGGTGAGGACCGCGAGCTCTTCGCCCACGCGATGGAGGAGATCGGCCTCAAGGTGGCCGACTCCGGCTTTGCCCACAGCCTGGACGACGCGAAGCAGATCGCGGCGCGGCTGGGATTTCCCGTGGTGGTGCGTCCGAGCTTCACGCTGGGCGGCGCGGGCGGCGGCATCGCGCACGACGGCGCGGAGCTGGAGGCCATTGCGTCGCAGGGGCTCTCGCTCAGCCCCGAGCACGAGGTGCTGGTGGAGCGCTCCATCGAGGGCTGGAAGGAGATCGAGATGGAGGTCATGCGCGACTCCGCCGGCAACGGCATCGTTGTGTGCTCCATCGAGAACCTGGACCCGATGGGCGTGCACACGGGCGACTCCATAACCGTGGCGCCGTGCCAGACGCTCTCCGACCCGGAGCTGCAGCGCCTGCGCGACTACTCCCTGGCGATCCTGGAGAAGGTCGGCGTTGCCTGCGGCGGCTCCAACGTGCAGTTTGCCGTGAACCCGGCCGATGGCGAGGTCGTCGTGATCGAGATGAACCCGCGCGTGAGCCGCAGCTCCGCGCTGGCCTCCAAGGCCACGGGGTTCCCCATAGCCAAGGCCGCCGCGCTTCTCTCCGTCGGCTACACGCTGGACGAGATAACGAACGACATCACGCAGGCCACGCCCGCCTGCTTCGAGCCCTCGATCGACTACTGCGTGGTCAAGGTGCCGCGCTTCGCCTTCGAGAAGTTCAAGGGCACGAGCGAGCGGCTCACCACGCGCATGAAGAGCGTGGGCGAGGCCATGGCCATCGGCCGCACGTTCGAGGAGTCGCTGCAGAAGGCGCTGCGCTCGCTGGAGCAGGGGCACGCCGGCCTGGGGATGGACGGCACGGACGACTTTGCCGGCCTTTCCGAGGATGAGTTCGCGTCCCGCGTGGCCGAGCCCACGCCGGAGCGCATATTCTTCGTGGCGGAGGCGCTCCGCCGCGGCTGGGGCGTTGCGCGCGTGCACGAGGCCACGGGGATCGACCCGTGGTTCCTGCACGGGATCGACAACATCGTGCGCGCGGGCAGGCGCCTGCACGAGCTGGGCACGGCGGGGCTCGACGCCAAGACCATGCTCGCGGCAAAGCAGATGGGCTTCTCGGACGTGCAGATCGCCTGGCTCACAGGCACGAGCGCGGAGGTCGTGCGCGCACTGCGCGAGATAGAGGGAGTGCGGCCCGTCGTGAAGACGGTCGACACCTGCGCCGGCGAGTTCGCGGCGCACACGGACTACCACTACCTCACCTACGAGGCCGCGCCCGTGGGCGGCACGGCCCAGAGCGAGCACGCCCCCTCCGAGCGGCCGCGCGCGATGATCCTTTCCGCCGGTCCCAACAGGATCGGCCAGGGCATCGAGTTCGACTACTGCTGCGTTCACGCGAGCGCGGCGCTGCGCAGGATGGGCTACGAGACCGTGATGGTCAACTGCAACCCCGAGACGGTCTCCACGGACTACGACACGTCCGACCGCCTGTACTTCGAGCCGCTCACCTTCGAGGACGTGCTCAACGTGTGCGAGGTGGAGAAGCCCGCGGGCGTTGTGGTGACACTGGGCGGCCAGACGCCCATCAACCTCGCAAGCAGGCTCAAGGCCGCGGGCGTCCCGATCATGGGCACGCAGCCCGACGCCATCGACCTGGCCGAGGACCGCGAGCGCTTCAGTGAGCTGCTTGACAGGCTGGACGTGGCCTACCCGCCCAGCTCCACGGCCCAGACCGTGGACGAGGCGCGCCAGGTGGCGCGACGGGTGGGCTACCCGCTGCTCGTGCGTCCCAGCTATGTGCTGGGCGGCCGCGGTATGGCCATCGTCTACAACGACGGCGAGCTCGCGACCTACATGGCCGAGGCCGCGCACGTCTCCCCGGCGCACCCCGTGTACCTTGACTCCTTCCTGGAGGACGCCATCGAGCTCGACGTGGACGCGATCTGCGACGGCACCACGTGCTACGTGGGCTCCGTCCTCGAGCACATCGAGGAGTGCGGCATCCACTCGGGCGACTCGGCCTGCTGCTACCCGGCCTTCTCGCTGTCTGACGCGATCGTGGACCGCGTGCGCAGGACCACGCGCGAGCTCGCGCTGGCCGTGGGCATCGTGGGACCGCTCAACATCCAGTATGCCGTCAAGGACGAGCAGCTCTTCGTGATCGAGCTCAACCCGCGCGCCAGCCGCACGGTGCCCTTCTCGTCCAAGGCGTCCGGCGTGAGCCTGGCCCGCGCCGCCGCCAAGGTCATGGCGGGGCAGAAGATCGCCGACCTCGGCCTGCCGCCGGAGGACCGCGAGGTGGGCTACTTCGCGGTCAAGGAGGCCGTCATGCCCTGGGCGCGCTTCCCGGGGGCTGACGTGACCCTCGGGCCCGAGATGAAGTCGACCGGCGAGGTCATGGGCGTGGCGGACAGCTTCCCCAAGGCCTACGCCAAGACGCGGCAGGCCATCGACTACGCCATGCCCGAGCAAGGCTGCGTCTTCGTGAGCGTGTGCGACCGCGACAAGCGCGCCATCGCGCCCGTGGCGCTCGCGCTCAGGGGGCTGGGCTACGACATCCTGGCCACGCGCGGCACGGCCAAGACCCTGCGCGCCGCGGGCATCGAGTGCGAGGTCTGCCGGCACCTGAGCGAGGGGCACCCCAACGCGCTTGACGAGATGCGCTCCGGCCGCGTGTCGTTCATCATCAACACGCCGCACGGGCACGACTCGCGAGGCGACGGCGCCCGGATCCGCGGCGAGGCGGTCAGCCGCGGCATCACGTGCGTCACGGCGCTTTCCGCCACGACGGCGCTCGTGCAGGCGCTCGCGGCGGTGCGGCAGAGCTCGCTCGACGTGTACGCGCTGCAGGACCTCGCTTAGCGGCGCTCGCATAGCGGCCGGGGAGAAGTAACAACGGTGGAGAAGGACGTGCGCCCGGGAGCGCACGTCCTTCTCGCCCTGATGGCAATGCCGTCGCTAGCGGCCAAAATTGCGCAACTCGCATGGAAAGATTTGCTGGGTGTTGGGTAAACTGCCCCTTGTTTGCTATCATGCATAGGCTGTGCGTTGATTCGCGGGCGTGGCGGAACTGGTAGACGCGCTGGATTTAGGTTCCAGTGGGAGAGATCTCGTGAAGGTTCAAATCCTTTCGCCCGCACCATCAACAAAGCAAAGTAACTGCGCCAGGCGTCGGGACGTGGGCCCCGTCACCCGGCACGAGAAGCACTGGAGGAACGTTGAACATTACCGTCACCGCTGAGAAGCCTGAGAATGGCAAGGTAGTCGCCACGATTACCGTCCCTGCCGCCGAGGTCGACAAGTACGTCAACAAGACGTACAAGGACATCTCCCACAAGTACCAGTTCCAGGGATTCCGCAAGGGCCACACCCCGCGTCCCGTCATCGACGGCATCGTCGGCCGTGACTCCGTCCTGGGCCAGGCCACCGAGGACCTCATGAACGACGCGCAGCCCGCCATGCTCGAGGAGCTCGACATCGTCCCCGTCGAGAACCCCAACTACGGCGACGACCCCCTGTCCGTCGTTGAGCACCAGGACTTCGTCGTGACGGCCACCGTCACCGTCCCGCCCACCTGCGAGCTCGACAGCTATGATGCCCCCGCCATCAACATGCCGCCCGAGGAGGCCACCGAGGCCGAGATCGACCAGCAGCTCGAGCAGCTCATGAGCTACCGCAACACCCTCGAGGACGTCGAGGAGGACCGTCCGGCCGAGAAGGACGACGTCGTCGTGCTCGACGTCGAGGACAAGGCCGAGCAGAAGTCCGGCCTCGCCGGCACCGACCGCCAGCTCAACCTCGCGAGCAACTACCTGCCCGAGGACTTCAAGGCTGGCGTCGCCGGCATGAAGAAGGGCGAGCAGAAGGACATCGCCTGGACCGAGGGCGAGGGTGACGACCAGCGCAACTACGAGGTCTCCGTCACGCTCAAGGGCATCAAGAAGTCCGTCACCCCCGAGCTCGACGACGAGTTCGCGAAGAAGAACTTCGGCTTCGACACCGTGGCAGAGCTCCGCGACGCCCTGAAGGAGGACATCGAGAACGACAAGAAGTCCAGCCTTCCCTCCCTCAAGGAGGACCGCGTCGTCGAGGAGATCGGCAAGCACCTCACGCTCGACGAGGTCCCCGAGGCCTACCAGAACCAGGTCTTCAACGAGCTCGCGCAGGAGGTCCTCGGCCAGCTGCAGCGCCAGGGCATCAGCCTTGACATGTACCTCCAGGCCCGCAACATCAAGAGCCAGGACTTCATCAACGACCTCCACGAGCAGGCCGAGGAGCGCGCCCGCCAGTCCCTGGCGCTCGACGCCCTGGCCGACAAGCTCGAGCTCGAGGCCACCGAGGACGACGTCCGCAAGGAGTTCGAGAAGGCCGGTGTCGACGACGTCGACTCCCGCATCGAGGACTTCAGGAAGGGCGGCCAGCTTCCCGCCATCCGCGAGTCCATCCGTCGCTCCAAGGCGGTCGACTGGATGGTCGAGAACGCGCCCGTGACCGTCGTCGACGAGGTCGCCGAGGCTCGCGCCAAGAAGGACGACGCCTCCGATGCGGATTCTGAGGACGCCGAGTAACCCTCTCCCTTCAGAGGACTAGAGAAGCGCTCCGGGGGTACACAGACCTCGGAGCGCTTTTTGCTTCCTTTTTGGTAACAATACCCCGGCCGCGGCCGGGGGACCGAAGGGTCGAACGACCGGAAGGAGACCCAATGCACAATCCCATGAACACGCCGCTCATCCCGTACGTGATCGAGCAGACGCCCCGCGGCGAGCGCAGCTACGACATCTACTCGAGGCTGCTCAACGACAGGATCGTCTTCCTCGGCGAGGAGATCACGCGCGACTCCGCGAACCTCGTGATCGCGCAGCTGCTGCACCTCGAGAGCCAGGATCCCGACAAGGACATCTCGCTCTACATCGACTCGCCCGGCGGCGAGGTCTACGCGGGACTCGGCATCCTCGACACGATGAACTTCATCAAGCCGGACGTCTCCACCATCTGCGTGGGAATGGCCGCCTCCATGGCGTCCGTCCTTCTCGCCGCGGGAACCCCGGGCAAGCGTCTCGCGCTTCCCAACTCGATGATCCTCATCCACCAGCCGAGCTCGGGCGCCCAGGGCCAGCAGACCGACATCCAGATCGTCGCGGACGAGACCAAGTGGATCCGCAACCACATGAACGAGCTGCTCTCGCAGTATACTGGTCAGACCGTCGAGAAGATCAACGCCGACACCGAGCGCGACAACTACATGCGCGCCCAGGAGGCCAAGGACTACGGCCTGGTCGACAAGGTGATCGCCTCTCGCACGGAGCAGGCGTAAGTTCTTAGTTTCACAAGGAAGAGAAGGCAGATGCCGAACAACGACATGAACATGCCAGAGATGCACTGCTCGTTCTGCGGCAAGAGCAGGAGCCAGGTCCGCAAGCTCATCCAGGGACCCAACGGCGTCTTCATCTGCGACGAGTGCGTCAAGGAGTGCGCGGACATCATCAGTGACGACGACGCGGCCGAGGCCGAGGAGCCCGGCGACGAGTCGGCGCTCATCGAGAACCTCCCCACGCCCCACGAGATCTACGAGGAGCTCTCGCAGTACGTGATGGGCCAGGAGGCCGCCAAGCGCGCCATGAGCGTGGCCGTCTACAACCACTACCGCCGCGTCCAGATGGGCGACGAGGAGGTCAACACCGAGGGCGAGAAGGTCGAGCTTGCCAAGAGCAACATCCTGCTGCTCGGCCCGACCGGCACGGGCAAGACGCTGCTCGCGCAGACGCTCGCGCGCTTCCTGGAGGTGCCGTTCGCCATCGCGGACGCTACGACCCTGACCGAGGCCGGCTACGTGGGCGAGGATGTGGAGAACATCCTGCTCAAGCTCATCACGGCGGCCAACGGCGACGTGGAGCGCGCCGAGGTCGGCATCGTCTACATCGACGAGATCGACAAGATCGCGCGCAAGGCGGAGAACCTCTCCATCACGCGCGACGTCTCCGGCGAGGGCGTCCAGCAGGCGCTCCTCAAGATCATCGAGGGGACGGACGCGAGCGTCCCGCCCCAGGGAGGCCGCAAGCACCCGCAGCAGGAGCTCATCCACATCAACACCCGCAACATCCTCTTCATCTGCGGCGGCGCCTTCGTCGGGCTCGACAAGATCGTCGCAGACCGCATCGGCAAGAAGGGCATCGGCTTCAACGCCGAGCTCAACAAGAAGGTCGAGGAGAACACCGACGAGCTCATGGCCCAGGTCATGCCCCAGGACCTGCACAAGTTCGGCATGATCCCCGAGTTCATCGGCCGCATCCCCGTCATCACCTCCACCAAGGAGCTGACGGAGGACGACCTGGTGACCATCCTCACCCAGCCGAGGAACGCCATCGTCAAGCAGTACAAGCGCATGTTCGAGATCGAGGGCGTGAACCTCGAGTTCGAGGAGGACGCGCTGCGCGAGATCGCCCGCGAGGCGATTGCCCGCAACACCGGCGCCCGTGGCCTGCGTGCCATCTGCGAGGCGACGCTCGAGGAGACCATGTTCGACATCCCGAGTGACCTCGAGATCACGGACGTGATCGTGACGCCCGAGTCCGTGGGCGGCAAGGAGCCTCCGCGCATCGTGCGCAAGAGCTCGAGCTTTGGCAAGCACAGCGCCTAGCTGGCAGGTTTAGCTACAGATATCGTTCTGAGTGGGGGAGTCCGTCACGATGGTGGCGGGCTCCCCTTATGCCATGTCGGGACCATCGTGTCGGCGTGTGAAGGTGGAGATGATTTATCGCAAGCGCACGAGATGCGGGATTTTGAGCGTTTCGACGGAGGGGGAAGCGGGCCCGACAGTCTAGAAACACACAGAGTCACACTTCTGGGACCTCAATCGGGGAGTTTTGTGTGATTCGACTGCATGCCTCAGCTTGAAGATGGCCTTTGGGACCATGCGATTGCGACCTCAAACGCACAAAATCCCCGACTTCGTGCAAGCGCGCGGAATCAACTTGCAAGAGGAGGGCAATTCGAAGTCACCCCAGCAGCCGCACCGCGTTGTCGCGAACGATTGTCGCGAGGGCGTTCGGCTCCATGACGCGCGACTCGGCGATCGTCCGGATGCATCCCTCGAGCGAGCGTTCGATTTCCCCGGCCGAGAAGGGCACATCCTCCCCGGGAGGGAAGTCCGTCTCCGTCAGCAGCTGCGCAAGCGGCACCTGCCGCGCGTATTCGCGCCCGCGCCGCGTGCGCAGCATCATCTCGTTGACGGAAAACCAGCAGCCGGCCATGACGGCGCGGTGCAGCTCGTCCGACGTGCCCGTGAACCAGTGGAAGACGCAGCGGCACCTGTCAAGGCAGCCGGTCTGGCCCAGCACGTCGAGCACCTCGCCGGCGGACCTCACGGAGTGGATGGACATCACGCGCGGCCCCGTCCCGCCATCCGCCGCGGCGGCGACGCACGCGCGCCGGAACGCCTCGCGCTGACGGTCGAAGGACCCCTCGGGCACGTGCTTGGGCGAGAAGTCCATGCCGACCTCGCCCACGTACCGCGCCTTGGCAGCGAGCCGCTCGAAGTCGTGCACGTCCTTCTCGCCCACGCGACTGTCGGCCACCCACCAGGGGTGCATGCCCAGCGCCACGCGCACGTTGGGCTGGTCGGCCAGCGCGTCTCGCGCGGCTGTGTAGCCCGCGGGCGTGACCGTGTTCGCGAGGACCCAGAGCCCGTCCTCGCGCGCGTCCGCGGCGACCTCGCGCATGTTGGACATAAAGTCCAGGTGGCAGTGCGCGTCAAGCAGCCTCATGCCGGCCATGTCCTCCGCGGCGCCCGCGCCCATGCGGTTCACCTGCTCCCGCGGCGGCGCTCCGCCACGATGGGCGCCTGCACGTCCAGGTCGTTGTGGAGATCCGCCAGGTCGCAGATCACGCGGCCCGCGATCATCTGCCCCATGATGGGCGGCATGTAGCTCATCGTGCCCAGGGTCACGCCCTTCTCGGGGCGCTTTCCGTCTGGCAGGTCGGCGCCGCGCGGCGTCACGGGCATGGGCACCTCGGAGGAGTAGAGCACCTGCAGTCCGCGGATGCCGCGCTTGCGGCATTCCTTACGCATGACCTTGCAGATGGGGTCGGACTTGGTCTTCTCGATGGTGGAGAAGCGCAGGCGCTCCGGGTTGAGCTTGTTTGCCCCGCCCATGCTGGATATGAGCCGCAGCCCCGTGTCCTGGCACCACTTGGCGACGATGAGCTTCTGCGAGATGGTGTCGATGGCGTCGACCACGTAGTCGGGGCGGGGGAGCGCCTCGAGCGTGGGGACGAGGTTCTCCTTGGAGAGGAACTGGTGCACCGTGGTGACCCTGCAGTCGGGGTTGATGTCGTGGACGATGCGTTCCATCACGTCGGTCTTGGGCTGGCCGATGGTGGAGTGGTAGGCCACGGCCTGCCGGTTGATGTTGGAGGGCTGCACGATGTCGCGGTCCACCAGCACGAGCTCGCCCACGCCGCCGCGCGCGAGGGCCTCCACGCAGTTGGAGCCCACGCCGCCCAGGCCCAGCACCAGCACGCGGGAGCGCGCCAGAGCGTCGAGCCGCTCCTGCCCCAGGATGATGCGCAGCCGGTCGGTCGCGGTCTCCGCCTCCACCTGCGGAGCGTCCTCCTCCGCGGTGGCGTTCTTCTCGTCCATCGGTACCTCCAAGGCTCGAGCGCCGCGTGGGCGCGTGTGTGGTAACGACTGTAGCACGCGGTCGTGCGGGCGGCGCGTGGCGCGCGTGGTATGCTGTTGGGCTGACTTGACCGGCGCCGCCGGCCGGGTCGCAACGTAAGCCAGCCCCGGCGGAGGCGCGCGCCCATTACACGAGTGCCCACACCGTCTGACGGGGCGCGTAAGAAGGCGGTATCAACCGTGGAAGAAATGCCAAAGAACTACGACCCCCAGACCGCGGAGCCCGAGCTCATCAAGAGCTGGATGGACGCCGGCTGCTACCAGCGCAGCAAGGGGGTGGGCGACTGCACCGTCGTCATCCCGCCGCCAAACGTGACGGGCATTCTGCACATGGGCCACGCCATGGACGACACGATCCAGGACACCTACATCCGCTACAACCGCATGCGCGGCCGCTCCACGCGCTGGATCCTGGGAACGGACCACGCGGGCATCGCCACCCAGACCAAGGTGGACAAGAAGCTCAAGAGCGAGGGCATATCGCGCCTCAAGATCGGCCGCGAGAAGTTCATCGAGGAGTGCTGGAAGTGGCGCGAGCAGTACGGCGGCACCATCGTCAGCCAGATCAAGCGCATGGGCTGCTCCATCGACTTCGACGACGAGAAGTTCACCATGTCGCCCGAGTTCAGCCG
>QOUO01000050.1 GCA_003862195.1 Coriobacteriaceae bacterium | reverse complement strand
GGTACTTCTCGGGAATCAACCAGAGGGCGGCATAGGGAAGGGCAAGAACAGCTAAGCTGGGAACACCATCAGGCAAGGGCTTTCGGTAGAAAACGCTAATTCGTGTCGAACAGACTCAGCCAGTTCAAACAGCGAAAAGGGCAAGTAACGCATGAGAAAAATCGAGGGACACGAGAAGTCACTCAAGGAGCTTCTTCAGAACACGAAGTATTCTATCCACTATTACCAGCGAGAATATGCATGGCAGCGAAAACAGGTACAGGAGCTAGTGGATGACCTTACCGATGAGTTCTTAACTTACTACGACCCCTCCCACGAGCGCTCCGACGTCACCAATTACGGAGTCTATTTCATGGGAAGCGTTGTACTTGCGGGTCGCGAGAACGCCATCATCGATGGCCAGCAGCGCCTCTCCTCGCTCACGCTGCTGCTCATCTACGTGCGTCGGCGCCTTCTCGACATCGGCATGACGATCAACAAGATCGACCAGATGGTCTACTCGGAGAGCTACGGCAAGTCCTCCTTCAACATCTCGGTCGAGGAGCGCGAGGATTGCCTCCGCGCGCTCTTTGACGGTAAGGACTTCGACACTACGGGCTCCGGCGAGAGCGTCGTGAACCTCCACAACCGCTACCAGGATATCGTCGACCTCTTCCCCGAGAGGATCGACGACCACGCCATGCCTTACTTCGCCGACTGGCTCGCCGAAAAGGTCTACTTCATCGAGATCCCCACGGAGACCGAGCAGGACGCCTACAAGGTGTTCGTCACCATGAACGATCGCGGCCTGAGCCTCACCTCGGCGGAGATGCTCAAGGGCTACCTGCTCTCCGAGGTCTCAGATGACAAGCTGCGCGAGAAGCTCAACGGCACGTGGAAGGAAAAGGTCTTCGCCCTCAAGGAGCTTGGTAACGGCGAGGAGGAGGACTGCATAAAGGCCTGGCTGCGCGCCAAGTACGCCGATTCCATCCGCGAGAACAAGAAGGGCGCGGAGCCGGAGGACTTCGACCTCATCGGCGGCAGCTTTCACACCTGGGTACGCGACAGCCACACCCGCATCGGTCTCAACGGCTCCGATGACTACGTGAGGTTCATCAACGAGTTCTTCTACTTCGCCGACCTCTACTCACGCATCAAGGGCTATGAGGGTACCCTCAGCCCCGATCAACCCTTCCTCTACTACAACGCCGCCCTTAGCTTCACGCTCCAGTCCCAGCTGTGCTTTGCCCCCGTGCGGGCCGGGGAGAGCTCGGAGATTGCCAGACGGAAGCTGAAGCTCGTGTCACGTTTCATCGACCTCTACATCTACACGCGCGTCGTCAACTACAAGAGCCTTGACTACTCCACGATCAAGTACGCCATGTTCCAGCTTACCAAGCGCATACGCGGACTCGACCTGGGCGACCTCGCGATCCAGCTTGGCAAGGAGCTTGACGACCTGGGCATCAGCATCGACGGCGGCTGGCAGGACTTCAGGCTCAACCAGTACACGAAGAAGTACATCAAGCACATGCTCGCCCGCATCACCGACTACGTGGAGCGAGGGTGCGGCCTGCCCGGCCACTACCTCGACTACGTGGCGCAGAGGAGCAAGCGGCCTTTCGAGGTCGAGCACATCATCACCGATCACTACGAATGGTATCAGGACGAATACGCCAGCCGCGAGGAGTTCGCCAGCTTCCGGAACAGCCCCGGTAACCTGCTGCTCCTCGACAAGTCCACTAATGCCTCGCTCAACGACAGCAGGTATGCCGACAAGATGGACACCTATGGCAGCCAGAAAGGGAACGTGCTCTCCGCCGCCCTCACTCCTGGTCATTACAACCACAATCCCCAATTCAAGCGGTTCATTGACAAGTCCGGCTTCGACTTCAAGCCTTATGAGACCTTTGGCCGAGACCAGATATCAGAGAGGACCGAGCTGCTTGGGACGATCGTCAAGCGCCTCTGGACGCCGGACTTTGAATCACTCGATTGAGGCTCCAGCCACCTGCTGCGCACCGCCTCTGCATGAAGGAGTCTCATTATGACTAATGGCTCACCATCCCGAATCCCCACCCTTCGCGACTGCGTCTACGGCCAGGCCGTGGGTGACGCCCTCGGCGTTCCCTACGAGTTCCGCGTCCGCGGCACGTTCGAGTGCACGGGCATGGTGGGACACGGTTCGCACAACCAGCCCGCCGGCACCTGGAGCGACGACACCTCCATGGCACTCGCGACCTGTGACAGCGTCCGCGCCACGGGCCGCATCGACGTGCGCGACATGCGGGAGCGCTTCGTCCGCTGGTACCGCGAGGGCGCGTACACCGTGAGCGGCCTCTTCGACATCGGCGGCACCACCGCCGACGCGCTCTCCTCCGGGCACGGTCGCGCGGGCGAGCGCGACAACGGCAACGGGTCCCTCATGCGCATCCTTCCGCTCGCGTTCACGGATGCGACGGACGACGAGGTGCGCGCCGTCTCCGCCATCACGCACGAGCACGCAATCTCCTGCGAGGCGTGCGTTCGCATGGTGCACGTGGCCCGCAGGCTCATCGCCGGCGAGGGGCTGCACGACGTCGCGGGCAGCCTTGTGGGCGTGCCCGCGAGTCAGATTCGCTCCGGAGGCTTTGTGCTGGACACCGAACGCGCCGCCCTGTGGTGCCTCGCCAACACCTCGAGCTACGCCGAGTGCGTGCTCACGGCGGTGAACCTGGGGGACGACGCGGACACCACCGCCGCGGTGGCGGGAGGGCTCGCCGGCATCGTGTACGGCATGGACTGCATTCCGGCCGAGTGGCTCGACGCACTTCTCGGCAAGGCGACCATCGACGCGTGCCTGTTCTAGGGTGCTGGGGTCTTTAGTTGGCAAGACGTCCGGGGATCGGCCGCCCCTAGGCCATGCGGTAAAATGTCTCCCATTAAACATATTTAGGAGACGCCCATGCAGCAGCCCATCACCCGGAACGACCCCGATCTCTTCTCCAAAGAGAAAGAGAACCTCTACTTCGACCGCAAGAGCGCGCGCCTCAACGCCAAGGAGACGGCGCGGCACATCTGCGCCTTCGCCAACGCCTCGGGCGGCAAGCTGGTCATCGGCATCGAGGACAACGGCGAGATAACAGGCTTCAAGCGCGACGGCGCGCGGGACATTGAGGAGTTCGAGCAGGCGCCGATCGTAGGCTGCGACCCCTCGCCCGTGGTGCGCGCGATGAGGGTGCCCGTGAAGAATGCCAAGGGTCAGGACGACCAGATTCTCGTGCTGGAGGTCGCCAGCTCGACCGGGCGCGTCATCGCCAGGAGAAGCGACAAGGCCGTGTTCCTCCGCCAGCGCGACAGCAGCGTGGAGCTGGACCGCGAGCAGGTGCTGGCGCTCGAGTACGACAAGAACCAGCGGCGCTACGAGGACGAGGTGCAGGAGCGCTCCTCCGTCGAGGACGTGGACCCCGAGGTGGTGGCGCGCTACAAGGCGGAGCTTGGCACCGAGGCGAGCGACGAGCAGGTGCTGCGCAGCCGCGGGTTCCTCCAGGACGGCCACCTCACCAACGCGGGCGTCCTGCTCTTCTCCGAGAACCCGACGCGGTTCATACCTTGGGCACGGGTGCGCGTAATCCGCTTCGACGGGAACAAGATGGAGACGGGCAGGCGGCTCAACATCGTGAAGGACAGGACCTTCGATGGGCCGCTGCCCAAGCAGATTGAGGGCGCGAAGGGGTTCATATCGAGCCAGCTGAGGGAGTTCCAGTACCTGGGGGACGACGGCAGGTTCAAGATTATCCCCGAGTACCCCGAGTTCGCTTGGTTCGAGGGCTTGGTGAACGCCGTTACGCACCGCGACTACGCCATGAGCGGCGACCACATACGCGTGATGATGTACGGCGACCGCCTGGAGATCACTAGCCCGGGTGGCCTGCCCAACATGGTGACCTTGGAGAACATGAGGTACACCAGGTGGTCGCGCAACCCGATCATAGCGCGGACGCTCGTCGAGTTCGGCTGGGTGCGCGAGCTCAACGAGGGCGTGCAGCGCATCTACGACGAGATGGCGTCCTTCTTCCTGAACGAGCCAACGTACTCGGAGCCCAACGGCATGTCGGTGCGCCTGGTGCTGGAGAACAGCATCACCTCGCGCGTGCTGAGGCAGGCCGACGCCGTGGCGGAAAGCTTGGGCGAGGGCGTGTACGGGGACCTCAGCGAGTACGAGCTCGCCGCCGTGCAATACACGTATGGGAAGGGGCGGGTGACGGTAAGGGGGCTCGCAGAACATCTGGGGCGCAGCAGCAAAGTGGCCCGCGCGACGCTCAGATCGCTCGCTGACAAGCGCATCCTCGACTGGCACGGCACCAGCGCGACCGACCCCTCCCAGTACTATGACCTTCACAGGGCAGAGTAGGTAAGGGCTCGGGCATAGCTTGGAAGGGGCTTTGCGGGCAGCAGGGGCCGTCGAGCCCTTCCCATGAGGGCATAGCAGGTAAGAGTAAGTGCGAGTAAGGTTCGAGTATAGGGGCGTCGGGACAGCGATGGCTGCGACGCCGTTTGCCATCCCACCGCCCGCCGCCGGACGAGGGCTCTGGCACGCTCGCACGCGAAGCCCCGCGCCCCGGGCCACTCCCCGCAGGTTCGTGACGCTTCCTTGGGCGCGCAGGCCCGCGGCGCGTGCATTCAGTCAAGTAGAAGTCGACAGTTCGCTCGGGACTGCGGTGGGAATCTTGGACCGAATCCATCCTACGCTGCTAGCAGACCCAAGTCCCTGCGGTACTGCATGGGGCTCCTGTAATCCAGGTCGCCCTTTATCCTGACATCCCTATACCATCTGAGGTAGGCGTCGAGCATGTCCATGAACTCCTCGATAGTGACCCCGGCCCAGTCGCAGCCGTGGAAGAACTCTATCTTCAACCTCCCGAAGAAGCCCTCGCACCTCGCGTTGTCGGGGCTGCATCCCTTCCTCGACATCGACCTGACCAGGCCGTTCTCATCGCATATCCTTATCCATCCCGGCCAGCGGTAATGGCAGCCGCGGTCCGAGTGGATCTTGGGATGGTCGCCCTCGCCGAGCCAGCTGCACGCGCCGAGCAGCGACGAGTTGGCCATCTCGGCGTCGGGCGACGTGGAGATCGACCAGCTCAGCGGCATGCCGTCGAAGCAGTCCACAATGGGCGACAGGTACACCTTGCCGGCGGGGATGCGGAACTCGGTCACGTCGGTTATCCAGAGCTCGTTCGGCTTGTTCGCGCGGAAGTGATGCTTGCCCCGGTCGTCGCGCAAGAGGTTGGTCGGCGCCTCCGAGATCTCGCCCTCGTATGAGCTGCAGCGCCGCTTCTTCTTGGCAGCGCAGGCGGCCAGGCCCTCGTCCCTCATGATGTCGCGGACCGTCCACTCGCCGATCGCCGCGCCGTCCCCCGCATCGGCGCTGGCCTGGGCGTACACGCGCCTGTAGCCGTATGTGCCGCCGCTGGCCCCGGACGCCTCGATGACCGCCTTCCGCGCTGCGGCGTGCTCTTCGGTCTCGCCTCCGGCCTGGGCGTTCCTGGCGCATTCGCAGCTGCTCCTGGCCATGCCCACCACGGGCAGGATCTCGCAGAGCCTGCATTCGGCCCTCAGCGCCTCCACCATCGCCGCCTTCTCCTCGTTCGTCAGCAGCTCTGGGTCGGCGCCCTGGTCTTTCTTGCTATCTCGAGGGTCGCCTGGCGCACGTCGAGCTCGAGCTGCACCTTCCTGAGCTGCATCTTCGCCTCTCGCAGCATGTCCTGCAGCACCTCGATGTCGTCGGGCAGGTCGTCGAATTCCTTGCTCACGGGCTCTCCCTTCGTTTCGGGCTCCCCGCCATTATCGCCCGTTATCTCCCTTCGCCATATGTAGGGCGCCGTGCGCGACACGCCGTGCTTCTCGGCGACCTCCGCAGCGGTTCCGCTGCGGGACTCGAGCTCGGCCACCGCCTGTATCTTCTCTGCGAGCGGGACAGGACCCGCTTTCGGGTTCGGCCCCCTGTATTTCCTCTGTCCGGGGGCGAGCTCGTCGATCCAGTCGCAGAGGTACTCCCTGCTGGCGGGACAGCCCATCCTGCGCATGGTCCTGGCGAGGCTCTTTCCGTGTGCGAGGTAGTAGTCCACGGCAGCCTGCCTCATCTCCAAGGTGAACTTGGACTCCCGCTGCCGCTTCGGGGGCCTGACCTCCCCATGCTCCAGATAGTCCTTGTACCAGGCCCTGAGCGAATGCCTCGTCGGGTACCCCAGCTCCGCAATCGTGTCTGCATAGCTATGATCGAATCTGATGAAGGTCTCGATCGCAATTTTACGTTGTTCGGTGCTGAACATGCGGCTTCCTTCCCGTCCCGTTTTGGTCCAAGATTCCCACCGCAGTCCCCTCTGTCGACTTCTACTTGACTGAATGCAACATGAGGCGCTGGGAGAGGATCGCCGGCCTCGCCGACGAGGGCAAGGAGTAGAGCATGCCGAGCAACATCGCAGCAATCAAGAACTACACGACCATCCTCGACCGCGTGTACCAGAGGGAGGCGACGAGCTCGTGCCTGAACTCGCCGGCGCGCATGGCCCGCACGGGCCGCAACGCGAAGGAGATCATGATCCCGAAGGTCTCCGTGACGGGGCTCGGCGACTACACCCGCAACGTGGGCTACAAGGCGGGCTCGATCGACTTCGCCTACGAGACGAAGGCCTTCAACCACGACCGCGGCATCAAGCTCCTCGCCGACGTTATGGACGTGGAGGAGGCGGGCTTCCTGGACTGCTTCGTGCAGGCCGGCGCCGGAGGGGTGTCTCCGCGGACATCGATTGCATCATCCGACCTCGGCGACTAAACGCGTAGCGTGAGAAGGGCTGTCCGAGAAAGCACCTGGCGAAAATGAACTCTTCGCTCACTGAAATGCGATATATATGAGTCGCTACAGCCGCAAGCTTCTCAAGCCGCGAGAGATGCGTGATGTCTCTACGCTGACTCCTTGACCTGCTGTTTTATGCGCTTCTCTACATCCTCGGCACAGGCACGCCGAAGTCGCAGGGGTCGTTGGTCCCGACCATCTGGGCCCAGCGGGCGGACAGCAGCTGCGCATACAGCTCGGGCCACAGGCCGTACGGGCCGAGCGAGTAGCCGTCGTTCACCTCTACGAGCAGGGTCCTGCCATCCGAGGTGACGCCGAAGTCGGCTGCGTACCCGGCCGGCGCGCTGGCATACGCGGCAATCGCCCGCTCGACGACCTCCCTGCCCGGCGCCTTTGACCAGTCCCCGCGGTAGCGGCGAACGTCGAGGATCTCCCCGTACCTTACGAAGCACCGGTACTCCGAGACGAAGTCGACCACCTCGCTGCAGATGACGGGGAAGTCCTCCCCGCAGCAGCCCTTGCCGATAAGGTCCTTCGTGCTGGCAACCACGCACCCGGTGAACCGCTTGCCCTCGACGGGCTTCACGAACAGGGGCCAGGAGCTCACCTCGGTGCTCACATGGTCAATCGTCGTCTTCCAGAGCCTCCTACCCAGAAACGGACGCAGCTCCTCTGGGTAGTTAATCTCGCTCGTATCTGCGCTAAGAGCGCGGAGCCTGGCACGGACGACGCCGAGGCCACCCACGACCACATCCTCGCGGTCGCAGGCATCTAGGTCGTCAACGGTTTCGAATGGAACTGTCTCGAACCCCATGTTCTTGAACCCGAGCCACGCGGTGTATTGGCTCATGCCTCGCGGCATCCCGTTTATGCTCTGGATGTACGCCTTCATCGCTTGGCTCCTCTCGGCTTGTTGGACGCTAACAGAGTATCAGCCTGCCGGCTGTAACAGCCACGCACTCTTCGCCAACGTGGCGCTCGCCCCTCGAAGGGAATTCCCATTCCACTATTAGACTGTACTTTCCCACATGGGTAAGGGATCGGCTTCCTATGGGCCGGCAGCCAGCCCAAATCCCTGACATGGTTCTCCAAGAGTATGATTCGCTTGTCGGTGACGTAGACGTAGGGCAATGGAGTCGCGAGAGATGGGCTATGACCTTGATCATCTGAAGAAGGTCGAGCTGCGTAAGGTCTGGCCACATGAGGCGCTTGATTTCACCAAGTGGCTTTCGAGCCCAGCCAACTTGAATATGCTGGGCGAAGCGGTCGGCGTAGAGCTCGAGCTCATTGAGACCGAATCCTCTGTGGGATCATTTAACGTGGACATCTACGCACAGGAAGCCGGCACCGGACGTAAGGTAATCATCGAGAATCAGCTCGAGGAAACGAATCACGACCACCTTGGCAAGGTGTTTACCTATGCTGCCGGCAAGGGCGCCCAAGTCATAATCTGGGTTGTCGCCCATGCGCGTGACGAGCACCGTCAAGCGATTGAGTGGCTTAACGAGCACAGCGACAACGACTTTGGCTTCTTCCTTGTTGAGATTGAGCTTTGGACTATTGGAGACTCTAAGCCGGCCCCCGCTTCAACGTTGTAGAGCAGCCAAACGAGTGGACAAAGGCCTTGAGGTTGAGTGAGAATCTGTCAGAGACCGAGCGTGTCAAGCTGTCGTATTGGACGAAGTATCGCGAGATTGCACGTTCGGCTCCCAATTTTCTTAAGGTGTTTAGTCCGCAGAAGCCGACGAAGGACCACTGGTCCACTCTCCGGTGTGGCACAAGTGCCTATCACATAGCGCTCCTGATTGACACGCAGCACGGCCGAACCGGTATCGAGTTTTATGTGCCAGACGATAAAGACATTGGTCATAATGCAATCGAAAACGCATCGCTTTTCGAGGTGAGGCTTGGACTGAAGGCCAAGCCTTTCGACGCGAAAAAGGCGTCGGGTCTGCGCTTCTACAAGGACGGCTGCAAGATTAAGAACAACGAGGGCGAATGGCCTGGGTTTATTGCAGAACAACTGGGCTGGGCGCTCAAGATGAGGAAGCTGATCGAAGAGCTTCAGCTCTAAGCTGGCGTTAGAATTCGACTCTGCGCTTCTCCAAAGCGCTGTCGTCCCGTTTGTGAAGGGTGGCACGCCCGCGCCCGCCGTCCATCCTCCCGTAGTAGTCTTGTGCTCGTGAGCACGAGCGACGGGAGGGCAATGGTGCAGGAAAATGCCGGCGCGGCGGCAGGGGAGGGCCCGCGCGTAAGGATGGCGACGCCGGACGACGCGGTGGCGCTGCTCGCGATCTACGCGCCGTACGTGCGCGACACGGCCATCACCTTCGAGTGGGACGTGCCGGGCGTGGACGAGTTCCGCGCGCGCATCGCCCACACGCTCGAGCGCTATCCCTACCTTGTGGCGGAGTCCGCGGACGGCCGCGCGCTGGGCTATGCCTACGCGGGCCCGCTCCACGCGCGCAAGGCCTACGACTGGGCCGTCGAGCTCAGCATCTACGTGTCGCGGGACGCGCACGGCCGCGGCGTGGGCGGCGCGCTCTACGGCACGCTGGAGCGCCTGCTCGTGGCCATGGGCGTTACGACCCTCACGGCGTGCATCGCCTACCCGCCCACCACGGACGACCCCCACCTCACGCGCGCGAGCATCGAGTTCCACACGCACCTGGGCTTCGAGTGGGTCGGGCGGTTCCACGGCTGCGCCAACAAGTTTGGCCGCTGGTACGACATGGTCTGGATGGAGAAGCCCGTGGGGACGCGCGTCGACCGTCCCCTGCCCCTCAAGTCGCCCGCCCAGGTGGCGGGCCTGCTCGACCGCTAGTTTTCACGCTTTGGAGAAGAACATGATCAAGCTTGCCCTGACCGATATGGACGACACGCTCATCCCCGTTGGCGCGCCGCGCGTGTCCGACCGCGCGATCGCCGCGATCCACGCCATGATCGACGCGGGACTCCACTTTGGGCCGGTCACGGGCCGCGTGCCCACGGCCATGGCCTGGATGTTCAACGGCGACGACGCCTGCTGCTCCACGGGCGCGTTCTGCAACGGGCAGATGGTCTACATCGACGGCGAGCTCACGCACACGGAGGTGCTCGACCACGACTCGCTCCAGCACGTGCAGGACGTGCTGGAGGACGTGGAGGGCGCGGCACTGGCCGTGTACGACGTGAGGGGCGACGGCCTGGCGACCCTGGTCAAGCGCAACGTCAAGAGCCTGGAGGGCCATCCCGGCGTGATGGGCGAGGTCAAGCGGGGCGGCGTGGGCCACGGCACGATGCCGAGCCTGGGCGACACGCCCTGGATCAAGTCGAACGTGCACGTGGACGGCACGCGCGAGCGGCTGGTCCGCGTGCGCGACATGCTGCGCGAGGAGTGCCCCAAGCTCGACTTTGTGCTGCCCAGCCCCACGGCGATGCTGATCGACATCACGCCGCACGGCTGGGACAAGGTGGCCGGCGTGTGCGAGCTCGCGCGCGAGCTGGGCGTGGGCATGGACGAGGTCGCCACGTTTGGCGACTCGGAAAACGACCTCTCCATGATCGAGGCGGTTCCCAACTCCGTGGCCGTCGCCAACGCGACGCCGGACGTGGCCGCGGCCGCGCGCTGGCACATCGGCCCCTCGCGTGACGACAGCGTTGCCGCCGCGCTCGAGCAGATCGCGGCGGCGGCCCCCACGGGCGAGATGCCCGCGTTCATGCGCTAGGCGCCTGCGCGGGCGGCGTCCCGCGGGCTAGGCCAGCGCGTCCCACCTCACGACGGGCACCTGGTCGCCCTCCGCGCGGAGCGCCTGCTCGAAGGCGGTTGCGTCATCCCCGCCACCTGCGGCGATCTGGCTGAGGAGAAGGACGTCCGCCCTCAGCCCCGCGGCATGCTCGGCGGCGACGGCACGTGCCACGAGCTGCGGCGTCGCGACGTCCGTCGCGTCGCACCCAGCGAGCCTGCAGAAGAGCTCGGGCCGGTGCACGGCCTCCGTGACGGGCCGGCCAAAGCCCGACGCGCCCACGACCTGCACCACGCGGTCCGCCTCCTGGGGGATGACGGGCTCGTGGTCCGCATGTGCCTTGAGCGGGTGCCGCGCGGCGCCGTCCGCCTCCACTAGGACGTAGTCCGCCAGGACGGAGAGCGTGCGCATCTTGAGGCGCGGCGCGGCGAGCTTGCCCGAGCCGTCCCCGGTCGGCGTGCCCACGCACACCACGCGGCTGTACCAGAACGCCTGCTCCACGTCCTTCTCGTCCGCGTCCGTAAGCACGGGGCAGCCAAACGGCAGCACGTGCGTGGTCGTGGTGAGCACGACAGTGCCGTCGAGCTCGCGCGCGAGCGCGTCGAGCAGGCTCGTCTTGCCGCCGCTCCCGATGACCGCGGTGATTCCGCGTCCAATCCCAAGCTCCTCGGCAAGTCCCATGGCAAACCCCTCCCCGCGACGGTGGCGACCGCGTCGCCCATGGCATGCATTCTAGCGCGTCGGCTGCGGCGGCGCGTCCTTCTCGCCCGCGACCTTGTCCTTCCGCTCGTCTAAAGATATCAAACGTATATAACGTATATGATATAGTCTACCTAGCGAAGCGCGAGGAGGTTCGCGCTGCAACAGGGAGGAGACTGTCATGGGCGAGAAGGACGAGCGAACCAGGATTCAGGACGAGGTGGCCGGCGTCGTGTCCAACGTTCTTGCGGAGCGCGAGGTCACGCACGTGGCGTGGGTCGCCGCGGGAGGGTCGAACGGTGGCTTCTACGCCGCGCACTACTTCATGGAGCGCGAGTGCAAGGGGATTGCCTCGCACATGTACACCAGCAACGAGTTCGTCCTTGCGACGCCCGCCTATGTGGACGAGCACACCCTTTGCGTTATCTGCTCCATGCGCGGCACCAAGGAGACCTGCGTTGCCGCCAAGGTCGCCAAGGAGCGCGGCGCGGCAACCGTCGCACTCTACGTGAACGAGTCCGACCTGACGAAGACGTGCGACCAGAAGATCGCCTACGAGTCCATCGCCCTCGACGAGAGCAGGACCGAGCGGGTCAACTCGAGCGTCGCGCTCATGATCGCGATGAGCCTGACCGACCAGACGGAGGGCTATGCACACTACGACGAGGCCATGCGCGCGTTTGACGTGGTGGACGCGATTTACCGCAAGGCCTTCGACTACGCGCAGCCGCTCGCGCACGAGTGGGCTGCCCGGATGGCCGGCCAGAAGACCATTTATGTCATGGGCTCGGGCCCCGCGTACGGCTCGGCGTACATATTCTCAATCTGCAACATCGAGGAGATGCTCCAGATCGACTCGCCCACGATCAACAGCTGCGAGTTCTTCCACGGCCCGTTCGAGGTGCTCGACAAGGCCAAGCCGGTCTTCCTGCTGGTCTCCGTCGGACGCTGCCGCGCGGCCGACGAGCGCGCCCTCGACTTCCTCAAGCGCTATGGCGGGGAGAACGTCTACGTGCTCGATGGGAAGGAGATCGGCCTGAACGACCTGCCGGACACCGTGAGCGAGTACTTCAACCACATCCTGTTCTCGCCAATCCTCAACAACGTCTACATGCGCGCCCTCTCCGCCGCCACGAGCAAGGACTACAACACGCGCCGCTACATGTGGAAGGTCGCCTACTAGGCGGCGGGGGTCTCTCCCAGGATTCCGGTGTAGCGCCGGCGCCCGCTCCTTCGGCAAACGAGCTAGTCACGTGCGATTGTGGCTGGCTCGTTTCCATACGTGGAACCGTTCGCGGCGGAAAAGTAACCGTTTGTTACAAGACGTTATAGACCACTATTACGTTAGAGATAAGACGTATATGATGACTGTAATGTCAGACCAACAAAGGAGGTCGAGCGCACATGAACCAAGTGATCCTTGCGTCTCATGGCGGGCTTGCGGCGGGAGCGCTGGACACCGTCCACATGATCGTGGGCGATGCTCCCAACGTGCACGCAGTCTCGCTGCTTCGCGATGACAAGGAGCCCATCACGAGCAAGGTCGAGCGACTCGTCAGCGAGTTCGATCCGCAGGATTCCGTGTACGTCCTCACGGACATGCTGGGCTCGAGCGTTAACAACTCGATTGTCGAGTACCAGGCAAGCCACCCGGACGTCACCGTGATCGCCGGAATGAACATGCCCATGATCCTGACCCTTACGCTCTCGGACAAGCGGCTCGACGACGCCGCGGTGCGCGACCTCGTGGCGGAGGGGAGGCGCGGCATCGTGGACTGCGCCCATCCCGACGCCCCGGCGCAGGAGCCGCAGGCACAGGCCGCGTCACGTCCCAAGGCTAACGGCGGACCCGCGAAGATCGTCCTCACGCGTCTCGACTACCGCCTGCTCCACGGCCAGGTCGTGTTCTCCTGGGTCTCGAAGGTGGGTGCCGAGCGGATCATCGTGGTCGATGACGCCACCGCGAACGACGAGGTCAGGAAGGGTGCACTTCGCCTGGCCAAGCCCGCTGGCGTGCGCCTGAACGTCTTCACCGTCGACCGTGCCCTCAAGAAGATGGCAAAGCTCAACACGCTGGGCGAGAAGGTCATGTTCGTCTTTGGCAGCACGTCCGAGCTGCGCAGGTTCTACGAGTCCTACCGCCTGGGCCCGGTGAACCTCGGCGCGACCGCCAACCACGACGGTGCCCAGATGATCGGCGGCAAGGGCTCCTCCGTCTTCCTGGACGATGCCCAGAAGGCAGACGTCAACGCCCTTCTCGACATGGGCGTGAAGATCTTCGTGCAGCAGACTCCCGCACTCCCGCGGGTGGACGTGACCGAAAGGCTGTAGCCCCCGGCACGGCTTTCGAAAGGAGAAGCAATGAACATGTTCGTTAGCGCCCTGCTCGTGGGCCTGGTCAGTGTGTTCTGCATGCTCGACTCGCGCCTGCTTGGCCGCCTCAACTTCGAGCAGCCGCTCATCGGCGCGACGCTCGTGGGCGTCGTCCTCGGCGACCCGATGACCGGACTCGCCGTCGGTGCCGCGACCGAGCTCGTGAGCATGGGCCTCGTCCAGGTCGGTGCGGCCGTCCCCGCAGACATGGTGCTCGGCGGCATCATCGCGTCGGCGTTCGCCTGCCTCACGGGCGCCACCGCCGAGACCGCCATGACCATCGCGGTGCCCGTCGCCGTCCTGGGCCAGCTCCTCGGCATCGTGTTCCGCTCGGTCATCGCCGTGCTCGGCCACGTGGCCGATGCCGCAATCGAGGAGGGCGACTTCAAGAAGGCCCGCTCCATGCACATCGTGGTCGGCACCATCCTCTATTCCCTCATGTACTTCGTTCCCACGTTCTTCGCCATCCTCCTTGGCACCGACCTCGTGAAGAGCATCGTGAGCTTCATCCCCGCTTGGCTCACCACCGGTCTGAACGTCGCCACCAAGCTTCTCACCGCCTACGGACTCGCGCTTCTCCTCTCCCTCTCGCTCAAGAAGGGCATGGGCGCCTTCTTCTTCATCGGCTTCCTGCTGGCCGCCTACCTCAAGCTCTCGGTCACCGCGGTCTCCCTGCTCGGCGTTGCCGCGGCAATCGTGCTGATGGACCTCAAGTTCGGCCACAAGGTTGCGGCGACAGGTGGCGGCACGACCGCGCTTCCCGCATCCGACGACTACGACCCCCTCGAAGACGACGAGTAAGGAGAAGGACATGGCTACGAACGAAGTCTCTACTCGCAAGAAGATCAGCCAGTTCTTCTGGCGCAGCTGGGCCATCCAGGACTCCTGGAACTACGAGCGCCAGATGAACATGGGCTTC
>QOUO01000049.1 GCA_003862195.1 Coriobacteriaceae bacterium | reverse complement strand
CATCACGCCCGAGGAGATCACGAAGGACGGCACCTACACCGCGACCTCCGAGACGGACTCCGCAGGCTACAAGAGCTACATCATCAAGGTGAGCGACACCGAGTACTACCTGATCGAGAACCGCCAGTACGAGTCGTTCGACGCGGGCATGGAGCCCATGTACATGAACGGCGACGGCACCATCAAGAACCCGACCGGCGGCATCGTGGTGTGGCACATCGACAACGGCGTTGCCACCAAGTGCGGCTACCCGGGCATGCCGGGCGTCGACTCGAGCGTTGCCAACACCGTGAACGTGAAGACGCGCCGTCCCGGCATCATGGAGAACTACTTCGAGAAGACCGCCGGCACGCCCAACCTGTACGCGCCGTTCCTCAACGCGACGGAGAACGCGGCCTACGGTGCGAGCAAGCTCTCGCTCTACAACGGCTCCGACGACCCCTCCGCCAAGACGGACACGGGCATCACCGTTGCCTCCACGGATGCCGGCTCGACCTCGATGCAGTTCACGGTTGACTTCCCCATGAGCATCTCCAAGCAGCTTAAGGATGCCACCTATGAGGTGGGCGATAAGGCCGATGCCCTTACGGTCGACGTCGCGAACGCCGATGGCAACGTGACGTACAAGTGGCAGGTCTCCACGGACGGCGGCAAGACCTGGAAGGACGCCACCTCCGCAAGCTCCGCCAAGGCTGGCGCAAGGCCTGCCGCGGCCAGCGCCTCCACCGGCGCGACCCTCACCCCCTCTACGGACACGGCCGGAACCTACCAGTACAAGGTGACCGCGACTGACGTGAACGGCAAATCCGTCGAGTCCACGGCAACAGTCACGGTCAACGCAATCACGCTCAGCAAGGACGCCCTCCTGGACGCCAGCAAGCCCAACGGCGACAAGCGCTTTGCCTTCAGCTCCCTCAAGGATGCGACCTACACGGGTAAGGAGCAGAAGAAGCAGGACGTGACCGTCAAGGACGCTAAGCTGGGCAAGGACCTCGTCAAGGGCACCGACTACAAGCTCACCTACAGCGGTGACCTCACCAACGCGGGCACTGTCACGGTCAGGGTGACCGGTATCGGCAACTACACCGGCACGGTCGACCTCACGTACCAGATCAACAAGGCGGCGCTCACGGTCAAGACCGAGTCCGCGACGCGCGCCTACAACGGCAAGACGCTCACGGCCAAGGGCAGCATCTCCGGCCTCGTGAACGGCGAGACGGCAAGCCTCTCCGTCACGGGCACGCAGACCGAGGTCGGCAGCTCGCAGAACACCGCGACCGTCAAGTGGGACGGCACGGCCCGCGAGGCCAACTACCAGGTGACCTACAAGCTCGGCACGCTCACCGTCAAGAAGGCCGACGCCTCCGCCACCACGGGTGATACGGGCACGGGCGAGAAGAACGGGTCCACCTCGGCAGGCTCCGACACCTCAGGCGCGTCCGGCACGTCCGGCGCCGCTACCACGCGCTCTGCCAAGGGCGCCAAGTCGAGCTCCGGAGTCCCCCTGACGGGCGACACCAACGACGCCGCGCTGCCGATTGCGCTCGGCACGCCCGGCGCGGGGGCAATCGCGATCGCTGTCGCGCGCAAGCGCCACAACGACGAGGCCTAAGGTCGCAACGGCCTGAAGGCTGACGAGTAGGCATGACAGGGCGAGGGGAGCCGCTCCGGCGGTTCCCCTCGCTGGCTTCTGCCGGGAACCTGCACGCCGGGCCGCGCCGCGTCGGACCGTGCCGCGCAGCCGCGCCAGGCTGGGGCTCAAGGTCCCGCTGCAACGATGGGCCCGCGTTCTTCTCGCCCACGTTGTTCTGGTGCCCAAAAAGACGGTACTAACTTAGTCACAAATGAGCGCTCGTGTGCGTTGCGCGACGTTTTGGGTAGTAGTAAGCTAGGCTGAGTTTTTGAATGGGAGTCGAAAAAACGGGGAGCCATCCCCGGACCCCCAGGGAGAGAGGAAGTGCGTAATGCAGTCCAAGATCGCCCACGCCGCAGAGCGCAAGGCGTTCAGCGTGGTGCTTGACAAGATCATTGCCAGCGCCTCTGGTGACGACCGCGAGAAGAACATCGACCACCTGATCGACATGGCCGGCAAGCTCCTTAAGGACACCTCGCCCGGCGCCGTCCGCGGCCTGAGGAAGGGCCTGCGCAACGGCTCCAAGTGGGAGAAGTTCCTCTTCAATGTGATCGACGAGACCGACCCCCACGTGCTCAAGACGGTCATCCTCAACGGCGGCTACGAGGCTGCGTTCCGCGGCCTGCGCAACACCACCGCCAACGCGGACAAGTACCAGTGCAACGTGCCCTGGATCATCCTCTTCGACCCGACCTCCGCGTGCAACAAGCACTGCGTGGGCTGCTGGGCGGCCGACTACGGCAACCGCCTCAACCTCACCTACGAGGAGATGGACAGCCTCGTGAGCCAGGCCGAGGACCTGGGCACCCACATGTTCATGCTCACCGGCGGCGAGCCGCTGGTCCGCAAGGCCGACGTCCTCAAGCTGGCTGAGAAGCACAACACCAGCCTCTTCAACATCTTCACCAACGCGTCGCTCGTGGACGAGCCGTTCTGCCAGAAGGTCCAGGAGCTCGGCAACATCGTCTTCAGCGTGTCGCTCGAGTCCTATGAGCCCAGCGTCAACGACGGCCGCCGTGGCGAGGGCTCGTTCCAGGAGGTCATGGACGCCTTCGACCTCATGCACAAGCACGGCCTGCTGTACGGCACCTCCACCTGCTACACGCGCGCCAACACCGAGCGCGTGAGCTCCGACGAGTTCTTCAAGCTCCTGATCGACAAGGGCTGCCGCTACGCCTGGTACTTCCACTACATGCCGGTGGGCGAGGGCGCCAACGCCGACCTCATGCCCACGGTCAAGCAGCGCGAGTACATGTTCAACCGCATCCGCTGGGTCCGCTCCATCGGCGACGAGGGCTACCCCATCTTCGCGATGGACTTCCAGAACGACGGCGAGTTCGTGGGCGGCTGCATCGCCGGCGGCCGCGTGTACTGCCACGTCAACGCCCGTGGCGACGTCGAGCCGTGCGTCTTCATCCACTACTCCAACGTCAACTTCAAGGAGAACGGCAACTGGCTCGACTGCCTGCACCAGCCGATCTTCCAGACGTACCGCAAGTACTACCCCTGGAACGACAACCTGCTGGAGCCCTGCCCCATGCTCGAGAACTCCGGCATGCTCACCAAGTTCGTGGACGAGGCCAACGCCAAGTGCACCGAGTACGTGAAGCCGGAGCCCGCGGCCGACGTCTGCGCGCGCACCAAGCAGTACGCCGAGGACTGGGCGCCCAAGGCCAAGGAGCTGTGGCTCAACATGTACCCCGACGGCAAGAAGCACTACGAGGACGCCATGTCCCAGGAGAAGATCTCGGTCAAGGCCAAGGTCATCGCCGAGGAGGACGCCCAGAACGAGGCGATCGTCGACTAGCACACACGCCCTCGGGCGAGAAGAACGTGCATTCAAGGCCTGGTGCCCCAGCTGGGGTGCCAGGCCCTTCTCGTCCGCGCGACCCCTGCCGCACGCCTGGCGGTAACCATCCCGATGGGCAGATTTAACCTCGCGCGTGGGGGCTTGAATCAAAGGCGAAACATCCGTACCCGAAGCTAGTCGTGGTTGTAGAAATGGGACACGGGGCGGAGGAACAGGCATGGCAGACGGCGTCGATTCCCTCATGTATGATCTTGGGGCTGGCAAATCGGCCATTCGCGAGGTGTTTGAGCAGACGATGGAGCTCAAGCAGCAGGGCGTGACCGACTTCTGGGACTACTCGATCGGCAACCCCAACGTGCCCGTGAGGCCCGAGGTGAACGACGCCATCCGCGCGGCGCTGGAGGACTATGCCTCCATCGACCTGCACGGCTACCCGCCCAACAACGGCTACCTGACCACGCGCCAGGCCGTGGCCGCGAACCTCAATCGCAGGTTCGACGCGCACGCCCGCGCCGGCGAGATTGCCATGACCGCGGGCTGCGCGGGCGCCATCAGCTCGACCATCGCCGCAACCACGACCGCGGGCGAGGAGGTCATCATCCCCACGCCGTACTACGCGGAGTACCGCATGTGGGTGCAGGCGTACCACTGCAACGTGGTCGAGGTTCCTACGGAGCCGGGAACCTTCCAGCTTGACCTGGACGCGATCGAGGAGGCCATCAACCCCAAGACGCGCATGATCATCATCAACACGCCCAACAACCCCACGGGCGCCGTGTACACCCGCGACTCAATCATCGCGCTGGCCGCTCTGCTGCGACGCAAGTGCAAGGAGCTGGGGCAGACCATCTACCTGCTTTCCGACGAGCCGTACCGCGAGATCGTGTACGACGGCGCCGTGAACCCCTGGATCGCGGAGTACTACGAGAACACGATCGTGTGCTACAGCTGGTCCAAGTCGCTCTCGCTCGCGGGCGAGCGCGTGGGCTACGTATGGGTGCCGGGCACCGTGCGCCATGCCGAGCGCGTGTACGACGCGATCCTGGGTGCGCAGCGCGTGACCGCCACCGTTATGAACAGCCTCTTCAACCGCGTGATAGAGAAGTGCGTGGACCTTCCGGCCCCGGTGGAAGAGTACGACCGCAAGCGCAAGAAGCTGCTGGGCGGCCTGGAGGACATCGGGTACGACGTGGTGCATCCCGAGGGCGCGTTCTACCTGTGGGTCCGCGCGCTTGAGCCCGACGACGACGCCTTCCAGGCGCGCGCGGCCAACGAGCAGCGCCTGTACGTGGTGGGCTCGCGTGACTTCGCGTGCCGCAGCTACTTCCGCCTGAGCTACTGCGTGAGCGACGAGTGCATCGAGACGTCGCTCCCGGCCTTCAAGCGGCTGTTCGAGTCGTACGGCGGCTACACCTGGTAGACACGCCGGCTACGGGCGCTCCTGGCGGCCTGTCGCCACCGCGTGCCCGCGTCCTTCTCCCCGAACCACGGCCTTTCGTGCCCGCGCACACGTCCACCGTACGGCGCTTGCGTTTGCCCGATGCATGAGGCTTGGCCCGAGCGCGTACGGGTATGGTGAGTCCACGACGCTTTTATGCGTGGCTCTACATAGCGCGGTGACTGCCGTCGCGAGCGTGGCGGGGTCGCCGCAGGATGCGGCTCGAGGAGGAACCATGGCTACTAGCACTGGGAAAGTGAAGAACCTCGCACTCGTGGGCCAAGGCGGCGTGGGCAAGACCATGCTGGCCGAGGCCATGCTGCACCTGACGGGCAAGACGACCCGTCTTGGTGGGCACGCCGGCACCAAGCCCACGCTGGACTACGACGACGAGGAGAGCGAGCGCGGATTTTCCATCTCTACCACGATAGCCCCGGTTGAGTGGGAGGGAACGCGCATCAACGTCCTCGACGCACCGTGCTACCCCGACTTTGTGGGCGACGCCTATGGCGCGCTTTCCGCCGCCGAGACGGCCGTCTTCGTGATCGACGCAGCCGCCGGCCCCGGGACCATCACGACCCGCCTGTGGTATGCGGCCGAGGACCTGGACATCGCCCGCGCCCTCTTCATCAACCGTCTTGACCGGCCCGACGCCGACTGGGACACGGCACTCCTCACCGCGCAGGAGCGCTACGGCAACCGCCTGGTGCCGGTCACGATGCCCATGGGCTCCGGCGACGCGTTTGGCGGCATCATCGACGTGGTGCACATGCAGGCCCGCCACCTGGAGAACGGAAAGCCCGTCGCCCAGGACATCCCCGCGGAGTTCGCGGACGCCACGCAGCAGGCGCGCTCGCAGCTGGTGGAGCTCGCCGTCGAGGCGGATGACGACCTGATGATGAAGTACCTTGACGGCGGCGAGATCACCCAGGAGGAGCTCGAGGGCCTGCTGGGCAAGGCCATCGCCAACCGCGTGATCGTCCCCGTGTTCGCGGGCTCGTGCGTGCGCGAGGAGGGCGTCATATCCCTCATGAGCGACGTGGCGGAGTGGTTCCCGACCATGGCGGACTACGGCCGCGTGCCGCTGGTCAACGGCGAGGAGCTCGACATCTCGCCCGATGACGACAGGCCCGTCGCCTTTGTCTTCAAGACGCTGCAGGACCCGCAGAACGGCAAGCTGTCCTTCATCAAGGTGCTCGCGGGCACGGTCACGCCGGGCACGGAGCTCGTGAACGCGCGCACGCGCAAGGCAGAGCGCCTGGGCCACCTGTACCGCATGTGCGGGCACGACATGGAGGACGTGAAGTCCGTGGCCTCCGGCGACCTGTGCGTGGTGCCCAAGCTGGATGCCATGACCGGCGACACGCTCTCCGTCACCGGCAAGGTCGAGGCGGCGGAGTTTCGCTTCCCCAACTCGCTCTACCGCGCCGCCATCGAGCCGGACAAGCGCGGGAGCGAGGGCAAGGTCTACGCGTTCCTGGAGAAGGCCGCGGACGCCGACCCGACCATCAGTGTGAGCCGCGACGAGGACACGGGCCAGACCGTCATCTCCGCCATTGGAGAAGCGCAGGTGTCCGTGCTGCTTGACCGCCTCGAGGCGCGCGCGGGCGTTTCGGCCCACACCGTCAAGCTCGCCATCCCGTACCGCGAGACCATCCGCCGTGTCGCAAGCGCGCAGGGTCGCCACAAGAAGCAGACCGGCGGCGCCGGCCAGTACGGAGACTGCTGGCTGCGCGTGGAGCCCAACCCCGGCAACGGCTACGAGTTTGTGGACGAGGTCGTGGGCGGCCACGTGCCCAAGAACTTCATCCCCGCAATCGACAAGGGCGTGCAGGAGACCATGCGCGAGGGCGTGTTGGCCGGCTACCCCATGATCGACGTGAAGGTCGCCGTGTACGACGGCTCGTACCACCCCGTGGACTCCAACGAGATGGCCTTCAAGACCGCCGCGCGCATCGGCTTCCAGAAGGCCGTGGCGCAGGCCGAGCCCGTGCTGCTCGAACCCATGGCGCACCTCAAGGTCACGGTGCCGGACAGCTACGCCGGCTCCATCATGGGTGATGTGTCCGCCTCGCGCGGCCGCGTCGAGGGCATGGAGGCCGCGTCCGGCGCGGCCGAGAGCGGCTTCACCACGATCGACGCGACGGTGCCGTACGCCGAGGTGACGGACTACGCCACGCGCCTGCGCAGCCTGAGCCGCGGCACGGGCGAGTTCGAGCTCGAGGTCAAGGGCTACGAGCAGGTCCCGCACGACGTGCAGCAGAAGCTGGCGGAGGAGTACCAGGAGCGTCGCGCCTCCGGCCAGAAGTAGCGTCGCACCACGGGCTACCCGCGCCACAGCGGCAGGCCAGTCACATTCCCGCTATCCCCGCGGGCGAGAAGGACGGTTCTTCTCGCCCGCGGGGCCTTTTGGCCCAAAGGTTGCAAGTGGCTTAACGAGGGGTGGGCGAGGGGCCGGGCGCCCCGCCCGCGGGGGTAAGATTCGCTTCCATACCTTATGGAGGAGGACCGCATGACCATTGTTCCCGATGGCTACCAGTCGCAGCTCGACACCTATGACACGCAGCGCGCGATAGAGACCATCAAGCACACGTTTCTGGCAAAGCTCTGCGCGGCGCTGCACCTGGTGCGCGTGACGGCGCCGCTCGTGGTGGACCCGTCCACCGGCATCAACGACAACCTCAACGGCGTGGAGCGCCCCGTGGGCTTTGACGTGCCTGCCATCGGGAAGGACGCGGAGGTGGTCCAGTCCCTGGCAAAGTGGAAGCGCCTGGCGCTCAAGCGCTACGACTTCAAGGTGGGCAAGGGCATCGTGTGCGACATGAACGCCATCCGCCGCGACGAGGAGCTGGACAACCTGCACTCCATCTACGTGGACCAGTGGGACTGGGAGAAGATCATCCGCCTGGAGGACCGCACCCCCGAGTACCTGGAGTCCGTGGTGCGCCGCATCGTGACGGCCATCTGCGGCACGCTGGACGAGGTCAAGTGGGCCTACCCGCAGCTCGACGTGGAGCTGGAGCGCGACGTGACCTTCGTGGGCGCGCAGGAGCTGGAGGACCTGTACCCCGACCTCGAGCCCAAGGAGCGCGAGCAGCGCTTTGTGCGCGACCATCACACCACGTTCATCCGCGGCATCGGCGGGAAGCTGCGCTCCGGCAAGCCGCACGACGGCCGCGCGCCCGACTACGACGACTGGGAGCTCAACGGCGACCTGCTCTTTTGGGACGAGACCCTGGGCTGCGCGCTCGAGGCGAGCTCGATGGGCATCCGCGTGAGCCCGGAGTCGCTTGACCGCCAGCTGAGGCTCGCCGGTTGCGACGACCGCCGCGAGCTGCCGTTCCACAGGATGCTGCTCGACGGCGAGCTGCCGTACACCATCGGCGGCGGCATCGGCCAGAGCCGCCTCTGCATGCTGCTGCTCGCAAAGGCGCACGTGGGCGAGGTCCAGGCCTCGATCTGGGACGAGCAGACGCGCGCCGCCTGCGAGGGGGCTGGCATCCAGCTGCTCTAGTTCTTCTCGCCCGCTCGCGCCTGACGTATCATCTTGGGGGAAAGCACAAAGGCAACGCGTCGCGCATGCGGCCGACGGTGCGGCCACGCGATGCGTCGGACGAGAGGGGCAGACATGCTCACGGCAGTACAGATCAAGCCCGACGTCTATTGGGTCGGTGCGCTGGATTGGAACGCGCGCAGCTTCCACGGCTACAGGACCGAGGACGGCATCACCTACAACGCCTACCTGATCCTGGACGAGAAGGTCACGCTCATCGACACGGCAAAGGTCACGTTCAAGGACGAGTTCCTGTCCCGCCTGTCCAGCGTGATCGACCCGTCCAAGATCGACGTCCTGGTGTGCAACCACGTCGAGATGGACCACTCCGGCAACGTCCCCACGATCAAGGGCCTGGCGCCCAACGTGGAGATCTACGCCTCCGCGCCGCAGGGCGTCAAGGAGCTGACCGCCCACTACCACGACCTGGGCTACAAGGGCGTCAAGACCGGCGACACGCTCAACATCGGCAAGCGCACGCTCACGTTTGTGCAGACGCCGATGGTGCACTGGCCGGACAACATGGTCACGTACGACGCCTACGACAAGATCCTGTTCTCCAACGACGCCTTTGGCCAGCACTACGCGAGCACGGGCCGCTTTGACGACGAGGTGGACCTGCCCGAGGTCATGCGCCAGGCGCGCAAGTACTACGCCAACATCGTGCAGCCGTACCGCATGCAGGCGGCCAACGCCGTGAAGGCCGTCCGCAAGCTCGGCCCGGACGCGATCGACATCATCGCGCCGGCCCACGGCGTGTGCTGGCGCAGCCACGTGGCAGACATCCTGGACGCGTACGAGAACGTCTTCACCTCCGGCAAGCTGGAGGACAAGGCTCTTGTGGTGTACGACTCCATGTGGGGCTCCACGGACAAGATCGCGCACGCCATCACCGACGGCTTCATGGCGGCCGGCGTGCCCGCGACGCTGATGGACCTGAAGGACAACCACGTGTCCGACGCCATGACGGTGTTCCTGGACGCCAAGTACGTGGCCGTTGGCTCGCCCACGCTCAACAGCCAGATGCTGCCGACCGTGGCGGAGTTCGTCACGTACATGAAGGGCCTTTCGCCCAAGAACGAGGGCCGCGTGGGCATCCCGTTTGGCAGCTACGGCTGGGCGCCGCTGGGCCCCAAGAACATCGCGGCCGAGCTCGAGGGCATCGGCTTCGACCTGCCGCTGGGCACCATCGCCCGCAACTGGCTGCCCGACGACGCCTACCTCGAGGGCGTGCGCCAGCAGGTGATCGACCTCGTGAAGTAGGTCCCGCACGGGTCCCGCCCCACGGGCAAGGGCCTACGGGCGAGAAGAGCCTACGGGCGAGAAGAGCGAGCTCCCCGCGAGCCCCCGCGTGCCACAAGCGCGTGGGGGCTTGCCCGTGCGGCGGCGTTCTTCTCGCCCAGGGATGCACGAGGCGCCTGGGAGTGCCTTGGAGTGACCCGTGGGGACGCTCCGTTGTGGGCTTTCGCCGCAAATGCCGACCAATATGGAGGCTTGGGCCGCCACGATGTCGCATGGACGTGCCCCGCTCGGGTAGAATTGTGCATACGCGACACGTCGTCTGCGGTGTGCCGGCTCGCATGGTCGGCGCAAAGCGTCTGGCTAGGAGGTTGCGCTAACGCGCATGGACATAGCACTATCGATTACCGTCACCGTATTGCTCACGTTGGTCAACGGATACTTCTCGATGTCCGAGATGGCCCTTTCCACTGCGAAGAAGGTGCTGCTCGACCACGAGGCCGAGGATGGTGACGCGCGGGCGGCCAAGGCCGCGAAGGTCATCGACGACCCCACGGGCTTCCTCGCCGCGATCCAGGTCGCGATCACGCTCGTCGGGTTCTTCTCGTCCGCGTTTGCCGCGACCAGCCTGTCCGGCCCGCTCGCCACGTGGCTCGTGGGCTTTGGCATGCACGCCGGCAGTGCGGAGGCGCTGGCCACCGTGCTCATCACGCTGATCGTCTCGTACTTCTCCATCGTGGTGGGCGAGCTCGTGCCCAAGCGGATCGCGATGGCGGACGCCGAGAAGGTCTCCAAGAGCGTGGCCGGGCCCATCCACGGGTTTGCGACCGTCGCGAAGCCGCTGGTGTGGCTCACGAGCGCGAGCGCGAACGGCCTTGCGCACCTGCTGCACATCAAGAGCGCGGACGACCGTCAGGACGTCTCCGAGGACGAGATCCGCTACATGGTGACGGACTCCGACGAGCTGTCCGACCAGGAGAAGTCCATGATCCACGACGTGATCGATCTGGGCGACGCCATCGCCCGCGAGGTCATGGTGCCGCGCGTGGACATGACGCTCATGCCGGACACGGCGACCCTGGGCGACACGCTGGAGGTCATGCGCCGGACCGGCTACTCGCGCCTGCCCATCTACCACCGCTCCGTCGACCGCGTGGTGGGTATCGCGCACATCAAGGACATCATCGGCCCGATCCTTAACGGCAAGAAGGACGAGCCCGTGTCGCGGCACATGCGCGAGGCGGACTACGTGCCGGACACCAAGGACATCATCCCGCTCCTCTCCGAGATGCAGAGCTCGCACGACCAGATGGTCATCGTGGTGGACGAGTACGGCGGCACGGCCGGCATCATCACGATCGAGGACATCGTGGAGGAGGTCGTGGGCGAGATCGAGGACGAGTTCGACCCCGACAACAAGTACCTGACGCAGCTGTCCGACAGGGAGTGGCTCGTGGACGGCCGGTTCTCCATCGACGACGCCATCGAGCTTGGCTGGCCGATCGAGGACAACGACGAGTACGAGACGATCGCCGGCTTTGTGCTGGAGCTTGCGGACAAGCTGCCGCGCCCCGGCGACGTGTTCCAGAAGGACGGCTACACCTTCCGCGTGCAGTCCATGCGCGGACGCAGGCTGTCCATGCTGCGCGTGACGGCGCCGGAGCCTCCCGCGCCGGAGGCGCCCGCGGCGGACGACGACGCCCAGCAGGACGAGAGGGACAAGCCCAAGGACAAGCCCGGCGACAAGCCGATGGACCGCATCAAGGACCGGGTCCGCCCCAAGGACAAGGGCGATGCAAGGTCCAAGGAGAAGGACGCGGACGACGCGACCGAGGGCGAGTCCTAGGCAAGGCGCTCCATCTGGTATCGCTACAATGGAGGCGCACACGAGTGACTGAGGCGGAGGGGCTTTTCGCATGGCACAGCTCATAGACATCCAGCGCGTAGAGATTGGGCCGCAGAACCTTACCGCACGCGTGCGCGTGGCAGACGACGCCCCGCTCATGACGAGCGAGGACCTGCAGGGCACCACGCGCGTGTACCGCCTGATGCCGCACATAATCGAGCATACCTGCCTGGGCGACGCGGGCGACACCTTCAAGGCGTGCATGGGCAATACGGAGCTGGCGCACCTGCTGGAGCACGTGACCGTGGAGCTGCTGGCCCAGACCGACATGGCCGGCGACATCACCTCCGGCCGCACCTACCCGCTGGAGGGCGACGACCGCGCCTTTGACGTGGAGATATCCTGCAAGGACGACGTGCTGACCGTTGCCGCGCTCTCGAGCGCCGCGTGGATCCTGGACTGGGCCTACAGCGGCGGCGGGGACCCCGTGCCCGACATTGACGCCATCGTGTCTGGCCTCAAGAACCTGGTGGCCTCGCTGGGCGACGAGCCCGCGACGGACTACGTGCAGAAGGTCCGCGGCGAGCTGCAGGAGGACGTGAAGCGCGAGTACCAGGAGGCCCTGGAGGCCCGCGAGCGCGAGATCGCCGCGCGCGAGCAGGAGATCGACGAGGCACGCCGCAAGGCCGAGGAGACCGCCCGCGCCCGCGCGGAGGAGCTCGAGCGCCAGCGCCAGGAGGAGCAGCGCCGCCGCGAGGAGGAAGAGCGCCGTCGTGCCGAGGAGGAGCGCCAGCGCGCGGAGGCCGAGGCACGCGCCAAGGAGGAGACGGCCCGCATCGAGGCGGAGCGCCTCGCCCAGGAGGCAGCCAAGCGCAAGGCCGAGGAGGACCGCCTGTTTGAGGAGGTCGCCCGCGAGGCCGAGCGCCGCACCACGGTCATGATGCCGGATGAGGGCAAGGAGTCCCCCGAGGCCGTCCAGGCGTCGCGCGACCTGCCCGACGCGGCCGTTGAGGAGTGGCGTCCGGAGGAGCCCGCGCCCAAGGCGGCACCCGCGGCTGCGGCGGCGGAAGCCCAGCCCGCACCGGCAGAGGCCGAGCAGGGCGAGAAGGACGCGCCCGCGGCCGAGGCCGCAAGCGAGCCCGAGCCCGTTGCTTCGCCGGAGCCTGCGGCGGCCGAGAGCGAGCCGGCGCCGGTGCCCGAGCCGGAACCGGAGGCCCAGGCGAAGCCGGAGCCCACGGCGGACGCCCAGCCCGCTCAGGCGGCCCAGCCGGAGTACGTGGCGCCTTGGGAGGACGCGCCAAGCGAGGCGGATGTTCCTCTCGCCCAGGAGGACGACGGCAAGTCGGAGCCCGATGCGCCGCAGACCGATGACGACGGCAGCTCGCAGAGCGACGGGCATATTCCAGAGCCCCAAAGGGTACGATAGACTAAACCTGCGCAGGCGGCGTCCAGTGGTCACCACGTGTGCGGAAGGCAAACGCAAGAGGCTGGCAAGTACGACTGGCGCGTGCCAGGTTACAAAGGAGGACGACATGAGCGCAAAGGGCGCATTTGGATTCATTGCAGGCGGCATCGTTGGTGCGGCGATCGGCGCCGTGGCGGGCGTTCTGCTGGCGCCGCGTTCCGGCGCGGAGAGCAGGGCCATGGCGGCCGACGCCATGAACGACGCCTGGGACACCGCCGTTGACTCCTACGAGCGCGGTTCGCGCGTGGTGAGCGAGAAGATCGGCAACGTCCATCCCGGCATGGACGTGACGGCGGACGAGCTCCGCGCCAAGGTCGACCTGGCCCGCGAGCGCATGGACCAGCTTCGCGACTCCCTGTCTGACGCGGTGACCACCACGTCCGCGCAGGTACAGGACGTCGTGAACTCCGCGACGGACAAGGTCGTCTCGCCGGCCGGCGAGTCCAAGGCCGAGGGCGTGCACGTCGAGGTCGTCAACGACGACGCCGAGTAGCGCCACGAATGAACTGAGTCTTACGCTTTCGGACGCGGTCCGTGCTGACGCACGGTCGCGTCCGTTTTGATGATGCGGGCAGGCGTTGGCCGCCGCCCGCCTGAGGGGAATGGTTGGATGCTGCGCGTTGGCGACATCGTGGGACTGAAGGTCTTCAAGAAAAAGCAGACACGCAAGGGCGAGGAGAAGCTGGCAAAGCTTGGCAAGGTGCACATGGCGGTCTTCTCGCCCGACGGCGCGACGGTCGTGGGCTTTACCGTCAAGCGCCCGGACATCGCAGGCATGGTAAAGAGACCGGACTTCTTCATGGCGCGCGACGCGTTTGGCACCGTGGAGAAGGGCCTTCTGCTTACGGACGAGAAGGACGGCGTGGACGACCGCGCGCGCGAGCGCCTTGGGATCGACTGGGACGCCTGCATCATGTGGACGGGCATGGACGCCAAGACGAGCAACGGTCGCGAGCTGGGCTACGTCAACAACGCCGTGTTCGACCCCAAGACCGGCGCGGTGCAGAAGTTCTGCGTGGGCGACGGCAGCGTGGCGCAATCCCTGGTGGGCTCGCTCGAGATCCCCACGAGCATGGTGCGCGGCTACAGCAAGGGCTACATGATCGTGGACCCCGCGGCGGCAAACCTCAAGCTCAGCGGCGGTGCGGCTGCCGCGGCGGGCGAGGGCTGCGCCAAGGCCAAGATTGCCGGCAAGAAGGCGGGCGAGAAGGCCGGCGCCGTCGCATCGGAGGCCATCGACAAGGGCTCGTTTGCGCTGGGCAAGGCGCTGGGCAAGGCCAAGCGAGCCATCAAGGAGGCCCAGGCAGAGAACGAGGCCGAATCTGAGCAGGAGCAGCAGGAGCAGCTTCCCGCAAGGGAGGCGCCTGACGTGCAGGTGAGCGCTCCCCAGGAGCCCGCGCGCATCGCGGGCGAGAAGGACGGGGCCACCAAGCCCGAGCCCAAGACGTACGTGCCGGCCTCTCAGGCAAAGGGCACCGCGTCTGCCGCAGCCAAGGCAAAGCCTGCTGCCAAGGCGGCGCCCAAGCCCGCGGCGAAGAGTCCTTCTCGCCCCGCCCAGACCAAGAGGAAGGCGGCTCCCAAGAGCGGGTCGGAGGAGGCCGCACGGGCCGTCGGCCGCGAGCTGGGCAAGATGGGCAGCATGTTTGGCTCGTTCATGGACGAGTACAAGAAGGCCAGCAAGTAGGCTGGCGCAAAAAGCTGACGTAGGTGCCGGGCCGTGGTGGCCTGGCGGTGCGGCCGTCGTCCTGTGTGCGAACTCGTGGCGTTGCGGGTTCGCGGAGGGGACGGCGGCCGCAAGCTGTATCATACCGACGTGACGCAAGGAAAGATTCAGCAACCAGAGCGCGCGGCGCAC
>QOUO01000048.1 GCA_003862195.1 Coriobacteriaceae bacterium | reverse complement strand
GCCTCCGCCGGAACGGGCCCTTTGGTCGTTCCCTACGCCTCTGATGGCGCTACTTGCTCTTGTCTGACGGCATGCGGGCGCCTTCCGCCATGTGCACGATGCCCGTGTACACAAGCGCGATGCCACAGATGGACATGGCGATGTTTGCCATGGTGAAGGGCGACATGATTACGAGCACGCCCAGCACGATGGTGAGGACGGCCAGAGCCATGCCGGCGCCGGAGCCGTTGACGCCCAGCACGTGCAGTGCGTTGGTGCCCGCCAGCATGGAGAAGCCAGCCGCGATGATGTAGATGCCCAGCAGGATGAAGATCCACGCCACAAAGAACTGCGGCCATGCCAGGATCAGCATGCCAAAGAGAAGCGACAGCGCGCCGGAATACAGGTCGATCGTGGACAGGATGACGCTCCAGTGCGTGAAGGCGCCCACAAGCGCGCAGATACCCGCAATGGTGAGCACCCAGCCGACCGCCACGGTGATGGTGTAGGCCGACGAACCCGGGTTGACGAACATATAGAGGCCGAGGATCGCCATCGCGATGCCCCAGAGGATGGATCCCCACTTGGTGCGCGTGACTTTGAACTCCATGGTGAAATCCCCCTTCAAACGGACGGGCCGCGCGTGGGCGGCCGATGCTTGCCTGTCGTTATCACTTCTCTTACCCAGTTGCGTTCAGGTTTGACCTGACAGGCGGCGCAAGGGGTTCAACGCCAGGGGACGCGGCAGCCTGCGACAAGAAAAGGCTCCCAGGTCTTGCGACCCGGGAGCCTTGGCGTGCTATGCGCGCGGCATTGCGGCAGCAGCCGCGTAGCCGGTGAACGCGGGGCTACTGCTCGGAGTCAGAGCCCTCGTTCTTCTCGACCTGGGAAAGCAGGTCATGGAGCGAGCCGAGGTCCTCGTTGATGACCTGGGAGTTGGAGTCGTCCTTGGACTCCTCGTCCGCAGAGCCGCCGATGAGCTCGTCGTCGAACGACGTGTGCTTGGACGGCGCGGCCGTGCCAAGCATGATGTCGCTGTCGGCGTCGGGCGAGAAGACCATGTTGAGCAGCTGGGAAAGGTCCTCGCTGTCCGCCTCGTCCTCGTCCGGCTCCAGGATGTAGAGGAGGTTGCGAGCCTCCAGGCCCTGGCGCAGCTCCTCGATGGCCTTGGCGCCGATGCCGTCGATGCGGAGAAGGTCGTCCTCGGTCTTGCCGATGAGGTCGCCCACGGTCTCGATGCCGACCTCGCTGAACTTGTTGGTCCAGCGCTGCGACACGCCGAGGTCGTCGAACAGGTAGAGCTTGGCGTCCTCGGACGAGAGCGTGCGGCCGTTCTTGGAGTAGACGTTGCCGTAGCCGTAGTCGTCGCCGATCCAGTCGAGCTGCTTGGGGAGCTGCTCCTCGATCGACTTGAGCTCGTCCGGCGCCCACTCGGGCAGGGACTTTGCCATGGGCGACGTGGGGCCGTCGATGCGCTGGCCGTGATAGGTGAGCTTGACGTCGTCGTACGCGCGCAGACCGGTGCCGGCCGGGATCTTCTTGCCCACGATGACGTTGGACTTGAGGTCGAGCAGGTGGTCGACCTCGCCCTTGATGGCAGACTCCGTGAGGACGCCGGCCGTGCGGATGAACGACGCGGACGACAGCCAGGAGTCGATGGAGCTCGCGACCTTGAGGGTACCAAGAATGACGGGCTCTGCCTCGGGCGGGGTGCCGCCGGCGAGCGTGATGTTGCGGACGGTGTCCGCGAACACGTAGCGGTCGACGTACTGGCCGAGGAGGTACGTGGAGTCGCCGGGGTTGGTGACCTGGACGCGACGGAGCATCTGGCGTGCGATGACCTCGATGTGCTTGTCGTTGAGGTCGACGCCCTGGGACGTGTAGACGTCCTTGACCGACTTCACGAAGGTGTGCATGGTGGACTCGATGTCCGTCAGGCTGCGGAGCTTGCGGAAGTTGACGAAGCCGCGGGTAATCTGGTCGCCTGCGCGGACCACGCACTGGTCCTCGATGCCGGGCATGAAGCGGACGGAGGCCGGGACGCGCCACTCGACCAGGATCCTGGAGGGATCGTCGGAGTCGAGGATGCGGAGCAGGTACTCGGTCTGCTCGGGCGTGATGGAGAGGATGCCCGAGTACTGGGCCAGGTCGGCCTCGCGGCCGAGGATCTTCTCGTTCACGTTGCCAACGACGTCGAACATACGGGCGACCGTCGGGAGGCCCTGCGTGATGTCGTCGGCGCCCGCGACGCCGCCGGAGTGAATGGTACGCATGGTGAGCTGGGTACCCGGCTCGCCGATGGACTGCGCGGCGATGATGCCGACCGCGGTGCCGATGTTGACGGGACGACGGGTGGAGAGGTCCCAGCCGTAGCACTTCTGGCACACGCCATACTTGGACTTGCAGGTGAGAAGTGCGCGGAGCTCGACCTTCTTGAGGCCGGCCTCGACCATCTGCTCGAGCTGGTCCTTGGACTCCACGTACTCGCCCGCGGCGATGATGACCTCGCCGGTCTCCGGGTTCGCGATGTCGTGCAGGGCGCAACGGCCGATCAGGTCGAGGTCCACGTCATTCTCGCCCGGCTTGATGAGGTCGTACGTGACGGCCTCGTCCGTGCCGCAGTCCTCCTCGCGGACGATGACGTCCTGCGCGACGTCGACCAGACGACGCGTGAGGTAACCGGAGTCGGACGTGTGGGACGCCGTGTCGACGAGGCCCTTACGGGCGCCGTAGGTCGAGATGAAGTACTCGAGCGGCTCGAGGCCCTCGCGGAAGTTGGACTTGATGGGCAGGTCGATCGTGTCGCCGGACATATCGGCCATGAGGCCACGCATGCCTGCGACCTGACGAAGCTGCGTCTTGGAGCCACGGGCGCCGGAGTCGGCCATCATGAAGATGGGGTTGTCCTCGCTGAAGCCGGCGAGCATCTCCGCGGAGAGCTTGTCGGTGCACTCGGTCCAGGCGTTGACGACCTCGACGTGGCGCTCCTGCTCGGACAGGAAGCCGTCCTCGTAGTACTCGTTGATGGTGTCGACGCGCTTCTGGGCCTCGTCCAGGATCTGGGGCTTGTCCTCGGGGATCGTGGCGTCCCAGACGGAGATGGTCAGGCCGGCGCGCGTGGCGTAGTGGAAGCCCGTCGCCTTGATGGCGTCGAGGATCGGCTCGACCTGGGCGGTGCTGTAGCGGTCGCAGCAGTCGTTGACCAGGCGCGCGATGTCGCCCTTGACCATCTTGTAGTTCATGAAGGGATAGTCGTCGGGCAGGCAGTGGTTGAAGATCACGCGGCCCACGGTCGTCTCGAAGCGCACGGGGCGCTCGGTGACGTCGAGGTCCTCGAACTGGTCCTTGCCGGTGCAGACACGGAAGTAGCTCTTCTCGCCCTCGTGGTAGTTGGCCTGGCTCGGCTGGACGCGCACGTTGATCTTGGCCTGGATGTCGACGTCCTGGAGGTCGTCGAAGGCCGTGAGCGCGTCCTCGAAGGAGGCGTAGGTGCGGCCGGCGCCTGGCACGTCGTTACCGGGCTTCTCGGTCGTGAGGTAGTACACGCCAAAGACCATGTCCTGCGACGGCACGGTGAGGACCTTGCCGGACGCGGGGGAGCGCAGGTTGTTGCTGGAGAGCATCAGCACGCGGGCCTCGGTCTGGGCCTGCGTGGACAGGGGCACGTGCACGGACATCTGGTCGCCGTCGAAGTCTGCGTTGAACGGCGCACAGACCAGCGGGTGCAGGTGGATAGCCTTGCCCTCGACGAGCACCGGCTCGAACGCCTGGATGGACAGGCGGTGCAGCGTAGGTGCGCGGTTGAGAAGGACGAGGCGACCCTTGATGACCTCGTCCAGGACGTCCCAGACGACGGGCATGCCGCGGTCGATGGCGCGCTTGGCGCCCTTGATGTTCTCGACCTTGCCCAGCTCGACGAGGCGACGCATGACGAAGGGCTTGAAGAGCTCGAGCGCCATGGTGGAGGGCAGGCCGCACTGGTGCAGCTGCAGGTGCGGGTCGACGACGATGACCGAACGGCCGGAGTAGTCGACGCGCTTGCCGAGCAGGTTCTGACGGAAGCGACCCTGCTTGCCCTTGAGGGACTCGGCCAGGGACTTGAGGGGCCTGCCGCCACGGCCGGTGACGGGACGGCCACGACGACCGTTGTCGAAGAGGGCGTCCACCGACTCCTGGAGCATGCGCTTCTCGTTGTTGACGATGATCGCGGGCGCGTCAAGGTCGAGCAGGCGCTTGAGGCGGTTGTTGCGGTTGATGACGCGGCGGTACAGGTCGTTGAGGTCGGACGCCGCGAAGCGGCCGCCGTCGAGCTGCACCATGGGGCGCAGGTCGGGCGGGATCACGGGGATGACGTCCAGGATCATGTTGGCGGGGTCGTTTCCGCCCTTGAGGAAGGCGTCCACGATCTCGAGGCGCTTGACCGCGCGCTCCTTCTTCTGCTTCTGGGCGTCGTCGGAGGCGACGATGGCGCGCAGTCGCTCGGCCTCCTCGCCCAGGTCGATGCCGCGGAGAAGGTCACGAATGGCCTCTGCGCCCATGCCGCCCTTGAAGTAGATGGAGTAGTAGCGCTTCATCTCGGTGAAGAGCGTCTCGTCGGAGATGAGCTCGCGCTCCTCCAGCGTCATGAACTTGTCGAAGGCCTCCTGGCGAAGGCGCTTCTCGTCCGCGTACTCCTCCTCGAGGTCGGCGATGCCGGCACGGATCTCGTCAGCGGAGAGGGGCTCCTCGTCGCCGAACTCGGAGTCGCCGCCCTCGCCTTGGGCCTTGAGGCGCTCGATCTCGTCGTCGCGCTCGGCGTCGAGCTCCTCGAGGTCGGCCGCCAGCTCCTCCTTGAGGTCGTCGGCGTCGGCCTCGCGGGCCTCGGTGTCGATGGAGGTGATGACGTAGCTCGCGAAGTAGAGGACCTTCTCGAGGTCCTTGGACTTCATGTCAAGCAGGCGCGCCAGGGGGAAGGTCGCGGGGCTCTTGAAGTACCAGATGTGCGAGACGGGCGCGGCCAGCTCGATGTGGCCCATGCGCTCGCGGCGCACCTTGGCGCTCGTGACCTCGACGCCGCAGCGCTCGCAGACGATCCCCTTGAAGCGGATGCCCTTGTACTTGCCGCAGGCGCACTCCCAGTCCTTGACGGGGCCAAAGATCTTCTCGCAGAAGAGGCCGTCCTTCTCGGGCTTGAGCGTGCGGTAATTGATGGTCTCGGGCTTCTTGACCTCGCCGTGCGACCAGCTACGAATCTCATCAGCGGAGGCGAGCGAGATCTTTATCGCGTCGAAATCTGTGGTATCGAAATCTGCCACGTTCGCTACTCCTTATCGTTGGAATTGTCGCCGATCAGGGTCTCCTCGCCCTTCTCGGAATCGGAGGCGACGCCACCGATCAGGTCATCCGCGCTGTCCGCGCCCGCGAACACGTCGACGGGGTTCTCCTCGGCCGCCTTCTCCTGCGGCTTTGCAGAGGAGTCCGGGCGCTTGTAGGAGATCGGCTCGATGTTGAGCGCGAGGGAGCGGATCTCCTTGACGAGGACCTTGAAGGACTCGGGGATGCCGGGCTTCGGGACGTTCTCGCCCTTGACGATGGCCTCGTAGGTCTTGACGCGGCCGTTGGTGTCGTCGGACTTGACCGTCATGAGCTCGTGCAGGACGTTCGCCGCGCCGTACGCGTAGAGCGCCCAGACCTCCATCTCGCCGAAGCGCTGGCCGCCGAACTGGGCCTTGCCGCCCAGGGGCTGCTGCGTGACGAGGCTGTAGGGGCCCGTCGAGCGAGCGTGGATCTTGTCGTCGACCATGTGGCCGAGCTTGAGGATGTAGGACGTGCCCACGGTGATGGGGTTCGCGAAGGGCTCGCCGGTGCGGCCGTCGTAGAGCGTGGTCTTGCCGCGCTCGTTGAGCTGCGGGACGAACTCGGCGCGCATGTGCTCGCCGTAGGTGCGGAGCGCCTTGTTCATGATGTTGATGTTCGTGCGGCGCAGGGCTTCCTGGACCTCGTCGTCCGTGGCGCCGTCCAGGACGGGCGTCGACACGTACATCGGGCCGTCGATGACCTTCTTGGAGTCGGGGTCATCCACGTCCCAGCCGTGGCTCGCGGCCCAGCCGAGGTGGCACTCCATGAGCTGGCCCACGTTCATACGCGACGGGACGCCCAGGGGGTCGAGAAGGACGTCGACGGGCGTGCCGTCAGCCATGTAGGGCATGTCCTCGATCGGCAGGACGTTGCAGACGACGCCCTTGTTGCCGTGGCGACCGGAGATCTTGTCGCCCTGCTGGATCTTGCGGCGCTGCGCGACGAAGACGCGGACGAGCTCGTTGACTCCGGGCGGGAGGTCGTCGCCGGCCTCGCGGCTGAAGCGCACCACGTCGACGACGCGGCCATAGGCACCGTGCGGCATCTTGAGCGAGGTGTCGCGCACGTCATGCGCCTTCGCGCCGAAGATGGCGCGTAGCAGGCGCTCCTCGGCGGTCAGCGCGGTCTCGCCCTTGGGGGTCACCTTGCCGACGAGGATGTCGCCGGGGCCGACCTCGGCGCCGATGCGGATGATGCCGTCGTCGTCCAGGTTGGCGAGCATGTCCTCGCCCTGGTTCGGGATCTCGCGCGTGATCTCCTCGGGACCGAGCTTCGTGTCGCGGGCGTCGATCTCGTGACGGGAGATGTTGATCGAGGTGAGCAGGTCGTCACGGACGACGCGCTCGGAGACGACGATGCCGTCCTCGTAGTTGTAGCCCTCCCACGGCATGTACGCCACGGTGAGGTTGGTGCCCAGGGCGAGCTCGCCGTGGTCGATGGAGGTGCCGTCGGTCAGCGGCTCGCCGGCCTCGACCCTCTGGCCCACGTGCACGACCGGGCGGTGGTTGATGCAGGTGCTCTGGTTGGAGCGCTGGTACTTGGGAAGGTCGAAGCGCTCGGGACCCTTCTCGGTGTCGACGACCACGTGGGCCGCATCGACCTCGGAGACGACGCCGTCGTGCTTCGCGACGATGAGCTCGCCGGAGTCGAGCGCCGCGCGGGCCTCGAGGCCGGTGCCCACGTACGGGGCGTGCGGCTTGATCAGGGGCACTGCCTGACGCTGCATGTTCGCGCCCATGAGGGTACGCTTTGCGTCGTCGTGCTCGAGGAACGGGATGAGGTTCGCCGCGACGGAGAGCAGCTGGCGCGGGGAGACGTCCATGTAGTCGACGGTCTCGACGGGCACGGACGCGGGAGCGCCGAAGGAGCCGTCGAAGTTGCGCGTACGGGCGACGACGGTCTCGGGCCTGTAGCTCTTGCCGTCGGCGTCAACGGCCACGAACTCGCCCGTCTTGGGGTCGATGGGGGTGTTCGCTGGCGCGATGACGTGGTTCTCCTCCTCGTCGGCGGTCATCCAGTCGATGTCGCTGGTGGCCTTGCCGTCCACGACGCGACGGTACGGCGCCTCGATGAAGCCGTACTCGTTCACGTGCGCGTACAGCGCGAGCGAGCCGATGAGGCCGATGTTCGGGCCCTCGGGCGTCTCGATCGGGCACATGCGGGAGTAGTGAGAGTTGTGGACGTCGCGGACGGCCGTCGGCACGTTGGTGCGGCGGCTGGAGCCGGACTTGTGGCCCGCGAGGCCGCCAGGGCCGAGCGCGGACAGACGGCGCCTGTTGGTGAGGCCGGCCAGCGGGTTGGACTGGTCCATGAACTGGGACAGCTGAGAAGAGCCGTAGAACTCCTTGATGGCCGCCACGATCGGGCGGATGTTGATCAGGGACTGCGGCGTGATGTCATCGGCGTCCTGGGAGGCCATGCGCTCGCGGATGACGCGCTCCATGCGGCTCATGCCGATGCGGAACTGGTTCTGCACCAGCTCGCCCACGGTGCGCACGCGGCGGTTGCCAAAGTGGTCGATGTCGTCGGTCTTCTTGGTGGTGTCGCCCGCGTGCAGCGCGAGGAGGTACCTCAGCGCGCTGATGATGTCCTCCTCGGTGAGGACCTTCTGCTGCGGGTCGATGTCCAGGCCGAGCTTCTTGTTGATCTTGTAGCGGCCCACGCGGGCGAGGTCGTAGCGCTGGTGGTTGAAGTACAGGCCATCCAGCAGGTTCTTCGCGGACTCGACGGTGGGAGGCTCGCCCGGGCGCTGGCGACGGTAGATCTCGAGCAGCGCGTCCTCGCGCGTGGTCGCGACGTCGCGCTCCAGGGTGGAGCGGACCACGTCGGAATCGCCCAGGAGGTTCATGATGTCATCGTCGCTTTCGGCGATGCCAAGGGCGCGCAGGAACATCGTCGCGCTCTGGCGACGCTTGCGGTCGATGGAGACCACCAGGTGGCCGTGCTTGTCGACCTCAAACTCGAGCCATGCGCCGCGCGCGGGGATGAACTGCACGTGGTGTACCTCGGCGCCGTTGTCCATCTCCTCGGAGAAGTACACGCCCGGGGAGCGGACGAGCTGCGACACGACGACGCGCTCGGTACCGTTGATGATGAAGGTGCCGCTGTCGGTCATCAGGGGGAAGTCGCCCATGAAGACGAGCTGCTCCTTGATCTCGCCCGTGTCGCCGTTCACAAAGCGAACGTCGACAAAGAGCGGCGCTTGGTACGTGATATCCTTGGCTCGGCACTCGGCAATGTCAGCCGGCGCGTCGCCAAACTGGTGCTCCCCAAAGGTGACCTGCATGTTCTTTGCGGCGTTCTCGATGGGAGAGAACTCGGCAAAGCACTCGGCCAGGCCTTCGGTCATGAAGCGGTTGAAAGACTCCTTCTGTACGGTGATGAGGTTAGGCAACTCCATCACGCTTGGGATCTTGCTGAAGCTAACGCGCTTGCGCTGCTCCTTCTGTGCGGGCTGGGAAGACTTTGCGGTAGGCACCAGGCACTTCCTCCTTCGACGAGATAAAATGCGGCAGTTGTCGCAATCTAATAACTTAACGAATTTGGAATTCCAGGTCAACATTCGGGCTTGACATTATCGGCCAGTTTAACTAGCAGAGAAGAACAGCCCTTTTACCTGCGACTTTGTAAATTCAAATTGTGGGTTGTTTGTGATTGCGAGTTATGCATCCCGCTCTTCTCGCCCACCGCGAACTAAAACTTTTTACGCGGTCCGGCCGCATATCGCGTCACGCGTTCCCGCGCCACAAGAAAGGGGACCAAGCCCGAAGGCTCGGTCCCCCATGGTGCAAAAGGATTGGGCTCCAGTTACTTCAGGGTAACGGTAGCGCCGGCCTCCTCGAGCTGCTTCTTGGCGGCCTCGGCGTCGTCCTTCTTGGCACCCTCGAGGATGACCTTCGGGGCGGACTCGACGGCCTCCTTGGCCTCCTTCAGGCCAAGGGAGGTGAGGGAGCGGACGACCTTGATGACGGCGATCTTGTTGGAGCCGAAGGAGGTCAGCTCGACGTCGAAGTTGGTCTTCTCCTCAGCGGGAGCAGCGTCGGCCGCAGGAGCGGCAGCGGCGACGGCGACGGGGGCAGCAGCGGAGACGCCGAAGACGTCCTCCAGCTCGTGAACCAGCTCGGAAAGCTCGAGAGCGGGCATCTCCTTGAGGGCCTCGATGATCTCATCCTTGGTGACAGCCATGTCAATTCTCCTTTGTCAGTGGGCGCGTTCCATGCGCCCATCATGCTTGTTGTTGCGTAGTGCGATGCCGTTGTTAGGCGGCGTTCTTCTGGTCCGCGATGGCGTCCAGAACGGTCGCGAGACCCCTTGCGGGACCAGCGCAGACCTGGGCAATGCCGGAAAGCGGGCTTGCGATGACGTAAACCAGCTTCGCCATGAGCTCCTCGCGAGAGGGAAGGTCTGCGTAGGCCTTTGCCTCCTCGGCCGTGAGGGCCTTGCCGTCGGCGATGGCGCCGAGCCACTCGATCTTCTTGAAGGCCTTGGACTCCTCCTTGATGACCTTGGCGGCCTCGACGGGGTCGTTCTCGTAGAACACGTAGGCGACGGTACCGGCGACGTCGACCTCAGGCATCTCGGCCTGCTTGAACGCGATCTTGGCGATGTTGTTCTTGAAGACCTTCATGTGAGCGCCGGCTGCGGTGAGCTTGCGACGCAGGTCCTGGGTCTCCTTGACGGTGAGGCCGCGGTAGTCGATGAAGAAGACACCCTTGGAAGCCTCGATCGCCTCGTTGACCTTGGCGAGCATTTCCACGTTCTTGTTGTTGGGCATGTGTTACACCTCCTTGTTTTGTTCGGGCACATGCCGCCGACGCGGCGGGCCTTCACAAAATAAGACCCCGCTTGGCGCAGCCAAAGCAGGGTCCAAGAAGTCATTCCAAGACCACCTCGGCCGGCGGGAGGGTTCCCTTTGAGCCCTTGCGGGCACCTGCTGTCTTTGGCAGCGGTACGTGCTGTGTACGTTCGCGCAATCGCTTGCGCAAAGGGTATTCTTGCATCCCAGCCCACGCCCGTCAAGCGCGAGGTGCGCGTTCTTCTCCCCTCTTCTCTTCCCCTCCACAAAATTGGGCGAGAAGAACGAGGGCTCGCAGCAGTCAGCAGCGTCGCAATGCGGGTCGCGCCTTCCCGCGAAACAAAGAACCGGGTCGGAGCGAGTCCGACCCGGTCATGGCGCAAGAACTGTTACCTAGCTAGGCTTTGGCGCTACTCCGCGAGGAAGTCGCGGGTGACGGTGGTGTCAACCTTGACGCCAGGGCCCATCGTGGAGGAGAAGGCCACGGACTTGACGTAGCGGCCCTTCGCGGTGGACGGCTTCACGCGCAGGATCTCGGTGTAGAGGGCAGCGTAGTTCTCGACGAGCTGCTCAACGGTGAAGGAGACCTTGCCCATGGGGACGTGGCAGATGCCGTAGCGGTCGGCGCGGTACTCGACACGACCGGCCTTGAGCTCCTTGACCATCTTCTCGACGTCCATGGTGACGGTGCCGAGCTTGGGGTTCGGCATGAGGCCACGGGGACCGAGGATGCGGCCGAGACGGCCGACCTTGCCCATGAGGTTCGGGGTCGCGATGACGGCGTCGAAGTTGATGTTGCCCTTCTGGACCTCGGCGACCAGGTCGTCGGAGCCGACGATGTCAGCGCCGGCAGCCTTGGCCTCGTCGGCCTTGGCGCCCTCTGCGAAGACGGCGACGCGGACGGTCTTACCGGTGCCGTTGGGCAGGGAGATGGAGCCACGGACGTTCTGGTCGGCCTTGCGGGTGTCGACGCCCAGGCGGATGGAAGCCTCGACAGTCTCGTCGAACTTGGCGGAGGAGAGCTCCTTCACGAGCTCCATTGCCTTCTTCGGGCTGTAGACCTGAGCCTTGTCGTACTTAGCCGTAGCGTTGTTGTAGTTCTTTCCGTGCTTCGCCATGTTGTTACCTCCTGTGGTCATCGGGCGGCGTGGCCCTCCCACATCGTTGGCGGATGACCCGCCCTAAACGTACGCACGGACGACGCCCGCGCGCTTGGAACCCTTGCTACTCGGCGACGGTGACGCCCATGGAGCGAGCGGTGCCGGCGACGATCTTCTTGGCGGCCTCGATGTCGTTGGCATTGAGGTCCGGCATCTTGATCTCGGCGATCTTGGTGAGCTGCTCCTGGGTGAGCTGGCCGACCTTGTCACGCTGGGGAACGCCGGAGCCGCTCTTGATGCCGAGCTCCTTCTTGATGAGCTGGGCCGCGGGAGGGGTCTTGCACACGAAGTCGAAGGTACGATCCTCGTAGACCGTGATCTCGACAGGGATGATGTCGCCCTTCTTGTCAGAGGTGGCGGCGTTGAAAGCCTGGCAGAACTGCATGATGTTGACCTGTGCGGCACCGAGTGCGGGGCCGACGGGAGGCGCGGGGTTGGCAGCGCCGGCAGGAATCTGGAGCTTGATGAAGTGGGTAACCTTCTTGGCCATTGTTGTCTCCTAGACGGAAGTTGCGTTCTTATCTCTACCGTCCCCCGAGAAGCAATCCTCACCGATACGGGGAACGAATGGTACCTAAGCGATGATCGAGATCTGGTCGAGCGTGAGCTCCACGGGGGTCTCGCGGCCAAAGATCGTGAGCATGACCTTGACCTTGCCAGACTCAGCGTTGACCTCTGAAACGGAGCCGTCGAAGTCCGCGAGCGGGCCGGAGACGACCTTGACGGACATACCCGGCTCGATGTTGGTCGTCATGGTGACGTGCTTCTGCTGCTTCGCGCCAGTGGGCTGGTTGCGATGCATGATCTTGTTGAACTCGGACCTGCGCAGCGGAGCGGGCTTGCTGCCGTCCAGTCCGACGAAGCCGGTCACGCCCTGGGTGTTCCTCACGACGGTCCAGGTGTCGTCGTTCATCTCCATGCGAACGAGCACGTAGCCCGGGAAGACCTTCTGCTCCTTGGTCTCGCGAGCGCCGCCGTCCTTGATCTCGGTGACTTCCTCGGTGGGAATCTGCACGTCGACAATCTTGTCTTCCATGCCAAAGGACTCGACACGGTGCTCGAGGTCGGTCTTCACCTTGTTCTCGTAGCCGGAGTAGGTGTGAACGACATACCAACGCTTAGCCATGTCTTACCCCCGAAGTCCCGTAAAGCCGACGAGCACGGCCACAAAGCCCGTGTCAACGAGCCAGACGCACACGCCAAAGACGATGAGCATCACGATGACCGCGATGGAATAGCTGCGAAGCTCGTTCTTGTCGGGCCAGACAACGCGATGCATCTCTGCCTTGACGGCGGAGAAGTACGAGCGAATCCGCCCCTGCTTCTTTGCCGGCTTGCTCTCGGCCTTCTTGGTAGAGGCCTTGGCAACCGTCGCGTCAGCCTTCTTGGCCGGCTCCTTGGAGCCGGCCTGCGAAGCGGCGCGCGTTGCCTCGAGCTCGGCACGCTCTGCCGCGCGGGCCTTACGTGCGCTTCTCTTCTGACGCTCCTTCTTTGCCATTAAAACCCCTGTTCATAGAAACCGGCTAACCCCTAGATGGAGGATAGCCGGTGGTGTAATCTGGCAGGCCAGGAAGGACTCGAACCCTCAACAAACGGTTTTGGAGACCGCCGCTCTACCATTGGAGCTACTGGCCTGTGTTGACCCTATTTTAGCGGGTCTCCCTGTGAAGGGTGTGCTTGTGGCACCACGGGCAATATTTCTTCAACTCCATGCGATCAGGAGTGTTGGACTTGTTCTTCTTCGTGGTGTAGTTGCGACGCTTGCACTCAGTGCATGCAAGGGTAACGAGTGTACGCATTGATCCTCCTGTAGATAACCGCCACGGGACTACCCCAGCGTCGGCGATGGTATACGCTACCATTCGATGGTTCATTCTGTCAAGCACGCATTGGTCGTACTTCTCAGCTCGACAAAACCACCAAATATCAGCGCATACAGGGAACTTGCAAGCGGAAAAGAAGACCCGACGCCCCTTTCGGGGCGCCGGGCCCAGATTATCGTCGAAAAAACTAGGCGATGATGGTGGCAACACGGCCATCGCCGACGGTGTGGCCGCCCTCACGGATAGCGAAGCGCAGGCCCTCCTCCATGGCGATCGGGTGAATGAGGTCGCAGTGGATGGTGATGTGGTCACCAGGCATAGCCATCTCAACCTTGTTGCCGTCAGAGTCGGTGAGCTCGGTGATGTCGCCGGTCACATCCGTGGTGCGGAAGTAGAACTGGGGACGATAGCCAGAGAAGAACGGGGTGTGACGGCCGCCCTCCTCCTTGGTCAGGACGTAGATCTCGCCCGTGAACTCGTGGTGAGGGGTGACGGTGCCGGGCTTGCAGAGAACCTGGCCACGGACGACGTCCTCGCGCTTGATGCCACGGAGCAGGATGCCCACGTTGTCGCCAGCCTCGCAGAAGTCGAGCGTCTTGCGGAACATCTCGATGCCGGTAGCGGTAGAGGTCTGGGTGTCCTTCAGGCCAACGATCTCGACCGGGTCGTTGAGCTTGAGCTCGCCGCGCTCGACACGGCCGGTGACGACGGTACCACGGCCGGAGATGGTCATGACGTCCTCGATGGCCATCAGGAACGGCTTCTCGTTGTCACGCTTCGGCGTCGGGATGTAGGAGTCAACGGTGTGCATGAGCTCGATGATGGAGTCGACCCACTTCTGCTCGCCGTTGAGGGCGCCAAGAGCGGAACCACGGATGATGGGGATGTCGTCTCCGGGGAAGCCGTACTCGGACAGGAGGTCACGGGTCTCCATCTCGACGAGGTCGATGAGCTCCTCGTCGTCGACCATGTCGCACTTGTTCAGGAAGACGACGATGTACTTGACGCCGACCTGACGGGCGAGGAGGATGTGCTCACGAGTCTGAGCCATCGGGCCGTCGGTGGCGGCGATGACCAGGATAGCGCCGTCCATCTGAGCAGCGCCGGAGATCATGTTCTTGACATAGTCGGCGTGGCCCGGGCAGTCGACGTGAGCGTAGTGGCGCTCCCAGGTCTCGTACTCGACGTGAGCGACGGAAATGGTAATGCCGCGCTGACGCTCCTCGGGAGCCTTGTCGATGTCCTCGAAGGCCTCGTACTTGGCCTTGCAGCCCTCGGTCTCGGAGAGAACCTTGGTGATGGCTGCGGTAAGGGTGGTCTTACCGTGGTCGACGTGACCAATCGTACCGATGTTTACGTGTGGCTTGCTACGATCAAACTTCTCCTTGGCCATGCCATCCTCCTTAAGAACAACCTTTCGGCCGTAACACTTATGCCAAACGGGGCCGTAGCCCCGTTAGTACGCTGGTACCGGTGACTGGATTCGAACCAGTGACATCGCGGGTATGAGCCGCGTGCTCTAACCAGCTGAGCTACACCGGCAAAATATGCCTGCTTGAAATGGAGCCCGCGACCGGATTCGAACCGGTGACCTCTTCGTTACCAACGAAGTGCTCTACCGACTGAGCTACACGGGCGAATGGTGGGGATGCATGGACTCGAACCATGGAACCCAGAGGGAGCGGATTTACAGTCCGCCGCAGTTGCCGCTGTGCCACATCCCCATTCCGTTTTCAAGCTCGCCTGCAATTGGGACTTCCCTTGCAAGCGGGGGAAATATTACGACGTGGAAACGAACTTGTCAACGCATTCCACCCATCCGGGCGTATCCCCCTCATATTTCCTGCACAACCGCAGGTCAGA
>QOUO01000047.1 GCA_003862195.1 Coriobacteriaceae bacterium | reverse complement strand
CAAGTACGATATTCAGACGACACACCAGATTAAACGCCGCAACTAATAAAAAAACAAAAAAGATCTCCCACACGAGGAGATCTCCAAAGGATAGAAACTATCCTTCAACACCATTTGACAAAGAGCCGTTAAAAACATGACTAGTTTTTATCTTTATAATTTATTTTTATTAACGATTAAATTAGAATCTTGCCATACCTAATGCATGTTGAGCAGCTAGGTTAAGCAAACTCCATTGACGGTCAAATCCTGGTTGGAAGAAGAAGTCTTGTTCAGCCAAGTCTTCCAAGCGCATCTTATGACTAATTGCCAAAGCTAAAACATTGCCTTGAGCAGTAATATCATACTTAGAAAGGACAGCACCGCCTAAGATTTGGTGAGTATATGGATTAAAGGTTAAGCTGACATATACCTTAGGATTATCTGCTTCTGGGACATAAGCTGGACGCATATGATCTTCATAGAAGCTAGTTTGATAATCAAGCTTATTCTTAGCAGCTGAAAACTTATTTAATCCCGCAGTAGCGAAGTGATAGTCAAAGACGCTAAGAGCTGAAGCACCGATAACACCCTTGAAAGCGCGATCTGGCTTATCTTCAAAGATATGATCAACCACATATTGTGCTTCTCTTCTAGCAGTAGTAGCTAAAGCAATTGGCATTGGCTTACCTGCTGGAATAGAAAGTGGCAAAATTGCATCTCCAATAGCGTAAACGTCTTTAACATTCGTTCTCAAGTATGGATCAGTCTTAATCCAGCCTCTTTGATCTAAATCAACTGTGCCCTTTATCCAATCAGTATTAGGAGTTACCCCTGCTGAAACAACAACCAAGTCAGCTGGTATATCGCCTTGATCGGTCTTGACGCTTTCAACTTTTTCATTACCGTTGAAGCCTTCAATTTTAACGCCCATCTTCAAGTCCATATTCTTCTTAAAGGTAGGTTCCAAAACATCAAGCAATTCAGGGTTCAAGTAAGTTCCTAATGGACGATCAATCATGTCCATTAAAGTTACATGCTTGCCAGCTTTAGCAAATACTTCACTAGCTTCAGTACCAATATAACCAGCACCAACAATAGCAACATTCTTAATTGCTGGATTGTTAACAGCACTCATTAACTTAGAAGCCCAATCACGTCCACGCATTAAATAGATATTCTTAAGATCATTGCCAGGTACTGGTAAAACCTTTGGCGTTACACCTGATGAAAGAATTAACTTATCATATTGAACTTCTTCTTCAGAATTATTGGTTAAATCCTTAACTGTTACTGTCTTATGTTCAGGATGAATCGCGGTTACTTCATGGTTGGCATAAACATGACCGCCCTTCTTTTCAACATCTTCAGGAGCAAAGTTTCTGACGTCATCTTCAGCCGTAACTTTATTTTCTAAGTATAATTGCATACCACAGGACATAAATGAAATAAAGTCGCCAGCTTCATAAACAGTTACATCTACATCATTATATTTATCCAACAGCTCAATTGCTGATTCATGACCACCATGTGAAGCACCAACAATTACAATTTTACGTTTATCCATAAAATCCTCCTAACACAATAGTTTCTTCATTACATTTTCAAGGGTAACACTTATTACTTAATGTCTATCATATTTTGCTCAATAAATTTGCTTCACTGCTTTCAGTGTTGCCCGATATTGATCAGTGACTAATCGATCAGGCCGACCATTGGTCGTCAAGAGACGCTTCAAAAAGTGATAGGATGCGGTATAATCGCGGTGTTTTCGTAACTCAAAATCCATGGTCAAACCGTTACTGTCAATAGCGCGATACAAATAGGCCCAACGGCCTTTAACTCGAATATAGGTCTCATCGATTCGCCAACTTTTAGCGTGAGCTGTTTGATGCCGACGCCATAGAGCCTTAAAGATGGGGCCATAGTGATGAACCCAACGCATGACCGTGGTGTGATGAACAGTGATACCCCGATCCCGAAGCAATTCAACGATGTCACGATAGCTGAGACTGAATCTGAAATAGTAGCCAACGGCTACTAAGATGATGTCCTTTTGAAAGTGGCGTCCCTTAAAGTGATTCATGCGCGCAATCCCTCGTTTCTTGGCACCCAGTATACTAAAATCAAGTCAGCGAGGAAAATTTGCACCAGAACCAATAATATCACACCGCACCGGTGTTAGTTAGCAAATCAAAAACTATTATTTAGAATATAATTCGGACTTATTTTCTTGCTTCTATTGCTCGTTCAATCCGCCCCTCATCATAAAGCCGCAATACAAAATACATCCCCACATAAATAACCAACGGAATCCAAACATAATTCAAATCAATCATGGTGAGAGTTGCGGCATTCTGGGTTCGATTGGCAACGTAACCCGAAAAGTGAAACAAACCAGCTGTAATCAAGCCGCCAACACCAAGGCCGACGTTAACGCCAAAGTCATCCGTTGAAGCCAGAACTCCCTCGGCTTGGATCCCCATGCTGGCACCATAACGGATTGTGTCAGCAATCATGATTGAGACGAGGCCGATAATGATCCCATTGCCAATCGAGTTAATCAAGACACCGCCAAACAAGAACCACAGTATTTTGGTATAAACCCCAATCGCAATCACGGTTTGACCAACCAGCGCTATTAAAATACCGCGAAGCATCGTTTGCTTCTTACTGCGAACCTCGGTAATTCGAATGATCAGCAATACCCCGATTAACGCTGCCAGGGTAAAACTGTTAGCTAGTGGTACCAGGTTTTCGTTTCCCACCGTATATTTAAAATAGTAAATGGTTGTCTGATTCTTAATTGCCGTCACCAGCCAGTACATGATAATCACGATTGACATAACGATCCATGGCTGATTATGTTTCAACATTTTTAGGACAGTTGTTAACGGTTGATGGGCAATTTCAGGATTCGCGAACCGTTCGCGAACATGGACAAACGTGTTGATAATCAAAAGAAATGAAATCAGGCTAAACACGATGATTGTGCCCAAGAACCCTTTTTGCTGATTACCGTGGCCGAAGAACGCAACCAAGGGTAATGTGAATACCGCCACCACAATTTGAACCGAACTGCCAAAGAATTGACGAATGACCCCCAACAACGTCAACTCACGAGTATTCTGCGACATCGTTGGTAAGATTGACGTGATTGGCAGATTAACAGCCGTATACAGAAATCCAAGGCCTAAATACGTCACATATGCCCAGATTAATTTACCATTATACGAAAAGTTAGGCGTCACAAAGGTGAGAACCGCAAAAATAACGTAAGGTAACGAATACCAGAGGAAGAACGGTCGACTCTTGCCAAACCGTGAGTGTGTGTGATCAATCATGATCCCGATGACAAAACTTTCAACAACGTCAGCTACCCGCGCCACGACAAATAAAATGGCCACCGCGCTTGGTGTCAGACCATAAACATCCGTGTAAAAGAATAGCAAATAGGTCGTCATCATTTGAAAGACTAAATTATCGGCGGCGTCACTTAAGCCGTAACTAATTCGTTCGGGCCACCGTGTTACCCATTTCGTCGTGCTTTTCATCCCATCATCGCCTTTAGCGAAATTGTTAATCAACTTTATCGTACTCTAAAATTAGTTCTCATGATATAGATTGTACACAATTTGGATGTAAGCTGATTCCTGAGACAACTTTTAAGTAAAGAAAATAGGGACCCTTTCAGTTACCATGTGCTAACCAAAAGGGGGCCCTATTTTCTTTTAATACCGTATTTCACACGGTATCGAATAAAGGTCGTCCGTTTAATACCTGTATTTCGGGACACATCAATGTCACTCATGCCAGCTCGATAAAGCTTAAAAGCATGTTGCAAGCGGGGATCGTCTTGGGTGTATTGGGGTTTGCGCCCATGATATTTACCCTGCTGCTTAGCTAAGGCAATCCCTTGCTGCTGGCGCTCAATGATTCGCTTACGTTCACTTTCGGCCTGATACTTATAGAGTTCAATAATCAAGTTGGTCATCAGTTGACGTAAATTTGGGTCAGCAATCCCTGTCATGGACGGTAAATTCAACACATCTAGGGTGGCACCCTTATTTTGAATGGAGTTCATGATCTTAGTCAAATCATGGTTGTTTCTGCCTAAGCGATCTAATTCAGTGACCATTACAATATCACCCTCACGAATATAGGCCAGCATTTTTTGCAGTTCTGGCCGATTAGTGTTAGCCCCACTTAATTTATCCGTAAATAATTTATCAACGTCTTTTAAAGCCGCTAACTGTCGATCTAAATGTTGCTCCTTGGAACTCACACGCGCATAACCGATTTTAGCCATTTCCAGTTCTCCTTTTGGACAGTTCTAATGAACATTTGTAATTCCTAGTATAGCACAGAATCAAAAAAGGCCACTAGGGTATACCCTAATGGCCTATAATTAAAAATTAAACAAAAAACTTTAAACTCCCTGATTTCAATAACGTTTTAATAATTCAACATGATTTTATATTTTTTGAGTTATAAGATCAGTCAGTAACATATTTTTAGTAGCTTGTAAGAGTCTCAACTCATCATTTTGATACCAATGATGTCTTCCAATCTTTTTAAATGTTTTGGCCCAATTTTTCTCTTAGAATTTAATGAAAACAACTCTTGTCTGACTGCTAGTGTAAAAGAATTAATTAAATCTTTTGGAAGAAAATAAACGAAGGTTTTAATAAATATGTTTAATGGTACCCTATTTTCTGTAAGCTTTAATTTTGTGGGTAATTTTTCAATGGGTCCGTTCCAAGTCGTCACTTTGTTTAAAATATATCCAGGATGCGCAGAAGCATTCCTAAATTGTCGAATAGTGTCTAATAAATACTCAAAATCTTTTGCACCTATATCTTTTCTCCAGATTGTATTGGAAACACAAGAAAATCTAATAATATCTACTATACATTGTTGCTGAACAGTTGTACTTTTAAATCCCACATTTTGTCTCATGAAATTAATTTCTCGTGTATCAAATCTTATTGCATTAAGCCGATCCTTGTAAACATTTTCGACATTTTTTTGTTTTATACGCTTAAGAAATCTATTTCTTTTTAGAGATTTCCATATATCAATTTCATCATTAATTGTTATATTTGAATTATCAGAAAAAAATTGATCCCATAGAGGTACCATTTTATAAAAGATCTTACCTTCCCCTTTAGATTCACCCGATTTTGAATACCCCATATTATGCTTCCTAACTCTTTTTTTTTGAAAAAGTTCTCTTTTATTTGCTGCTTCTTGATACTCGTATTCAAAATGATATGCTAATGATCCTAAAAACATATTTTCAAATGATCGAACTACCTCTAGTATTTTACCTTTCATAAAGGAATCAAATTTATATAACTCATACAGTTCTTCAATTGTTGTACCTTGCATAAATTTGTTTCCATTTGGGGACCTAGAATACCAAATTTTTAAACCTGGATATATTAGTAAATCATATGGTACCCTTTGAAGAATTTTGACTGCCTGTTTTTTATCATCAATTACAATACCATGATGAGCGTGCATAATATGAGGCTGATCTTCTCTTTTACTAGGATTAGTGTACTTCCTGTCAAACCCAACGTTTGTTTTGCCAGCTTTTGTCACACCTAAATTAAACTGTCTTTGTTTTCCATTCATGATGCACCTCATTTTGTGTAAAATACAAATAATCCAAATTTAAGTTTTGATATAATACACACTATAAATTTTAAATTCCCTAATGGCATTCATTTTCGTAGGCTTTCAATTGAATATATCATAGTGATTGAAACTGTTTTTAGAATCCCAATAAGCACATTATTCTAAAGCCCTTATTGAATCTACTCTATTATTAGGAGTTTATCTAAATAAATTGATTAATGATAAATTATTCAAAATCTTTCAATATTCAGATCTCTCATCTTTTGTTCAATAAATTCAACTTTATACTTTTCAGTGACCTCTTTGGTAAAGATTAATAACAGATAATTTTTTGACCTTGTTAGTCCAACATACAAAGCGTTCATTGTCGCATTAGATTTAGTCTTTTCTCCTATCAAATATGCAAAAAGATCTGTTGATATAAAAAAAATACATTCATTACATTGATTTCCCTTAACAGACTCTATTGAATTAAGAGGAAAATTCAAGTTTTCTTTGCAATGTGAACTTATAGATTTAATGCTTTGTATTAGTTCTGCATATTTTCGCTTATCATAACTTAAGTTCATTAGATTTATGACATTATTTGTAATGACAGAGGGACTTTTTTGTTTTTTCCGAACTTCGTCTACTATTTTGCGTGTTACATCAAATGCCCATTTTTTTGAGGGAGTAGATGAAATATCTTGGAACCCCGGAGATTGACAATGAAGTTTTCTTATAACATATTCTAATTGTTTAATGTTTTCTCGATTCTTTTTGTGGACACGAAGAGAATGAGTCGATTTATTGATAAATACAAGGCTATCACCTACCTCTTTAACAATTTGGTTAACATTACACTTTGTTTCAAGTATATATTTAATGTTACCCAGTTCTCCTGTGGTTGATATTTGTTTAACTTTTGAGAATCTATTGGCAAGTAACACATGTGTTTGAGGACACCTATGGTTTTCACTATCCACACAAACCTGACTAAAATATTTTTTTATTAAGAATGAAAATCCTCCTCTTGAATGTAGATCTTGATTTTCATCGCCTACCAAAAAACACTCAATTCCTGATGCATCAAGAGCAGAAATACAAGAGGCACTATCCATATCCATATCTTGTGACTCATCAATAAATATTGAATCAATGAATTGTCCAAGATTGTATAAAATATGCTTCCTTTTTTTTGTAACCTTTTTTGTATCATGCGCTTTTTTAACTAATACTTTTTTGGATACACGTGAAAATTCTTGAACATGAAGTATTCCATTATTTCTCATTTCATAAAACTTTTTTGCACGATATTGGGGCTTATCAATAATATTCTGATTAGAGATTTCGGTAAACTGTTGCTTAAAAAGCAAAAAATAGTATGGTTTGATGATATAATTCCAAAGGAAAGAATGAATAGTTGATAGATGAATATTGTCTGGAATTGAACCATGTTTTTGCTTGATTCGATTGGTAATTACGCTAATCGCATAATTACTGTAAGCGATAACAAATATATGAGTGTGTGGGCATGAAAGTTGATTAAAGCGATTTAATATCTGATCAGCTAATTTAGCTGTTTTACCAGCTCCAGCACCGGCATTAGTTATTTTCATTTGTTGTATCCTTAAAAAAATTAATGGCCTGCATAATATGTTCAGGAAGCCTAAAGTTTTCTAACTCGGGAGTATTTATTGCTAGGCTTATTTCTGCCATAGCGGCACCTTTGGCTCCACTTGTATTTTCCCAATATTTAGCCAGTTTCTGTTTATCCTGACATACATCATCAGGCCAATCTAAATGATTTTTAAAAAAAGGTCGTAGTATTTCAAAATTATTTTTCACAATATCATCTTCGAGTGTATAACCATTTGTAGTGTTAATTGAAATCTTGTTTTTTCGGGCTAATTTTTCAATTTTTCCCTTGGCCCTTGGTTGATTGTCAAAATCCCTTATAACGGCTAATTTACGGCGGTTGTTGATATTTATTTTTAACCAAAGTCTAATGATCGCACAAAATCCCTTATGAAACGAAAGCACTTCAATATTATTGAGACTATCTTTTTTTGACTGGAGATATGACTTGATTAATAATTCTTCTGATAATCCTTCAACTAGAATTACATTGGTTGAAAAGAAAAGTTTGTACACATCAAGATTTGGATTTCGGATTAGATAATTTAAATCTTCAGCATTCATTTCCGTTTTGAAAGATGTGGCCTTTCCCTCACTCATAATGACAACATTTTCAAGAGCCAGTTTTGGTAAAAAATTTGTATTATGTGTTGAATACATTAATTGGAAGTTATTTGCTGATTCTGAGCTTGAATTCAAGAAACTTATCAGTAATTTTTGATTTTCGTTGCTAAGATGTGCTTCAGGTTCTTCGATTGACAGAACAGCAAATGGTGTTTCATCATCACGTTCGAGCGCGTTTACCATTGCCGATAGATAAACTAAATTTCGGTATCCCAATCCTTGTTGTGCCAATGGTTCTTCAGCATAACCCAACTGTACACTGTTAAGCAACGAATTCATTGGAGGCATGTTAGGAAGAATTGATATTTCGCCGAAAAATTCTTGAGCATTCTTGTAATTTGATGCATATTTAGCCCAGTTGAATACTTCATCCATTTTAGTTGAATCTTTAACTTCATCAAAAAATGTATTATATCCTTGTTCAATGCTGATCTTGCTTTGGTCGTCAATATTTCTATTCAATAGTTTGATAATAGCTGATGAACCCATTTTTGAGCGGCTTGTTGAAAATCCGTCTCTCTCTGCAATAAGTGAGTAATATTTAAGGTTCTTTGATAGATCATAGGATACTGTATCATTTTTACCAGGGACAATAAGATGTGATTTATATAAATCTTCTGGTAGGAGATTAACTTGGATACGAGAAAGTTCTTCGTCATCATTACTAGCAATTCTTTTAACATTTTTTAAATGATCTAGTAACTTTGTAGGATCATCAATTTGATATTGAAATTCGAGTTGATAAACAATGTTTCCCTCAGTATCCTCGGTGATTAACTTTTCAAAATAAAACCGTGAATCATCATCAACATCAAATTGAAGTCTAATTTTGACCTTCGGAATATATGATAGGAACTCAGTTTGTGCGATAACTTCGCTATTTTCTTTCATAAGTTGATCAAAATTTTCTTTAATGTATTTATAATACGAATTTTTTTCTTCATCATTCACATCTCGCAATGTCATAGGTTGTGTATAATACCCCTCTCCTCCAGGAGATAACGGAGAGGTTATAGCTTTAAGAACGTTTGATTTACCACTGTTATTTTCTCCTATTAAAATTAATTTATTGTTTATTCCAAAATCAGTTTTTTTGATATTCCGATATCCTGAAATCCATACATGATTAATACGCATCGTTTGAATGCCCTTCTTTATGATTTATTTACCACTTTATCTAGTAGAATTCTCCATGTTTTCACATTTACGTTTAATTACGAGGTGATCTTTATTTTTAGGAATTGACCTTGTCTTGGTTAGTTAGAAAAATGCCAATGAGCTTTCCTTACAAGGCGAAGTTTATGGAAATATGAGGAAAGTCTCAGCAAGATTTTACAGCCCATGACAGATGAATATATTCCAAGTACTTTCATTAATAGCGCACTTTTTAGCAAGATATGTAGTCGGAATTTTGCAATTATTGTAAAATTAGAAAGATTATAGTTCATCACAACTTATTGATTAGTGCGGGTAAATTCTAATTTGATAGATTTTCTTTTGATTTTTATTATTAATTCGTTAGTTACGATTCATTCCCAATAAAGAGTTTTGAGTATTGAAAACCATTTTCCAGTAGTTTTCGCGAGAGAGAACGGTTTCTTCTTTGGTCTTAGTATCAAAGATTTCAATAATTGAGTATCTAAAATTATCAGTAATATGGGTAATGCCATCCTCTTTTAAAACTCTTTCAAATTCCTTATTGCCACCCGTAAGGTGCTTGGGATTAGCATAAGCTGACCATCTTTGCCATATTCCGTCAGAGTTTCCTGACGCAGAACCAATATACAATCGACAGTTGCTTATATCAGTTACTACATAAACTCCTTTAACATAGGATAAGGCCTGTTTCCAACTAGGCTCATTATTTTTCCAGATGGTTTGGAGGTCTTTTTGTTGTAAACTAACGTTTTGGTATCCAGTAAAATTTCCAATCTTGGTATCTGGAGCTAATTCATATACCTCAGGATCTAGCATCCCTTCCTGTATATTCTCATAGCGCCGACAGTAGATATTTCTCCCAATAGGCTGTTTTAATTTGATGATCAATCTTTTTATATAATCTTGATATTGGGGTTTTAAAGTCAAATTGTACCCAGCTGTCTCAAATACCTCCGGCTGTATTCTTTGAATTTTATATAAACCACCAAAAATAAAGTATTCAGGCCCATATGGATAATATTGAGCAAAAGTTAATAAATAACCTGCTTTTCCTAAATTATTGTTAGCTTGTTTAGTTTTCCATCTGTTCATAGTCAACCAGTCATTACTATCATTCAACAGTAAGTCCCAGGCTGGTTTTGTAATATCACCAGCATTCATGTTAAATTTAATTTTTGCTTCAGCGGGTTCAGGGAATGCTAAAAAATCTGTTAATTTAATCATATTGTTACTCCTCTAATGTAAATTTTGCTTATTATTCTGGTTAATAGTTAGTAATCAGTACCTCAGTACTTCCTGAATGTTTAGTGTTATGGGACGCGTTTTTATAGCTATAATTCAAGTAATGGATATTATAGTTCTGCGACCACTCGCATAACATAGCATTTCTTTTTCCCTTGTGTAACATCACGTTGGATAATGCAAATGATATACCACGCAAATTCAAATTATCTAGAAATTTATATAGTTCTTTTTCTTGCTTTTCTGTCCAATTCACAAACCCTCTATTGCCATCGTTGTATGACCCAGTGGTTATTAAGTAAGGGGGATCAGCATAAACAAAAGATTTTTGGGTCAACTGACTAGTATCTACTTCTGTAAAATAATTATCAGTAAACACGGCATCAATCTCATTCAGATGAATTACAAATCTCCTTAGGTTATCGGCCATTTGCTCAGAAAAATGACTTCTGTTTTTCCCAAATGGATTATTATATTCCATATTGTTATTAAATCTAAATTGATAGTTAAAGCTATATGCAACCAGAACGTACAGATCTAATGGATTCGGATTATTATTATAGTCCCTTCTAAATTTTAGAAATCCCGCTTGATTTGTTTTACTGAGTCCATATTCGGTGATGCGTCTGTTAATCTTAGTTATCAAATCCTCCGGGTTTTTCCCCTGAAAATAGCGGAATAATGAATTTATTTTTGTGTTTATATCATTAAACTGAATATGGTTAGCATTAATATTTATCCCAACATTTCCACCACCACTAAATAAGTCTAAAAATGTATCAATATTTTGGGGGAATAATGGAAAAATTTGAGGAAGTAGTTTATATTTACCACCGATGTAATTCAATGGACTCTTAATAAATCCCGCTGCCCCACGTTTTCTAGCTTTACTGATACTAGAGTGGTTGTAAATAGTAGGGTTATGTTTGGCTTCGACATATTTAATAGAATTTTTGGACTTAAAATAAAATAATAATTCCTCGACAGATGTATCAGGATTTACTTTTTTTGATTTATATTTTCTGTAGGGGATTCGTTTCACCTCAACCTCCTTATCTATAGAGTTTTCTCTTAATATATCAATTAATTCGTTTTCTGGAACAATACCATCAGTTGAATAACTAACAACGACATGTTTGAATTTAAGAGAACTAAACAATTCTTTCATAGCCTCTTTTGCTTTTGATTTCATTGCAAAGCTGGACTTTTCTCGACTCGTATCCCGTTGACCAGTTACTCCATGCAACTTAGGATAATCCCACCTAGCAATTGTTTCTAATACATGATAATTGGGAATATACTGTCTTGAATTATATGGCGTATCAATGTATACAATATCACCGGATAACGATTCTTTTAATTTTAGTGCATCTTCCCTATATGCTTTGTTGTTTTGACCATTATCTATAATTTCGCTAGGTATCAATTCTAATGGTTTATATGCTCGTTTGTCCCAGTGCTTTAAGTATGCTCCATAGGTTCCAGTTGTATTAGATACAAAAGGTATCCCCTGAATAAGAGCATCTAACAAATAATAATATTCATCACGATTAATTAATTTTTTGCATTTCCACATTTCAATTGTAGTTCTGGCAAAATCAATTCTTTTAGCATTATCAATAGTAAAGTACATTCTCTTGGCAGTTCCTGCAGGAGAATAGTTTTCTGTTACAAAATCCCCTGAGTATTTATTAACATCTACAGATTGAAAGTATTGAAATGGATTATTTATTCCTGCGGATCTAAGCTTATTAAATGTCGGTGGTGTATTTAATTCAATAGTAGCTTTCGCAATAACATTTGAAAAACTCATGGTGTCATTACTAATAATGGAGAATTTAGGCTTAAAGAACTGACCAACAACATTTGAGCCAGCAAACAAATCCACAAATGTATGTTCAGTGCCATCCAAATGTGGTTCCAAGATTTCATTAATATCATTTAAAATATGAGCCTTGCTTCCGATAAATCTCAAATAATCACATCCTATTACATCCTTGTTGATTAACATTCTAGCACAAACAATTATTATTATCTATGCCTTCTAAAAATAAAGGACATAAAAAATGGAGTACCCCCAAAAATTCCGGGTGCTCCATTTCAGCTAACTCGATATCTTATAAAGTTCCAAATATAATTTCTTTGTTTTCCATATACTCAGGCAAACGGTTTGGATCAAGAACATTATTGAGAACCTGGTTAGCACCGATTAATAACTGCTCAACATTCATTGCTCCACCATTTTCTCCAGTTCTACTACTAGTTTCTCTGAGCTGATCTGAAAACATCCCAACAAACTCACTGCTTATCCATAAATGATAATAAGATGTACTTGGAATTGACTTACTAAAGTACTTCCACCAATTATTTTTGCTGATATCTTGTTTTCTAATCTTGTTTTCTGTAATATACCGAACCATTTCGTCTTCTTGGTTTACATTCCTGCCGTAACCGTTTTTATAAGCTTTAGTATCAACAATAATTCCAAAGTTATCATTGTATGCTAATACGTCTGGTCGCCTTCCACCACCTAAATGTATTGCAGACAGGTTATATGATGTATTAAATAGCTCAGCTGTAATTATTTCAAAAGCTCGGTTTTGTTTTTTATCTCGAGATATTTCAATCAAAGAAATAAAACGCGGATCTAATGATGTATTTTCCAAAAACTTTTCTTTTATTTTCTCTAAATGTTTATCTTTCAGTACATTATTAATGTTCAATGTTGGAATTGAAAAATCTTGAATTTTATCTTTTAACTCAATATTATTTCCATCTATAGATACCCGTATACCACAATTTGACAAACCTAAAACATCATTTTTAATTACATCAATCGAATCATTAATACCTGTTGCTTTTAAATTGTCCATTAATGCTCGCAGTGATTTTCGAGGCGTGTGCATCAATATCTTAATAATTTTTGCTCTTCTAAACCTCAAATAGTCCCTATTTTTACCTGTAGTTGCAAAAAACTCCCACCTAACAAATTTTGAAACACGATTGTTTTTTGACTTTCCAATCGATTGGTTTAAGGCATGCAAACCCTTACCCGTTATTGAGTACGTTGGAAAGCCAGATATTATTTCGTCATAATCATTTCTGATCTTAGTTCCATGAATTTCTACATATCCAACTTTAGATAGCCACTTAGAAATCATACGAGCATACTTATCACTAGTACCCTCAATATCTGACTTTATCTTAGAAATTTCCTTTTTTTCTTGAGCCGACTTTAGATATTGTTGCATCAATTTATTTGAATATGATGTAAAACCAGGTTCTCCATAAAAACCAAGCTTATGTCCCAATTGAAATTTAGATAATGAATGATCTATATTCTGAGACAGTATGGATAATATTCTGGTTGCAGGGGGATAGGAGAGAAACACCCGTGCCAAAATGGAATCCCTCTCTTTTTCAGTATGAGCTTTTGAAAACAAAGCTCCCAATGGAGTGATTTCAAATTCACTTGATTTTTCATCGGGCTTTACAAAATTTAAAGACACGGCCCAACGTAAGTATCCATCTGAAGTCCAGTTGTCGGTCCAAGGCTTTGATTTGTTTTGCGAAGGTATTGTTACTTGGATAAGTCCATCTGCCATTGCACCCTTCCGACCAACACCGGAACGACTTACTGAATTTCCATACTTATCCTTTGCACTTCCAACAAGTTCTGAATATGTAAATGTGCTTGTGTTAGCTTGTAATTTAGACAACAATTCACTTTTAATATCCTTGAAAAAAATTAGTTCAGGGACTAGCTTGTCTCTTAATAACTTATACTGTACAGAATTTGAATCTAATATCTGGACTACATGTTGCAAGCTATCAAACTTTCCTGGATTTTGTATCCATCCATACGATCTGTTAGCCATGAGAACCCCCTTAATTAACTAATAATTGACTTTTTAAAATTAGTTTGATACTTTAAACCCACTAACGAAAAGCAGGTGTACGATACTAATATCCCTGATACGACAACACTCTATCAAACTAAACCCGTTGTCAATATACTGTCAAAAGATTAAGAAAAACATTTTTAATCATTATTCAGTCATGGTATTAGGCCTATTATCATTAGATGTATCGGGTTGATATGCAAAAAAGCAATTCGACTTAAGCTATATATTTTATGCGAACTACTTTTTACATTCACATAATTTTATAGCTATCACAAAACAATCTTTTCCGTATTTTTTCTATTATAGCATTCTTATTAAGGGCTGACTAACACCGCAGACTTTGATCTGGTTTAGAATCTTTTTTTTTGATTGACGGATTTTCTTCGGCAAAGGATTTCAGTTGCTTCTGTGTTCGCTCACTGATTTCTTGGTGCACATCGTTTAACTGTTTTTTAAATTGTGCTTTCTGTTGTGGACTAGTTGCTTGCTGAACTTGTTGTTGCAAGCCTTGATAGGACTTATTAAGATCCTGGGCTGATAGCTTTTTTAGATCATGCGCAGGCTCTTTTGGGGCTTCTTGTAAGCCTAATTGTTTGGTTAAGCCATCGCTAAGTTCAATCACTTTGTTGCTCACTTGCTGGATCTCACTTAAAGCGCTATGGATTACGGCTTTATCTTTGGCCCAGGTGGCCACGTAACCGAGTGAGTAGTTGCTGGTACCAACGCCAATATTTTGCATGGCAACATATGCGACCGCTTCGGCTTGCGTTTCTTGATAGGCTCGCGGGCGATCTTTAAAGGCTGATTTTAGGCCGTGTAGCTGGCTATGCGCATATTCGTGATATAACGTCTTTAGTTTCAAAGCATTGTCGGGCTCATCGCCACCAATGACGATTTCATTAGTGCGGGGTTGAAAATAGCCTTTAGCGCCACCAAGTTCTGACAATCTCTTTTCACTGACTTTAATATCAGTATTGTTATTCAAATAATTTTTGAGTTCGTTGTATAGGTTAGTAACGTTTTTATGATCCGCT
>QOUO01000046.1 GCA_003862195.1 Coriobacteriaceae bacterium | reverse complement strand
TCACGCGCTGCACCAACGACGTGCAGCAGATCCAGAACATGATCGTCATCATGCTGCGCATGGTCGTGTTCGCGCCGATCATGGGCGTCGTCGCCGTGGTGCAGGTGCTCACCATGGGCGGCGGCCTGGTCTGGATCGCGGGCGCCGCGCTCCTGGCCGTGCTGGGGGTCGTGGCGGTGCTCTTCTCGCTCACGATGCCGCGCTTCAAGGTCATGCAGTCGCTGGTCGACCGCGTGAACCTCCTTGCGCGCGAGATGCTCGACGGCATCATGACCATCCGCGCGTTCGGTCGCCAGGGCCACGAGCTCGAGCGCTTTGACGCGGCCTCGGGCGACCTGCGCGACGCGCAGCTCTTCGTCAACCGCGCCATGACGCTCATGATGCCGCTCATGATGCTCGTGATGAACATCTCGACCGTCGCCATCGTGTGGTTTGGCTCGCATGGCGTGGCGGCGGGCGCCCTGCGCGCGGGCGACATGATGGCCTTCATCAGCTACGCCATGATGATCGTGATGAGCTTCCTCATCGTGTCCATGGTCGCCGTCATCCTGCCGCGCGCGGAGGTCTCCGTCGGCCGCGTGCAGGAGGTCCTCTCCGTCGAGCCCGCCGTGCGCGAGCCGGAGCGCCCCGTCGCGCCGGCGGCAGACGCGCCGCGCGGCGAGCTGCGCCTGGACCACGTGAGCTTTCACTACCCTGACGCGGAGGGCGACGTCGTGAGCGACGTGAGCTTCACCACTGCGCCGGGCAAGGTGACCGCGATCGTGGGCTCCACGGGCTCCGGAAAGTCCACGCTCGTGCAGCTGATCCCGCGCCTGTACGACCCAACGTCCGGCTCCATCACGCTCGACGGCGTCGACCTGCGCCACATGTCTCTGGCTGATGTCCGCTCCCGCGTGGGCTACGTGCCGCAGCAGGGCTTCCTGTTCTCGGGCACCATCGGCTCCAACGTCGCCTTTGGCCTGCCTGACGCGGGCGAGAAGGACGCGATGTCCCGGCAGGACCCCGCCCGCCGGCAGGAACTCCTCCGCGCGGTGGACGTGGCGCAGGCCTCCGAGCTCGTGAGCCAGAAGGAGGGCGGCCTGGACGCGCCCATCTCCCAGGGCGGCACGAACGTGTCCGGCGGCCAGCGCCAGCGCCTGGCAATCGCCCGCGCGCTCGCGACGCACCCGGAGGTGCTGGTGCTGGACGACTCGTTCAGCGCGCTGGACTACGCCACGGACGCGCGGCTGCGCCAGGCGCTCGCGCGCGACTGCGCGGACACGGCCGTCGTGGTGGTGGCGCAGCGCATCGCCACCGTCATGGGCGCGGACCAGATCGTCGTGCTGGACGAGGGCCGCGTGGTGGGGCAGGGAACGCACGAGCAGCTCCTGCGCGACTGCCCCGAGTACCTGGAGATCGCGAAGAGCCAGCTGAGCGCCAAGGAGCTCGGCCTGGAGGGGGATGAGTAGCGTGGCGGAAAGAACGCAACAGCCCAGGAAGCCGATGCGGCCTCACGGCCCGGGCAGCCGCATGGCGCCGGGCGAGAAGGCCAAGGACTTTGGCGGCACCATGCGCAAGCTCCTGCACTACATGGGCGTCTACCGCGTGGGACTCATAGCCGCGGTCGTGCTCGCGATCGCGTCCGTGCTCTTCTCGGTCGTGGGACCTAAGGTTCTGGGCAGCGCCACCACGGAGGTCATCCGCGGCGCGCAGACGGCCGCGGCCGGCAAAGGCGGGATCGACTTTGCGCTCATCGGGCGCACGCTGCTGGGGCTCCTTTGCATCTACCTTGCGAGCGCCGCCGCGTCGGGTATGCAAAGCTGGATCATGACCGGCGTCACGCAGAAGGTCGTGTACCGCATGCGCGGCCAGATCGCGGAGAAGATCTCCAAGGTCAACCTGTCGTACTTTGACGGCGGCACCATATCCAAGGGCGACGTGCTCTCGCGCATGACCAACGACGTCGACACGCTCAGCCAGTCGCTCAACCAGGGCCTCATCCAGCTGGTCACCTCCATCACGCAGGTCGTGGGCGTCGCGGTGATGATGATTTCCATCTCCGTTCCGCTCGCGGGCGTCACCTTCGTGACGCTGCCCGTGTCCGCCGCGATCCTGGGCGTGCTCATCAAGCGGTCGCAGCGCTACTTCCGCCTGCAGCAGGAGCAGCTCGGCGCCGTCAACGGCCGCGTGGAGGAGGACTTCTCCGGCCAGGTGGTGATCCAGGCCTTCAACCAGGGCGATCGTGCGGTCGCGAGCTTCGACCAAGAGAACGACCGCCTGTACGAGTCCGCGTGGAAGAGCCAGTTCCTGTCCGGCCTCATGCAGCCGCTCATGAACCTCGTGGGCAACATGGGCTACGTGGGCGTCGTGGTCGTGGGCGCGGGGCTGGCCGTCTCGGGCTCCATCCAGCCGGGAGACATCCAGTCGTTCATCCAGTACGTCAAGAACTTCACGCAGCCCATCACGCAGCTTGCGACCGTTTCCAACGTTCTTCAGCAGATGGCTGCCTGCGCGGAGCGCGTGTTCGAGTTCCTGGAGGCCCCCGAGGAGCCGGAGACCGCCGCGCTCGACCCCGCCACGGGCGAGCCGGTGGAGAAGATCGGCGGCTCCAAGGGCGCGGTCCAGTTTGACGACGTGTCCTTTGGCTACCTGCCCAACCAGACGATCATCCACGGCTTCAGCGCGGACGTGACGCCCGGCCGCACCGTGGCCATCGTCGGTCCCACGGGCGCCGGCAAGACGACGCTCATGAAGCTGCTGCTCCGCTTCTACGACGTGGACGGCGGCGCGCTCCGGGTCGACGGGCATGACGTGCGCGACGTTGCCCGCGAGGACCTGAGGCAGAACTTCTCCATGGTCCTTCAGGACGCCTGGCTCTTCAAGGGGACCATCCGCGAGAACATCCGCTTCGGCCGGCTCGACGCGACGGACGAGGAGGTGGAGGCCGCGGCGCGCTACGCCCACTGCGAGCACTTCATCAAGGCGCTGCCCGGCGGCTACGACTTCGAGCTGGACGAGGGCGCCACGAACGTCAGCCAGGGCCAGCGGCAGCTGCTCACCATCGCGCGCGCCGTGCTGGCGGACCGCCCGATCCTCATCCTGGACGAGGCGACCTCCAACGTCGACACGCGCACGGAGTGGCGCATCCAGCGCGCCATGGACAAGCTGATGGTCGGCCGCACGAGCTTCGTGATCGCGCACCGGCTCTCTACCATCAAGAACGCGGACACGATCCTGGTCCTGCGCGACGGCGACATCGTGGAGCGCGGCACGCACGAGGACCTGCTGGCCAGCGGCGGGTTCTACGCGCAGCTGTACCAGTCGCAGTTCGAGGAGGTCGCGTAGGCGAGAAGGACCACCGCCGTGCCCCAGGCGCGCCGTGGGCGCCCCGGCGCACAGTGGTCATAAAATCAAAAATCGAAGTTTGCCAACGAGGGGTGCCTCCCGCGCAGCGCGTGGGAGGCACCCCTATGCGTTCATGTGGCGAGGCCGGCCGATCCGTCCTTGCCGTGCGCCTAGATGCGCTGCACGCTCTGGCGGTGGACCAGGCTCGTGTGCAGGAGGGCGATGCAGGGGGCGGCGTCCGCAGCGGTTGTCTGCTCCATGAGCCGGTGCACGGCCATGGCACCCATCTTGTGGCGCGGCACGTGGACCGTGCTGAGCGGCGGCTGCACCAGCTGGCAGAGCTGCTCGTCGTCGAAGCCCATGACGGAGACGCCCTCCGGCACGGCGTACCCGTGCAGCTGCAGGGCGCGCACGAGACTCGCGGCGATGATGTCGTTGTCGCAGAAGAATGCTGTGGGAAGCTCGGGGTCGCCGTCGAGCCAGGTCGAGATCTGGGCAAAGGCAGGCTCCGGCGAGGGGTCCACCAGCAGGCGGTTGTGCTCGTCAAAGGGGATGCGCATGTCATCCAGTACACGGCGGAATCCCCTCTCGCGCAGGGGGAAGTTCTTGATGCGCACGCTGGAGCCCACGTAGCCCATTCGCTCGTGGCCCATTAACGCGAGGTAGGCCGTCGCGCGGTAGGCGGCGGACTCGTTTGCGGTTCCCACGCAGTCGAAGGGCAGCCGGTCGCTCCAGCCGTCGACCATCACGAGCGGCAGCGGGAAGTCCTCGAAGAGGGCGTAGTCATCGTCGTCCACGATCTCAGTGGCGAGAAGGGCGACCCCTGCGTTGGGATTGTCGGCCAGCTCCGCGATGGCGGCCTTGCGGGTCGCGGGGTCTGTGAGGTCGAGCGTCACCATGGATGCCTTGAGCGAGAGCTCGCGCGCGGCGCGCTCCACGCCGGCGTACACCACGGCGTGGAAGGGGCTGTCGTCCACGATGCGGCCCGTCATGCGTACGACCGCGAAGATCACGCGGTCGATCTGGCTTGCGCGACGGTAGCCCATGGTCTTAAGGGCCTCGAGGATGATCCCCGTGGCCTTGGCACCTACGTTGCCCTTCTTGTTGAGGACGTTGGAGACCGTGGCGGGGGAGTAGCCCGTCTCGGCGGCGACGTCACGTATGCTGACTCGACCCATGGCACCTCCGACGGCATGACCTATGGCTAGCGTTTAACAATACACCATCTTTGTTTACTAAAACCGTCCTGCGCACACTCCAAGTTTTTGTTGAACAGCAGTAAACACAGAACCTGAAAAAGTCTCGCTCCGATGGTTTTGAGCTCTGACAGTAAACAATATAGGTCAATGTCTAACCGATTTGAGCGTCAAAAATCGCTGTTGGAAGAGAAGTACTAGGGAAATTGTCTTTCAACTTGGAAATTTCTCAGAAAACAAACTGTACAAGTGCGTTTAATTTGTTTACTATCAAGTCATCGTAGGCGACAAGAGAAGGGAATCCCCATGAAGAAGGTCGTCGTAGCTTGTGGATCCGGCATCGCAACGTCAACCGCAGTCGAGGCGAAGGTCAAGGACCTGCTCGATTCCAATGGTCTCAAGGGCGAGTACTCCATCGTGAAGTGCGCCATCGGCGAGGCGCCGACGCAGTGTGCGGACGCGGACATCCTGATTGCGACCACCGCGGCTCCCGCGGGCATCAAGTGCCCCTACGTGAACGGTGTGCCGTTCCTCACGACCATCGGCAAGGCAGCTGCCGAGCAGCAGATTCTGGACGTGCTCAAGAAGTAGCAGCTGGTAAGGCAGCAAGTAAGGAAAGGTAGGTAAGGCAGTCACATGGACGCGGTAATCTCGTTCTTCTCGTTCCTGCAGGGACTGGGCGTCTCCGTCATGATGCCAATCATCATCACGATCATCGGAGCGTGCCTGGGCGCCGGCTTCGGGAAGAGCCTCAAGGCCGGCCTCACGGTCGGCGTCGGCTTCATCGGCCTGAACCTCGTCATTAACTCGCTCTTTGGCACCACCATCGGGCCGGCCGTGCAGGAGATGATCCACCGCTTCGGCCTCGCCCTCTCCGTCATCGACGTGGGCTGGCCCGCCGGCGCCGCAATCGCCCTGGGCACGACCGTCGGCCTGGTCATCATCCCGCTCGCTCTGGTGGTGAACCTCCTGCTCGTGCTCGTCAACTTCACCCAGACCGTGAACGTCGACATCTGGAACTACTGGCACTACGCGTTCGTGGGCTCGCTCGTGGCCAACGTCACCGGCAACATCACCTTTGGCTTCTGCGCTGCCGTGATCGACGAGGTCGTGCTGCTCGTGCTGGCAGACGCCACCGCCGAGGACTGCCAGGAGGCACTCGGCATGCCCGGCGTCTCCATCTCCCAGGGCTTCTCGCTCGCGTATGCACCCGTCGCCTGGGCCATCAACTGGGTCATCGACCGCATCCCCGGCGTGCGTGACATCGACATCGACGTCGAGTCCATGCAGAAGAAGTTCGGCGTCTTTGGCGAGCCGCTCTTCGTCGGCACAATCATCGGCCTGATCATCGGCATCATCGCGTACTTCAAGCCCGGCGACGTTGCCGGCTCCATCGGCAAGGTCCTGACGGTCGCCATCACGCTCGGCTCCGTCCTCGTGCTCATTCCGCGCATGGCCTCGCTCCTGATGGAGGGCCTGCTCCCGATCTCCGACGCCGCCTCCAACTTCATCCAGAACAAGGTTAAGAACCGCGGCAAGATGTACATCGGCCTCGACTCCGCAGTGGCCGTCGGTCACCCCGTCACGCTCTCCCTCGCGCTCATCTGCATCCCGCTGATGGTCCTCTTCGCCGTCATCCTGCAGCCCCTGGGCAACCAGACGCTCCCGTTCGTCGACCTTTCCGCCGGCACCTACATGCTGGCCGTGGCGGTGCCCGTCTCCAAGGGCAACGGCTTCCGCGGCTTCATCATCGGCATCATCTCGGTCATCATGGGCCTTCTGATCTCCACCGCACTCGCCCCGCTCATCACCCAGTCCGCCGCGCAGGCAGGCTTCAACATCACCAAGGCAGTCGGCGCCACGGGCGTTGCCGGCACCTCGCTGATCACGGTGCTCTCCGATGGCGGCTCGCCGCTCTCCGGCATCTTCGTCCTTCTCTCTAGCATCAACGCGTTCGTCGGCCTTGTCGCGACGGGCGTCGTGGCGGTGGCCATGGCCCTCTGGAACCACAAGCGCATCGTCAAGGAGGCCAAGGAGCTTCACGCAGAGGTTGCCGCGGAGAAGAACGGCGACCAAGCCTAGCTGGTCTTTCCTTAAGTGTTCCGTTTCGGGTGCCGTCAGCACCGCTTGCTGGCGGCACCATTTTTCTGGAGGTGCCGTGCATATGGAGAAGGGCGTCACGTATACCTACGACCGCAGGCGCTACACCATCGACGTGCTGCTGGCCACGTACGTATCGGTGGTGGGGCTGCCCTTGGCGGTCGTTCTTCTCTCCCTTGGGGTCCTTGCGCCCCTCATGCTGCTGCTGGCCGTGGTGTGCGGGTACTCCCTGCTCAACGCCTTCGTGGCGCATGCGTATCCGCGCAAGGTGACCTTTGACGGGTCCTCGGTGGCGTTCGAGTCGTTTGGCCACGTGGACTCGTATCCGGCCGGCTCGATCGAGCGCCTGCGCGTGCAGCGCTACCCGGACTGCATGAGGCTCTACCTGCGCGTCAACAACGCGTCGCCGCTGCGTGGGCGCTACTTCCTGCACTGCGAGGACCTGTACGACCCGGAGGGAAACAACGCCGGCCCCGTATACGACTTCCTTCTGAAGCTGGCCGGTGAGGCGAGCCCCGCACAGGGCAAGGCATCCCGCGGGAGGTAGGGAGTCTGGCACGACCGCCCCTGGCGCGGCCATCCCTGGCACGACTGCCCCACGGCACGACACTGGTGATTTGATAAGGAGAAATGCAAATGTCCGCAGATGACATCAAGCTCTTGAGCTCGGACCTCGTCTTCTTCGACGTGGAGGCCGCAGACGCGTTCGAGCTCTTCGCGAGCCTGGAGAAGCGCCTGAAGCCGGCGGGCTACGTGCGCGACACCTGGAGGGACGCGATATCGACTCGCGAGAAGTCCTATCCCACGGGCCTGGCCTGCCCCACGGGCCAGATTGCCATCCCGCATACCGACCCCGTCAACCTGCAGAGGCCCTACATCTGCATCGTCAAGCCCAAGCGCCCCATCCCGTTCAAGGCGATGGGCGGCACCGGCGAGGACGTCCAGGCGAGCCTGGTCATCAACCTCGGCATCGTGCGCGACGGCGGCCAGGTCGAGATGCTCCAGAAGCTCATGGGCATCTTCATGGACGAGGCCAAGGCGGCCGACGTCTTCTCGCAGGACACGCCCGAGGGAATGGTGGGGGCGTTCTCCAAGTACCTTGCATAACAGAACGGTGTGACCAGGTGGGCGGCGGCGTCTGCCGAGCCGCACCTGGTCGCCTCGCTACGGCTCGAGCCACTGCCTCGGGTCGTAGCCCTGCGCCTTGAGCGCGCTGCACAGGTAGTCGATGCGCGACGGCGCGACCTTGATGAGGTGGAGTCGCGAGCGCATGCGGGCGAGCATGTCGACGGGGATGCCCTTCTCGGCCGCCGCCCGCGCAAACGCGGGATCGTCCGGGTCGACGATCGCCGCAGTGCCAGTTACCTGCGCGCTCTCGAGCTTGCCAAAGCCAGAGTAGGGCTCGAACACGGCAAGGCTCACGTTCGCGTTGCGCCTGAGCGCGCGGAACTTGAGGCCGCCCTCCGAGAAGATCCAGAATGCCCCGTCGCGATAGGCGTACTCGAGCGGCGTGCAGCGCACGAAGTCGCCAGCTCCGCAGGCGAGCGCGCAGGTGTTGTGCGAGGCGAGAAACGCTTCGATTGCCGCGCGCAGCTCGCCCTCTGGCATCCGCTTGGACTCCGCCTCGCGACTCGTCCAGTACGACTCCGCCTCGTCAAACTCCTGTGGTGTCATCGCGTCCTCCAATCACAGCGAGCTGCTTGGGCCAGATTCTAATCGTTGCGAGGCCATGTCGTTTGGTCGTCCTGCCGAGCGCCGTATGTACAATGGCCAAAACCACTCGAGGGAGGACGCCACATGGCAGATGCGCCAAAGGATCACGTTGCGCTGGAGCTCGCGATGTTCGAGTATGACCGCCTGGACCCCAAGCGGATTCAGCACTTTGTGAAGGTGCACGCGCTCGCGCGCACGATTGCCCTGGCAGAGGGCATGGACCCTGACCAGCGCTACGTGGTGGAGGCGGCAGCCCTCGTGCACGACATCGGCATCCACGAGAGCGAGCGCATCTACGGTGACTCCGTTGGCACCCATCAGGAGGAGCTCGGGCCAAAGGAGGCCCGTCCCATGATGGAGCGCCTGGGCTATGCTCCGGAGGTGATCGACCGCGTGTGCTGGCTTGTGGCGCACCATCACCATTACAACGACATCCATGACGACGACCTGCAGGTGCTCATCGAGGCGGACATGCTGGTCAACGTGTACGAGGACTCCGAGGGCGACGTCGATGCGCGCCGTCGCATAGCGGAGTCGCTGCGCGAGCGGGTGTTCCGCACCAAGACGGGAATCAAGCTGCTTGAGGCGCAGTTCATCTAACCTTTCCGCATGCACAACCGAAAGCGGCGGCCGCCAAAGGCGACCGCCGCTTTGCGTGCTCGCGTTATGTTACGGGCGCAGTGTCCAGCTTGCGAGCTAGAGCCCCTGAATCTGGCAGGAGCGCATGGTCTCGAGCGCCGCCTCGTGCTTCTGTGGCGTCACGCCAGCGCAGCACGCGGGGTCGACGCTTATCTTTACCTCGGGAAGCGCTGCCTTGAGGAGAAGCGCGTTCGATACCACGCAGATGTCCGTGCAGAGCCCGACGAGCTCGATCTCGAGCTCATCCTTCTGCGCGAGCTCGCTCATCATGTGGGCGAGCTTTACGGAGCCGAACGTCGGCTTGTCAATCACGTTCTCCGGCGCGACGAGCTCCGCGACCTTGTCGCGGAGCTGCCAACCCTCGGTACCCTTGATGCAGTGGGGAACGGGCAGGTACTTGCCCTCCTGCGTGTCGAGGTAGTTCTGGGGGTGCGTGTCGCGGGTCGCGAAGATGTCAGCCTTGGGATAGCCCTCCATCTTCGCGACGACGTTCGGGACGATTGCCTGTGCCTCGGCCGTGCCGAGGGCTCCGTCGATGAAGTCGTTCTGCATGTCGACTACGACGAGAATCTTCCTCATGTCTTTCGCCTCCGATGCGCGTGGATTGAGTGCGGGCCCACGTGGTGCTGTCTGTGTCCTGCTGACAGTCTAGAGAAATGCCCGGGCTACGACAGCTTGATCTTCTCGACGTCCTTGCGGCTGGTCTCGCGATAGATCGAGAACTTGTGGCCAATGACCTGGACGACGGTCGCGTTGGTCAGGCGGGCGAGCTCGTCAGCGGCCTCACGGGTGTCGAGGCCGGCAGTTCCCTGCACAGTGCACTTGACGAGCTCGTGCGCCTCGAGCTCCTGCTCGGCGGTTCCGATGACGGCCTCGACGCCGGCCTTGCCGATGGAGATGGTGGGCTTGAGCTGGTTGCACATGCTTCGCAGCTGACGGATCTGGCTTCCGGTGAGCTTCATGCGGGTCTCTCTTTCGCGTGGTTTTCTGGCGCATGGCGCCAGGGGTGTTCTCATAACCAGAGAACAATACCGCATTGGGTCCTTTACCTGCGCTGATGGTAGGGAATTCCGCAATTGCGTCATGACGCGGGACTCTTAGGAAGACCTTCCCGCCGAGCGGTCCCTTCCGACCACCAAACCCACGAGCAGGATGGCGACGCTGAAGAGCGCGCATATTCCCACGTCGCCCAGGAGGGAACCCATAGCCGCAGACGTCACCGTCTCCATGTTGGATGCGCCCTCGATTGCAAGCGTCGTCCAGTAGGACGGCATGAAGTGCGCTACGGCAAGCAGGCTGTCGGGCAACAGCGACAGGCCCGTCCAAGCCCCACCCATGAAGGAGAAGACCATTCCGAATATGTTCGCCACGGCGTTAGAGGCATTTTCCGAAAGGCCGATCTGACCGATGAGGAAGCCAACTGCCGCCGAGAACAGGCTGTACGAGAGCTCCGCCGCTCCGACCATGGCGAGCTGGAGGGGTGCGGTAGTCGTGGCGTCGCGTCCGAGGAGAAGGACCTGCAGGCCGAAGTTGAAGATCCATGCCACAAGGGCGATGGTCAGGCATGCGGCGAGCAAAGAGGCGCTTCGGACGTGCGCGGGTTGGGAGGAGGCCATCCTCCGACGGGCCACCTCGGGCCTGTTGAGCGCTTGCATGAGCACGGCGATCACGACGGTGACGCTTGCGAATATCGAGTACGAGGAGAACTCGGCGGCAACGCGAAGCGAGGCTGGAAGGGGGGTGGCCTTGCTCTTGACCACGTCTACGCTGACGTCTCCCTTCCAAGCGGAGTCGGAGGCGCTGACGACGTCCTCTTGGCTCCCGCCGAGGGTCGCGGCCATCTGATAGAGCATGTTCGAGTAGCTTGACGCCGTGAGCTCGACGAGTCGTCCCTCGCCCGAGCTGTACGAGACGGACGAGTTCAGAGTAGGGGCCTTCTTGCCAGACCTTGCGGCCGCCATGAACCCATCTCCCCAGCCCTCAGGGATGACCAGGAGATACGAGACGGAGTCCTTGGCTATGGCGTCCTGTGTCGCACGCTTGCTGCCATCTAGCGTGACCTTCTCGTTTCCCTTGTAGATACGGGAGGCCAGGGCCCTCGAGAGCGTCGAGCCATCGTGGTCCACCACGGCGACGCGCGTCACGGTCGGCTTGAAGGTTGCGGTCGACCCTGGTTGGGTCAGCATGCCTATCGTGAGTCCAACGGCCGTCATGAGCACAAGGTAGATGACGATGTAGACGCGATGCGAGAGGACGATTCTCATAGATGTCTTATAGCTGCCCATGGGAGATCCTCCTCATGCGGAAGGCCGCTATGGCCAGAAAGATGCCGGTCATGGCGAGCAGCGCCGCGATGCTGCTCAGGAAGGGTCCGTACAAGTCGTAGTACAGGAGGGAGTAGAAGCAGTTGGTCATCTGCCAGAGGGGGTTCGCGTGTATGAGGGTGGGCGCCGTAGCCTCGAGGGAATCGGTGATCAGCTGCGAGGCGGGCCCGTACAGGCCGGTAAAGAGCGAGAGGAGGCAGGTGATTCCCGACACCATGCCGTCCTCCATGTGGGGGATGGTGCCGAGCAAGGCGCCCGCGGCGCAACCCGTGAGCGACGATGCCGCAATGGCGAGAAGGAGCGGGGCGGCGCCAGTGCCAAAGTTGACGCGGGCCACGAGCGCCATGAAGAGAAGTGCGGCAAGCATGCAGGCGAACTGACAGAGCCATGAGCCGAGAAGCGCGCCCACGAGCATGAGCCAGCGCGGGGTGGAAGAGACCGACTGCCGGGCGCCGACGGCGCCCTCGGTTGGCTGCAGCCTTTGGATGCTCAGCATGGCGGCCGCAGACCCGATGCCGGCGGTCATGGCGAGGAGCGAGAAATAGTACCGCACGTCCGGGTCGGGGGCGTTCTTGGTGAGGACGAGCCTCTTGATCGATACGCCGTCGCCCGAGGCCAAGCTGGCCGGCACGCTGCCTCCTGGAGTCACTCGCGCCATGATGACGGCAACGGCGTTCGTCGCGTGCAGGTGGGAGTTGAGCGCGGAGGCGAGAATCGTGGTGGGAAGCGAGCCGTTCGCCCCCAGGCTCCTCTGGCCGACATGGAGGGAGATGCTTCCCGCATTGCTTACCGTGAGATAAGAGTCGATTTTCTCGTCCGCGATTGCCTTGCGCGCGGCCGCCTCGCTGTCGAAGTAGCTCAGCTTGACGATGCCGTTCTTGCCGGTGGAGAGGGAAATCGAGCGTAGCGTCTGCTGCAGGCCTTCGTTGGAGCCGTAGCTGGCGCTTCGCACTATGCCGAGGTCGGATCCGACGGCTGAGTAGGCGCTTTCGATTCCGGAGAACATTCCCATGAAGATGCACGTGAGGACGATGGGGAAGAGCAGGGCCCAGAGCAGCATGGACTTGTTCCTCAGGAGCGAGAGAACCGTCGTCTTGAAGCTTGCGAGCATCTTTTCTCCTATGCCTCGTCACGCAGCGCGCGGCCGGTGATCTCCAGGAAGACGTCGTTCAGGGTGGGCGGCTCCGAAAGCACGCGCCCGTAGGGAACGTTGTCCTTGGCCAGGACGCCAAGGATGTCGGCAAGGTTGTGCTCGCCGTTCAGGCACTGGACGCGTATCCTTCCGCCCTCATACGTGGCCTGCCTCACGCAGGAAAGCCTCCTGAGGTCCTCGAGAACCTGCTCGGACGGCTCGGCCGTCTCTACGGAGACCTTCTCGCCCGTGCCGACCATCGCCTTGAGCTCGTCGGGCGTTCCACTAGCGACCGCGCGGCCATGGTCCATGATGAGGATCCTCTTGCAGAGCCGCTCGACCTCCTCCATGTAGTGGGAGGTGTAGATGATGGTTGCCCCCTCCCCGTTCAGGCGCTCGATGCCGCCGAGGATGGCCTCGCGGCTCTGTGGGTCGACGGCGACCGTGGGCTCGTCCAGGATGATGAGCGAGGGCTCGTGTGCGATGCCGCAGGCGATGTTGAGCCGGCGCATCAGGCCTCCGGACAGCTTCTTTGGCCTGAACTTCTCGAACTTCTGGAGTCCAACGAACTCGATGGCCCTGTCGACCAGCTCCCTCCGCTTTGCGCGGTCGCTCACGTAGAGGGCGCAGAAGCTGTCGATGTTCTCGCGAACGGTGAGCTCGTCAAACACCGCCACTTCCTGCGGGACGATGCCGATCTGCCGCTTGAGGTCATAGCTCGTCGGGCGCATGGGCCTGCCGAAGAGGCTGATGTCGCCGTGTTCGTAGCTGAGCAGCTGCAGGATGCAGTTGATGGTGGTCGTCTTTCCGGACCCGTTAGGGCCGAGCAGGCCAAACGCCTCCCCGGACGCAATGTCGAACGACAGATGGTCGACCGCGACGAGTTCGCCATAGCGCTTCACGAGGTTCTCGACGTGAACCACGGGGGCGTGGTCGCGCATCCGAGTCTTGTCCTTCTCGCCCGTTGCCTCGTTCATGGTTGCCTCGCAATCTGGAGGTTGCCTTTCCTGTTGGCCCCATTCTTTCATCTTGTTCGGACGGGTGGGAGTGACGTTTGTCACGACTTTCGCGCGTCTTGCGCCAAGGGGTATGACATTTGTCATCACTTGGGAAAGGCCAGCTCGCGAGTGGTGCGGTCGAACGTGCTCACCCTTATACTGTCCGCATGGAGAGACTAGGGGACAAAGGCTTGCTGCTGCTGGCTTCGCTCGCGTTCGTTGCCGGCTCAAGGGGCGCGTCGACCGTCGTGGTGGTTGCGCTGCTCCTCTCCGTGTGCGTGAGCGCGGTGTTCGAGCTGTTAGTCGGCAGAGTGCCCGTTGCGGCCTCTGCTGTCGAGGCTTCGGCCGTCGTCCTGGCGTCGCTTGTTCCGGGTGCGTACGTTACGCTACCGCTCCTCTGCTACGACATCCCGCGCCTGCCATGGCGCCAGGCGCGTGGGTTAGCGCCCGTCGCGGCGCTCTGTGCTGCGCTGTCCTCGGGGCTCTCGCTTGCGTCTGGGGTGGGACTCGTCGCAACCTCGGCGCTTGCGTCCATGCTCTCGCTCAGGTGCACGGCTCAGCTCGCGGGCACAAGGGAGCTTCATGGCCTGCAGGATGACCTTGAGGACAGGATTGCATCGCTGAGGGAGAAGAACGTAGAGCTTGAGGATGCGCGTGAGTTTGAGTCGCGAGCGGCCGCACTCGCGGAGCGGACGAGGATCGCGAGGGAGATTCATGACTCGGTGGGCCATACCCTCACGCGCCTCGTCCTCCAGGTGGAGGCTCTCAAGGTCGTGCATCGCGGGGAACCTGAGGTGCTGGAGGACCTGGGCGCGATTCTCGATGGCTTGAACGAGGCAACCTCGTCCATGCGGAGGAGCGTCCACGCGCTGGAAGACTCTGGCGTCAACGTGTCCGTCGGGCTGCACGGCCTTGTGGCCTCGAGTGGCATTGCTCGCGCATCGGTCGATTGCGGTCTTGATGTCGAGCCTCCTGCGGAGGTCGGTCGCTGCATCCTGGCGATAGTTCGCGAGGCGCTCACGAACGCCGCTCGACACGGCCATGCCGACACGGTTCGGGTCCACGTGCGATCGCTGCCGGGGCTGTGGCAGGTAAGGGTCGCGAGTGACGGTGCGGTCCCAGAGGAAGCCGAGGGGCTTGAGGAGCGAGGCATGGGCCTGAGGTCCATGCGCGAGAGGGTCGCCACGCTTGGCGGCACGCTCAACGTGAAAATCGAGGGGCATGGCGGAGAGCGCTGGTTCGTGGTCTTCGCGACGATGCCCCGCCACGTCGCGATGGAGGAGGTGGCCTGATGAGGGTCGTAGTTGTGGATGACGATCGCATCGTGGTCCGCTCACTGGCGACCATCCTGGGCGTAGAGCCCGACATCGAGGTCGTTGGACAGGGCCTCGACGGGCACGAGGCGGTCGAGCTGTTCTCTCGACTGAATCCGGACGTGGTCCTCATGGATATCCAGATGCCCGGTGGGGATGGGCTCACTGCTGCGGAGGAGATGCTGTACCTTCGGCCGGACGCCCGCATCGTCTTCCTCACCACGTTCTCAGACGACGAGTACATCGTCCGTGCGCTGAGGCTTGGTGCACGAGGCTACCTTATAAAGCAGGACGTGGCGACCGTCGCACCTGCGCTCAGGTCGGTCATGCGTGGCCAGTGCGTGCTCGAGGGCGAGGTGTTGGCAAGGGCTGCTCGGCTCTCCGTCGATGCGGATACCAGCGCGGGGATGAAGCCGCCAGACGAGAGCGCCCTGGCCTGTCTCTCGGAGCGAGAGCGTGAGGTCGTGCGCGCGATTGCCGACGGGCTGACAAACGCGGAAGTTGCCGACGAGCTGTGCATGAGCGCTGGTACCGTGCGGAACCGCATCTCGTCGATCCTCACGAAGC
>QOUO01000045.1 GCA_003862195.1 Coriobacteriaceae bacterium | reverse complement strand
TCCGCGTCCGACGCGACGAGGAGAAATGGCCCAAAACGGCAAGGGTCATGCGCCATTTGCTTATGACCGATGCGCATTACCGCAGCTCAAGGTAGGTATAGGACCCGCACGATTCGCTACTCTCGGATTAGCAATATGAGACAGATATAACGCAGATGTCCTACTTGTACTTCAAAGGGTCTTGAGTTTGTCCAGGAAATCATGTGCATCACGTCCGGAGTCAATATGTGCGCATCTGAACAGAAGTGTGCAAGGTCCAACTACAGGGCTACAGAAATTGCCAGATCAAAAGGTGGTCGACCAGTTACGTTATCTAACAATCGCTTGAGGAACTCCTCTGCAAAGCATCACATTCATCGCGTTCCAATACCACGCGTGATGACGTCTCAACAATGTGGCACCTATCAAGCAGTTGCAAAACCTAGAGCCGAAAGAGAAACGAACCATCCAGGATTCTAGAGAAAGCTATCTAGGCACCCCAGATCCTAAGAGCGAGTTGTCCACATCCAAGCGGTGTGAGAACGATGCTAGATAAGACAAACGCAAATCCGTAGATTGCACCGTGCACTTCTCGCAATTGCCAATGGCGAGAAGTGCACGGTATCATGCCCAGGCTCTCAGTCACGGGACGGGAACATAATCGCCGAGAGCCATTTCAAACGTGACACGGCCTCAGACACGTGACCCCTACATCGAGGCGAAGGCGAACACTGTTGGCCCTCATCCCATATAACATCATCAGCTAAAAAAGGGGAGACACGGTTGCCGTGTCTCCCCCTAACGCAGATATGCTTGTTAAAGTCTAGCGCGCCTTATACGTAACGACGACCCGACGCTCTGGCTCCACGCCCTCGGAATGCGTGTCGACATCCTCGTCGTCCACAAGCGCGAGGTGAACGATTCTACGGTCGTAGGCGTTCATTGGGGCGAGTGCGACGCGGCCGTGCTGCTTCTTCGCCCTCTCTGCAGCGGACTTCGCCATCTCCGTAAGCTTGTTCCTACGACGGCTCTTGTAGCCCTCGATGTCCACGACGATCGGATAATGGAACTTGATCTTGTTGCTCACGTACGAGGACACGACCATCTGGAGGGCGTCAAGCGTACGACCGTGGCGACCTATGAGGACTGCCAGATCGCCACCGCTGATGTCGAGGATGAGCTCGCCCTCGTCACCGTCGTACTCGTCGATGGAGATATGCTCCTCGCCAAAGCAGTTGAGAAGCCCCCGGATGTACTTCACGGCAACGTCAGCAATGAGGTCAATCTCGTCATCCGTCAGCTCGACATCAGACTCGTAGTGCTCGCGAATCTTAGCGAACTTGTCATCGGCGCCGTTGTCCTCCGTGGGTTCATCCCCCTCGAGTGCGACGTTCAGCTCGTCCTCCACCACATACCTCCAAAAATGAGCGCGGCGCACAATGAGCACCGCGCGAATACTTCTAGACCCTTGATGATACTAGTTCTTCTTGTGCGGACGGGGCTTGTGCTCCTTGCGGACCACGTCCACCTGAACGCTCTGGCCCTGCTGAGCAAGCTTGGCCTCGGTCTCGGCCTTCACCTTGTCCATAACGCGCTGGGTGACGACCTTCTGCTGCACGACCTGCCAGACGGCGGAGGCATCGTAGTAGAGAAGAACAGCGCCGGGGACGCTCCAGCCAAACCACAGCATCATGACCGCCATGACGACGCCCATGATCATGGTCTGCTGACGCTGCTCGTCCGGGGTGTTCTGCAGGTTCATCATCATCGGGATGAACGTGAGGATGCCGAAGAGAACGTCGAAGATGATGTAGACGAGCGCGGCCTGGATGCCATGGCTCATTGCGCCCGCAGCAGACTGCGAGAGGGACGGCATGATGTTGAGGAAGTGCGCCGACTTCGGCACCTGCTTCGCGACCGTGAAGAGTGCGAAGAAGACGGGCATCTGGATGAGGATGGGCAGGCAGCCGCCAAGCGGGTTAAACTTGTTCTCGGCAGTGAACTTGCGAAGCTCCTCGGCCTGACGCTCGGGGTCGTCGGCGTACTTGTTCTGGATCTCCATCATCTTTGGCTGGAGAGCCTGCATCCTGGCGCTCGAGGCGGTCGACTTGTTCATGAGCGGCATGACAAGCAGACGGATGATGATCGTCAGGACGATGACAGCGATGCCCCAGTCCCCGCAGATGTCTGCGAGCGACTTAAGAATCATCGTAAGGAAATCAATAAACCAATCCCACATGGGTTCCTCCGGTATCAGAGCTTGGGGACGGGGTCAAAACCGCCTTTGTGAAAGGGATTACAGCGCAGAATCCTCTTGAAAGCCAACCAGGAACCCCTGAGGGCGCCGTACCTACTGATGGCCTCGAAGGCATATGCGGAGCAGGTTGGCTCGTAGATGCATGATGGCGGAAAGAGCGGCGACACGTACCGCTGATAGAAGCGAATCGAAGCGAGAAGGGCGCGCTTTATGGGCGATGTCCTTCTCGCCCGCGCATCGTGACTGCTCATTGCAGGCCCGACCGCCTGAGGATGGACCTCATGTCGACAGAAACGTCCTGAGGCGTGCTGTCATGGGTCGCCCTGGTCGCGAAGAGAATGACCTTGGACCCTTGCATTGGAAGTCCGCAAGCGCGGGCGGCCTCTCGCAGGACCCTCTTGCAACGGTTGCGATAGACCGCGTTTCCCAGTCTCTTAGGCGCGACGAAGGCGACCTTTCCCAAGTCGCCTCCGTCGCACTTCAGAACCGTAGCTCGCACGAGTCTACTGTTGACTCTTTTTCCGCCAGAGAAGACCTCTTCAAATTCTCTTCTGGATTTGATGGTCTCCATGCTCGTTCCTAGACGGTAAGCCTCTTGCGGCCCTTGGCGCGACGGCGGGACAGAACGGCGCGGCCGCCCTTGGTTGCCATGCGGGCACGGAAGCCGTGGGTGACGGCGCGCTTACGCTTGTTAGGCTGATACGTACGCTTCATTGTTAAATCCTCCCGAGGATCGACATATAGGACTAATCGGGTCAAGCCCCCAGATTGTAGTGGTCTATCGGCCAAAATGTCAATTTTTTCTCGCCCGGGCAAGCGGCGGGAGGTTTTGACTACCAAAACCACACCAAACTGGGCGTTGAATGACGACATTCATGAAAGAAATCGCGAATGAATTTGCTGAACCTTCTGCTTCATCTGCGGTTATGTTTTCGAATGATGCTATGATTTTTCACCCAAGTGGGAACAGTTTTACCGTAGTTATCGACAACGTTTCACAAGGTGTTGAAAACTTTCATTCGAAGAATATTCCCGATGAATGGTTTTCGACATGAGTTCATGAAATGTTGAAAACGTTGGAGAAAGGGCTGGACGTGGCGCGCGACTTCTATCCGTTTGTGGAGGGCTCATCCGCAGGTGAGGAGCATGATGAGGCTCCCAAAACCTCCACAGACGGACCGAGCCTCGAGGTGAAATATCCCGCGCGAATAGCCGTGTATGACGACGCGTCCGCGGCGCCGCGCGTGGTGATCGTCGAGCCAAAGGACGTTCGCTCCTACCTTGAGGAGATCACGACGACCGTCGTGAAGCTCGCGAAGGAGCAGGGCAGCACCATCCCGTTCATGGTCATAAGGGAGATCGTGGAGAACTTCATCCACGCGTACTTTATAGAGCCGACCATCAGCATCCTCGACGGGGGCGAGACGATCAGGTTCTCGGACCAGGGACCGGGCATCAAGTCCAAGGAGCTCGCGCTCGAGTACGGCACGACCTCCGCGTCCGAGGAGATGAAGCAGTACATCCGCGGCGTGGGGTCCGGCCTGCCGTACGTGCAGCAGTACATGGAGGACCGTGGCGGCACGCTCACGATTGACGACAACATTTCCGGCGGGACGGTCGTGACGATCTCCAACGTGCAGGAGGAAGAGGACGAGCCGCTTGTGCCGCAGGCTCCCGCACAGGGACAGCCCTATGGGATGCCGCCGCAGCAGGCCGGCGCGGCGGGGTATCCGCAGGCGGCGCCCGCGCAGGGGTATGGCGCGCCAGCGTACGGCCAGATGCCGTATGCGCCACAACCCTATGGTGCGGCGACGCAGGGGTATGGGCAGGCACCCTACCAGTCGTATCCGCCCCAGTACGCGCCTCAGTACGGACAGTATCCGCAGGCCAACCCCTACCAGGGCTACGCGCCGGCCGGTGCGCCCGGCATGCAGGGTGCCTCACCGCAGCAAGCGCAGCCAGCACCCGCTCCTGCACCTGCGCTTTCCGAGCGCGGTCGGACCGTGCTGGCATACCTGCTGATGAACCAGTACGTTGGGCCTACCGACCTGACGAGGCAGTTTGGCAGCTCGCAGCCCACGTGGACGAGGGAGCTGCAGCGCCTGGAGAAGGCCGGGTTCGTGCGCAAGAACAAGGGTGCCCAGAAGTACGTGCTGACGGATCTGGGCCGGACGTATGCCCAGCAGGCTGGTGGGCCTCAATAGGCGCCCAATTACGGTAGACAAGTGGGGTAGTTTTCATCATATAATGTTGGCACTTTTCAACATTGCAGAGGTACATGGTGAGGATGACTTCTACCCAAGAATCAGATGCGATCGCACTCTGGACGGATGTCCTGACGCTCCTGGCGGAGCGCGGGCTGCCCGCCCCGACGCTCGCGATGCTCAGGAGCTGCAAGGCAGTCTCGTTTGATGGCGAGCGGCTGGTCGTCTCCACGAACATGGGGTTTGCGCAGCGCAAGATAGCCGAGCAGACCCCCGTGATCGAGGAGTGTCTGGAGCAGGCCGCCTTCCAGCACGTCGCGTTTGAGGTGAAGCTCTCGCACGACACGAATCCGCGACCCGTGGAGACCGGCGCGGAGATGACGCGGGAGGAAGTCGGCCGCATCAACGCGCGTGAGAGCGCGGCCGTGGCTCCACCGGTTGAGGCAGCACCCCTGCAGACATCTGCAACTGTGGCGCCAAGTCCTTCTCGCCCGGCGGTGGCAAAGCCAGCCGCAAGCATGCCTCAGGAGCAGAGCGACTTTGCCAACGAGGAGATCGACCCCGCGGACTCCAAGCTCACGTTTGACCGCTTTGTGTCCGGCGAGGAGAACGAGTTTGCGTTCGACGCGGCCAAGCAGGTCGCAAACGGGGAGAACAAGAGCTACAACCCGCTGTTCATATATGGAAAGAGCGGGCTTGGCAAGACGCACCTGCTGCGCGCGATCCAGAACTACATCGCGCAGAACGACCCGTCGCGGCTGTGCGTCTATAGGACCGGCACGGAGTTTGTGGACGACTACGTGAAGGCCATGAACGTGGGAGATACGCCCGCGAAGGCGACGCTGGTGCGCAACTACCAGAACGTCGACGTGCTGATAATCGACGACATCCAGAACATGCGGCGCGCGGCGGGCACCATCAGCTTCTTCTTCGAGACGTACAACGCCCTCATGTCGCACGGCAAGCAGATCGTGCTGGCAGCCGATCGCTCGCCGTCGCAGCTTGGCATGGGCGACAGCAAGTTTGACGAGCGCGAGACCTCGCGCATGGACTCCGGCGTGACCGTGAGCATCCAGGTGCCAGACTACGAGCTCAAGCTGAAGCTGATCAACAACTTCTACGACATGATGAAGCAGGACGCCGTGCGCGAGCACATCCCCGGCATGACCGGCACGATCTCCGAGGACGACCGCAAGCTCATGGCGGAGCGCTCCGGCACGAACATCCGCATCATCGAGGGGTTCGTGCACACGTGTCTGATCACCGCGTCGCGCAAGGAGCGTCAGGGCGAGAAGATTGGCCGCGAGGACATCATAAAGATTGCCAACGCCAAGTGGCCGACCGGGCAGAAGACCATAACCGTCGAGCAGATACAGAAGGCCGTCGAGTCGTACTACGACGTTTCGCACATGGACCTCGTGGGCTCCAAGCGCAACAAGGAGCTGATGGAGCCGCGGCACGTGGCGGTGTGGCTGACGCGCGAGCTGACGGACAACACGCTGGCGGACATCGGCAAGAAGTTTGGCGGGCGCAGCCACGCGACCGTCAAGCACAGCATATATTGGGTCGACAAGACCCGAAAGGAAGACAGGATGTTCCAGGACAGGGTGCAGACCCTGCAGGACAGCATCACAGACAACCGATAGGAAGCAGAAGACCGCTTTAAAACTTGGAAGAAATCCTGTCGAGAAGGGAAGAAAAGTGACGGGCCGACGAAGAAAGAAGTTTTCGACACTGAGCGGTGTTGAGAGACCGAAGGGAAATTGAAGCCGCCTGAGTTTTCGAAACTATTGCGTCTACCTGCACTTCTCTTTACTTTTCGACTTTTCTACACTGCCTATTATTACTCCTACCTTTTCTTTTATATATAAGTACTAATAAAGACGGAGGGTCCCAAATGAAGTTTACGGTAAGCCAGTCAGCCCTTGCACAAGCCCTCTCGGTGGTGGCGAAGGGCATGGCATCTAACTCGACCCTCCCCGTGCTCTCGGGCATATACATAAAGGCGCAGGAGGGAACGCTCGAGTTCCAGACCACGAACCTGGACATCTCCATCCGCCATAGGATCGCCGCAGACGTGGAGGAGGAGGGCGCGACCGTCGTGTCCGGCAAGATCCTCACCAACATAGTGAAGACCCTGCCTGACTCCGCGGTGCTCTTCGACGGCGGCGAGCGCGTGCTGACGATCCAGTGCGACAAGTCCTCGTTCAGGCTCAACACTCTTGACGCCAACGACTTCCCGGAGTTCCCCGAGTACGACCTGGAGCGTACGGTCGAGCTGCCGAGCGACCTTCTGTCCGAGATGGTCGGCAAGGTGTACAAGGTAACCTCAAAGGACACGTCGCGGCCCATTCTGTCCGGCGTTCTTCTCACCGTTGAGGACAACACTATCAGGCTGGTCGCCACGGACTCGTACCGCCTGGCGGTGTGCGACTCCAACGTCGAGACGAGCTCGCTGCAGGAGGCCTTCGAGACCATCGTCCCCGGCAACACGTTCCACGACGTGCTCACGCTGCCGTCCATGACCGACAGGCTCACCATCGGCACCACGAACAGCCAGGTCGTGTTCGCGTTTGGCGACACCACATACGTGTCGCGCAAGATCGACGGCACGTTCCCCAACTACAAGCAGCTTCTGCCGCCCAGCTGCAACACGTCCGTCAAGATCGACGTCGCGCAGTTCTCTGCGGCGCTCAAGCGCGTGTCCGTGATCGCGCTCACCAACCCGTCGGTCCGCTTTGACATCGACCCGGACGGCAAGGTCATGAAGCTATCCGCAAGCTCGCCGGACCAGGGCGAGTCGACCGAGCTCCTGCCCGTTGAGGTTGAGGGCAGCGCCATGAGCATCGCCCTCAACTACCACTACGTCTTCGACTGCGTGAACGCCGCGAGCGACCAGAAGGAGATCACGCTCGAGCTGCAGAGCACGATGCAGCCGGGCATCTTCAAGTCGTACTCCAGGATCAACTACCTCTACCTGCTCATGCCGGTCAGGATGTAGGCCGTGGGACTTCGCGTCAAGACGCTCGGGCTCAGGGACTGGAGGAACTTCGAGGAGAAGAGCATCGACTTCTGCGACGGCATGACGATCCTGGTGGGTCCCAACGCCGTGGGGAAGACGAACACCGTGGAGGCGCTGCAGATGCTGACCGCGGGCTCCTCGTTCAGAAAGCCGAAGCCCTCGCAGCAGATTCGCGAGGACTGCGAGTCCGCAAAGATACGCGCGAGGCTCGAGGGCGACGGCCGCGTGATTGACGTTGCCTGCGAGGTGGAGCCGACGCGGCGCAGGTTCTTCCGCAACGGGAAGAAGTGCGCCGCGCTCGACCTGCCAGCCACGCTCATGTCGGTTCTCTTTAACCCGGACGACCTCTCGTTCGTCAAGCGCGGCGCGTCGTACCGCCGCGACGAGCTTGACGGCTTTGGCCGGCAGGCAAACGCCGGCTACGCAAAGGTACTTTCCGCCTACCTGCGCTCCGTTGAGCAGAGGAACCGCCTCCTGAAGGACGACTACCCGGACCTCGCGCTGCTGGACGCCTGGGACGCGTCCGTGGCGCTGGGCGGGGCGACGCTGCTCGCGGCGAGGCTCAGGCTCTTCGAGCGGCTTCGCACGCACCTTCGCGAGGTATACGGCGAGATTGCCGGCGGCGAGCGGCTTGACTGCACCTACGTGTCGTCGCTCGGGGAGGATTTGTCAGGCTCTTCTCGCGACGAGATCTGCGACCTCTTTGCAAGGAGGCTGCAGGAGGAGAGGGACACCGACCTGCGCCGCCAGCAGACCACGCTCGGACCGCAGCGCGATGACGTCAGCTTCACGATAGACGGCCGCGATGCCAGGGCGTTTGGGTCGCAGGGTCAGCAGCGCTCCATCGTGCTCGCGTGGAAGATGGCAGAGGTCGCGCTTTCCCGCGAGATCGTGGGGGAGCAGCCGCTGCTCCTGCTGGACGACGTGATGAGCGAGTTGGACGAGAAGCGCAGGAATGCCATGACGAGGTTCGTCCAGTCCGGCATCCAGACCGTGGTCACGACGACGAACCTGGGGTACTTTCCCGACGAGCTGCTTGAAGAGGCGAAGGTCGTGAACGTCGTTGGGTAAGCGCAAGTCATATGCGAGCGACTACGTGTACGACACGGAGCGCTTCAGGAACGACTCGTCCCTCTCGTCCCTCCTCGACGGCGTCGTGAGGACCGACATGCGCGCCCACATGAGCGACGCGCAGCGCGCCCGCGCAGCGTGGTACGGGGCCAACGGCGACGTCGAACGCAAGCACACCACTGGCGTGTTCCTGGACACGTCGCCCGTCAAGAAGGGCCGTGACCCCGTGCTGTGCGTCTACGTCGACTCGCACGCGCGACTATCTGACTTCAGCGCGAACAAGGAGATCTACCTCGCACGACTGCATGGCTATGGCCTGCAGGTATCCGGCATACGCTTCAGGCTTTCCGACTCGAGGCACATGCGCAAGGCCGAGTCCGGGACCTATCAGACGCTCGGCCACCGCGAGGAGAAGGTCGAGCTGCCCGAGCTTTCCGCAGAACAGAGGCGGCGCGTGGAGGACATGACGCACGACCTGCCGGACGGTCTGAGGGAAAAGGCGAGAAGAGCGATGGAACTGTCCCTCAGAAGAGAATTGCTAAAAAGGGCGGGGAATTGATTTTCTCGCGAATATCGGCCTTACAAGGGCCTCTGACGTGATTTTTCAGTAGTTAGACCACCCATTTTGTATTTGGCCCAATGAAATCTGATGCGCTCACTAAAATGTACAGTGCGCTTTATTGCTCTGTAGAGAGGAAAAGTGAGTGGCAGAAAAGAAGAACAACTATAACGGCCAGGAGATCAAGGTCCTCAAGGGGCTCGAGGCCGTGCGCATGCGTCCCGGCATGTACATCGGCACCACGAGCGAGACGGGCCTGCACCACCTGGTCTGGGAGATTGTCGACAACTCGGTCGACGAGGCCATGGCGGGCTACTGCACCAAGATCCTCGTGACGGTTCACGCGGACAACTCCATCACCGTCGTGGACAACGGCCGTGGCATCCCCGTCGACATGCACCCCACGGAGAAGAAGCCGACCCTCGAGGTCGTCCTGACAATCCTGCATGCGGGCGGCAAGTTCGACAACAACGCCTACAAGGTGTCCGGCGGCCTGCACGGCGTCGGCGTCTCGGTCGTCAATGCGCTCTCCAAGAAGCTCATCGCGCAGGTCAGGCGTGACGGCAAGATCTACGAGATGCAGTTTGCCCGCGGCAAGACGACCGAGAAGATGAAGGTCGTCGGCAAGTCGAAGACGACGGGCACGACCATCTCGTTCTGGCCGGATGACGAGATCTTCGAGACGACCGTCTACAACTACGACACCCTGCGCGACCACCTGCGCGAGACGGCGTTTTTGAACAAGAACCTCAAGATCGTGCTGACGGACGAGCGCGAGCTCGTGCCGCGCACGGAAGAGTTCTGCTATGCCGGCGGAATCAACGACTTCGTGAAGTTCCTCAACGGCTGGGACGGAAAGCAATATGACAAGCCGGTTCTTCCCGGCCTTTCTCGCCCGATCTACATCGAGGGCAAGACCGACGAGGACACGCCCCTTGCCAGGAAGGGCGAGGTGGAGGTGTCCCTGCAGTGGAACACCGGCTACTCGGAGCACGTGATGTCGTTCGCGAACGACATCTACACCGAAGAGGGCGGCATGCACCTCGAGGGCTTCAGGACCGCGCTCACGAAGACGGTGAACGACTACGCGCGCAGCCACAAGCTCCTAAAGGAGAAGGACGCCAACCTCACCGGCGACGACATTCGCGAGGGACTGACTGCCGTCATCTCCGTCAAGCTCCCAGACCCGCAGTTCGAGGGCCAGACCAAGGCGAAGCTCGGCAGCTCGTACATGAGGACGCTCACGAACAAGATCGTGTCCCGTGGCCTTGCCGACTACCTCGAGGAGCACCCCAAGCAGGGCAAGGAGATCTTCAAGAAGGCCTCGAGCGCCGCGAGGGGCCGCCTTGCCGCGCAGAAGGCCCGCCAGGCAACGCGCCGCAAGAGCATTCTCGAGTCCGCGTCGCTCCCCGGCAAGCTCGCCGACTGCTCCGTGAGGGACGCGTCGATGACCGAGCTCTTCATCGTCGAGGGTGACTCGGCAGGCGGATCCGCCAAGGACGGCCGTCGCCGAGACATCCAGGCCATCCTTCCGCTGAGGGGCAAGATTCTGAACGTCGAGCGCGTCGGCGACCACCGCGCGTTCAACTCCGATACGATCCAGAGCCTGATCACGGCCATCGGCACGGGCGTGACGACCGACGGTGGCGACTTTGACATCAACAAGGCCCGCTACCACAAGATCATCATCATGACCGATGCAGATGTCGACGGCGCCCACATCCGCATCCTGCTGATGACGTTCTTCTACAAGTACATGCGCCCGCTGATTGACGCTGGCTACATCTACAGCGCCTGCCCGCCGATTTTTGGTGTGAAGGTGGGCAAGAAGATCCACTACGTCTACCCGGACGGCAAGACGCCCGAGGAGACGCTGCTGGCGCAGGCCATCGAGCAGTACGTGCCGCGCGACGCCGAGGGCAAGCAGCGCAAGTACACCGTCCAGCGCTACAAGGGCCTGGGCGAGATGGACCCGCAGCAGCTCGCGGACACGACCATGGACCCGAAGACGAGGATCCTCCAGCGCATCGGGATCGAGGACGCCGCGAAGGCGGAGCTCGCCGTCACGCACCTCATGGGTACGTCCGTCGAGTACAGGCGCGACTACATCGAGCACCACGCCAAGGACGCCCGATTCCTTGATGCGTAAGGCATCGCTTGCGAGCGGAACCACGAAGAAAGGCACGCTAAGTGGCAGATGATAACAACACGCCCGTAAACGGGCAGAACCAAGACCAGTCGGGAGACGGCGTCACCCTGCCGGAGGACCTGCAGCGTCTGCTCGACCGTGCGGAGGCGGACGATTCCGACGCCCCCGTGTACGATCCGAATGCGGCCGACGAGGCCGGAATGGACGACACCGACGACGATGACTCCGACGAGGACGACTCCGAGGACGGCGATGACACCCAGCTCGAAATGGGCGGGGACAACCGCGGCGACGGCGACGGCGTGGACGTCCACGGCGGACGCCTGCAGTTCCACGAGTTCGGCCACGAGATGGAGCAGTCGTTCATCGAGTACTCCATGTCGGTCATCACGGCCCGCGCGCTCCCCGACGTGCGAGACGGCCTGAAGCCCGTCCACAGGCGCATCCTGTACGCCATGAACGAGGCCGGCATCTTCCCGAACAAGCCGCATAAGAAGTCCGCCTGGACCGTCGGCGAAGTCATCGGCAAGTACCACCCGCACGGCGACGCTGCCGTGTACGACGCCATGGTGCGTCTGGCCCAGTGGTTCAGCATGCGCGTGCCCCTGGTCGACGGCCACGGCAACTTTGGCAACATCGACGGCGACGGCGCGGCAGCAATGCGTTACACCGAGGCGCGTCTCGCGCGTCCCGCCATGGAGCTGCTGCGCGACCTCAACAAGGACACCGTCGACTGGCAGCCCAACTACGACGAGTCCCTGCAGGAGCCGTCCGTGCTTCCCGCAAGGTTCCCGAACCTGCTGGTCAATGGCTCGCAGGGCATCGCCGTCGGTATGGCCACCAACATCCCGCCCCACAACCTGACCGAGGCCATCAACGCGGCCTGCATGCTGATCGACAACCCCGACGCCACGGTCGACGAGCTCATGACCGTCATGCCCGGCCCCGACTTCCCGACGGGCGGCATCATCATGGGCTCCGAGGGCATCAAGCAGGCCTACGAGACCGGCCGCGGCATCATCACGGTCAGGGCCAAGGCGCACGTCGAGACGTCCAAGGGCGGCCGCAGCAAGCTCGTCTTCACAGAGTTCCCGTACGGTGTCAACAAGGGCACGCTGCAGGAGAAGATCGCGGCCCTCGTCAACGAGAAGCGCATCGAGGGCATCTCCGACATGCGCGACGAGTCGAACCGCAAGGGTCTCCGTCTCGTCATCGTCCTGAAGCAGGGCGCGATTCCCGAGGTCGTGCTCAACAACCTGTACAAGTACTCCGCGCTGCAGAGCTCGTTTGGCATCATCGACCTCGCGCTGGTCAACGGCGTGCCCAAGCTGCTCACCCTGCGCGAGATGCTCCAGTACTACATCGACCACCAGGTCGATGTGGTCACGAGGCGCACGAAGTTCGACCTCGCCAAGGCGCAGGCGCGCGCCCACATCCTCGAGGGCCTGCTGCTCGCGCTCGACCACATCGACGAGGTCATCACCATCATCCGCTCCAGCCGCACCGACACCGAGGCGTCCGAGCGGCTCATCGCCCGCTTCGGGTTCACGAAGATCCAGACGACGGCAATCCTCGAGATGCGCCTGCGCCGCCTGACCGGACTCGAGCGCGACAAGATCCAGGAGGAGTTGGACGGGCTTCGCAAGGCCATCGAGTACTACGAGGGACTCCTCGCGGACCCGAAGAAGATCCTGGGAGTCATCAAGAACGAGATGCAGGAGATCGCACAGCGCTTTGGCGACAAACGTCGCACGAAGATCTCCGACGCCCCGGTCGTCCTGGACGTAGAGGACCTCATCGCCGAGGAGGACATGGTCGTAACGTTCACGCACGCGGGCTACGTCAAGTGCCTGCCCGTGGCGACCTACCGCTCCCAGAAGCGCGGCGGCAAGGGAGTCCAGGGTCTCTCGCTCAAGGACAACGACTTCGTCGAGGACCTCTTTGTGGCGTCCACGCACGACTACGTGCTGTTCTTCACGAACAAGGGCAAGGTGTACCGCCTGAAGGTGCACGAGCTGCCCATCGGCAGCCGCCACGCGCGTGGCTCGGCGCTCGTGAACGTGCTGCCGCTCGAGGAGGGGGAGCACCCGACCGCCGTCATCACGACGCGCGAGTTCCCGGCCGACGAGTACCTGCTGTTCGCGACTAAGGGCGGCATGATCAAGAAGACCGCCATGAGCGACTACGACAAGAGCCGCCGCGACGGCATCATCGCCATCAACCTCAAGGGCAACGACGAGCTCGTCAACGTCCGCAGGGTAAAGAAGGGCGAGAAGGTCATCATGTGCTCGGACATGGGCAAGGCCATCATGTTCGACGAGAGCGAGATCAGGCCCACCGGCAGGGACACCTCCGGCGTGAGGGGCATCACCCTCAAGGACGGCGCCACGATGCTCGGCATGGAGATCACCAACGGCAACGGTGACCTGCTCGTGATCACGGACCGCGGCTACGGCAAGCGCACGCCCGTGTCCGAGTACCCCGAGCACAAGCGCGGCGGCCAGGGCGTGACGACCATCGCCATGACGGCCAAGAAGGGCAACCTGGTTGCCTGCCGCGTCGTGGGCCCGCAGCACGAGCTGATGATCGTGTCCGAGGAGGGCGTCGTCATCCGCGTGAAGGCAAACGACATATCCAGGCTCGGCCGCGCGACGCAGGGCGTGAAGATCATGAACCTTGCCGACAGCGACAAGATCAGCGCCGTGGCGAGGATGGTGGCCCACAAGAAGAAGGCCGCCAAGGCGAACCCGATGCAGGGTGCGCTCGACCTCGCGGCAGCAGGCGCCAAGGAAGCCGACGACGAGGACCCCGTTGACATCGGCGGTGAGGAGGAGCTCGACGACTCGCTGATCGAGGACGACGAGTAACGGCCTCGCGACAACGCAAGGGTTACTAAGGGAGAAGGACCGTCACCTGGGGTGGCGGTCCTTCTCGCATGGATGCAGATATGTGCTAGGCAGGCTTGCAAAACGAGGCTGCTGGCGAGCCTGGGGATGGCCGTGCGCTAGCGCGGGGTGTTGAAGTCCTCGGGGGAGAGGCCCTCCACGAAGTCGTGGAACTCCTGGAGCTCCTGCTCCTTCTCGTCCTTCTCGACGGAGGCGAAGTCAGGCAGGGTTGCGGCCTGGAGGACCGACTCGCTCGCGAAGATGGGCGCCTTGCAGCGGACCGCGAGCGCGATCGCGTCGGACGGGCGGGCGTCGACGGAGATGTGCCTGCCGGAGTCCGTGATGAGGTTGACGGTCGCGTAGAACGTGGTGCCGTGGACGTCCGAGATGTTGACGGAGTCGATCGTGGCGCCCAGTGCGTCGAGCGTCGACACGAAGAGGTCGTGCGTCATGGGACGGCCGTCCTTTGTGCCGTCGATTCCCATGGATATGGCCGTCGCCTCGACGGTGCCGATGCGGATGGGGAGCTGCGTGTGCATGCCCGCGTCCGAAGGCTTCCTTGTAGTGAGGACGATGAGCGATGCGACGGGTCCGCCGCCGACCACCACCGTCTGAATGTCCATTCTTACCAAGTGACCCACCTCTCTGTTGCGTGGATATGTTACCCACTATCTGGTGGGACGCAAGCATTCTTTACCAAAGAATGGACAAGGCATGTGGGACGTGACGGGTGGCTTAGGGAGGGAATGGGCCGCGGGAAATGTGGAGGAATCAAGGACGCGAAAGAAAATAAAAAAGCGGTTGACCGAAGGGGGGAACCTGAGTAATATTACTTCTCGCGTTGGGCCCGTAGCTCAGTTGGTCAGAGCGTCCGGCTGATAACCGGGAGGTCACAAGTTCGAACCTTGTCGGGCCCACCACTTGTTTCGCGAATAGTCGCCCCAGCGCTAGCCGAGTCGCCGCTGGGGCGATTATTATCGGGGACGTAGCTCAGCTGGGAGAGCGCGGGCTTTGCAAGCCTGAGGTCGTGGGTTCGATCCCCATCGTCTCCACCATGGAACGTTCAGGCTACGCCTTTGGGCGTGGCCTTTTTTTTTCATGGCTTTAGCCTGTGCCGCGCGTAGCGCGGCACAAAGAACCACCCGCTATGCGGGTGGACGGCACTGATGCTATGCAACAAAACTCCCTCCCCTCTAGGATGGCGGTTGTTCAGGTCGCCGGC
>QOUO01000044.1 GCA_003862195.1 Coriobacteriaceae bacterium | reverse complement strand
GAGGAAAAATGGCAAGCACGACTGAGGCACTCGGAATGATCGAGACCAAGGGCATGGTCGGAGCCGTCGAGGCCGCCGATTCCATGGTCAAGGCAGCGAACGTGAGGCTCGTGGGCAAGGAGCGCGTGGGCGGCGGCCTGGTCACCGTCTTCGTGCGCGGCGACGTGGGCGCCGTCAAGGCGGCAACCGACGCCGGCGCGGCCGCGGCCCAGCGTGTGGGCGAGCTGCTGAGCGTCCACGTGATCCCGCGCCCGGACGGCATGGTCGAGTCGATCCTGCCCCACGCCGAGTAGCGAGCGGAAGCAAGAGGAATCAAGTTCGGGCAGAGCGCCCGGCAAACCCAGGGAGGAACACAGATGGCAAGCACGACTGAGGCACTCGGAATGATCGAGACCAAGGGTATGGTGGGTTCCGTCGAGGCCGCCGATGCGATGGTCAAGGCGGCTAACGTCCGCCTCATTGGCAAGGAGCGCGTGGGCGGCGGCCTGGTCACCGTCTTCGTGCGCGGCGACGTGGGCGCCGTCAAGGCGGCAACCGACGCCGGCGCGGCCGCGGCCCAGCGCGTGGGCGAGCTGCTGAGCGTCCACGTGATCCCGCGCCCGGACGGCATGGTCGAGTCGATCCTGCCCCACACCGAGGCGTAGTTAGATGGCCGCGCAGAAGTCCGGGCAGGAGGGCGCTCCCAAGCGCACCTCCGCCCGTAGCGGGGCGGGCAAGGTCGCTGCGGCTGGTAAGCCTTCCGCGGACGCTCCAAAGCCCGCCCCGGCGCGGAGGTCATCACGCACGTCCGCGGCACGCAAGGAGGGTGCGGCGGTAGCTGCGAAGGCCCCCCAGGCGGAGAAGCAGGCTCCCGAGGCAAAGGCAGCGCCAGTGGCTGCCCCTGCACCAAAGAACGACAGCGAGGCCGCAAAGGCCCCGCAGGCACCCAAGACAGAGGCACAGCCCATGAAGGCGGAGCCTCAACCCACCAAGGAGGTAACCAGAATGGCCAACGCCGTTGAGGCACTCGGAATGATCGAGACCAAGGGCATGGTCGGAGCCGTCGAGGCCGCCGATTCCATGGTCAAGGCAGCGAACGTGAGGCTCGTGGGCAAGGAGCGCGTGGGCGGCGGCCTGGTCACCGTCTTCGTGCGCGGCGACGTGGGCGCCGTCAAGGCGGCAACCGACGCCGGCGCGGCCGCGGCCCAGCGTGTGGGCGAGCTGCTGAGCGTCCACGTGATCCCGCGCCCGGACGGCATGGTCGAGTCGATCCTGCCCCACGCCGAGTAGCGAGATCCCATATCCCAGAACGTCTGCTAACCGGAAAGAGGCATGATGCAGGAATACGATTACGACCTCCAGAGCATCCAGGCTGCTCGTGACCTGGCACGCAAGGGACAGGTTGCTGCGAACCAGATTGCCAACTACAGCGTCGAGCAGATCGACCGCATCCTTCGCTCCATGGTCGAGGTCGCGGAGAAGAACGCCGAGCAGCTCGCCGAGATGGCGGTCGAGGAGACCACCTACGGCAACGTGCCTGACAAGATTTACAAGAACCACATGGCCTCCGGCCTGCTCTACGAGCAGATCAAGGACAAGAAGACCATTGGCGTCATCGACGTGGACGAGAAGAACCAGGTCATCACCATCGCCGAGCCCGTCGGGCTGATCATGGGCATCGTCCCTTGCACCAACCCCACCTCGACGATCCTCTACAAGTCGATGATCGCCATCAAGTCGCGCAACGCCATCGTCTTCTCGCCGCACCCGAAGGCAGCCAAGTGCACCAACCTGGCGATCAAGCTCATGAACGATGCGGCCGTGGCCGCAGGCGCTCCCGAGAACGTCATCCAGGGCATCTCCATGGCCACCATCGCGGCAACCAACGAGCTCATGCACGCGCCCGAGGTCAAGATGATCATCGCGACCGGCGGCCCCGGCATGGTCAAGGCCGCCTACAGCTCCGGCAAGCCCGCCCTGGGCGTCGGTGCCGGCAACTCGCCCTCGTACATCGAGCGCACCGCCAACGTTCATGATGCCGTACGCCAGATCATCGCATCCAAGACGTTTGACAACGGCACCATCTGCGCCTCCGAGCAGAGCGTAATCTGCGAGACCTGCAACCACGACGAGGTCGTCGCCGAGTTCAAGAAGCAGGGTGGCTACTTCATGAGCGAGGAGGAGTGCAAGAAGGTTTGCGCCATCCTCTTCCGCAACGGCCACTCCATGAGTCCGAAGTTCGTCGGCCACACCGCAGTCTCCATCGCCAAGGCCGCCGGTATCAGCATCCCCGCTGACACCAAGGTCCTCATCGGCGAGCAGCATGGCGTCGGACCCGACTGGCCCCTCTCCTACGAGAAGCTCACCACCGTTCTCGGCTTCTATACCGTTGCCGACTGGCACGAGGCCTGCGATCTCTCCATCGCGCTCCTCCAAAACGGCATCGGCCACACCATGAACATCCACACCGAGGACAAGGAGATCGTCCGCAAGTTCTCGGTCAAGCCCGCTTCCCGCATCCTCATCAACACGGGCGGCACCCAGGGCGGCACGGGTCTCTCCACTGGCCTCGAGGTCGCGCTCACGCTGGGCTGCGGCACCTGGGGTGGCAGCTCCGTGTCCGAGAACGTTGGTCCGCAGCACCTGATCAACATCAAGCGCATTGCCAACGGCATCATCGAGCCCGACCAGGTCGCCGCTGCCGACGAGACCTTCGCGAAGTGGCACCCCGAGCTGGCCGCCAAGTACACGCACGCGACCACTTCTGGCTGTGGGTGCTCCGAGGCAAGCTGCGCCCCCGTTCACGAGAGCCACGAGAAGAGCATCGACACGCCCGTCGGACACGGCACGAGCGGTATCAGCTACTCGGTGGGCTGCAACTGCTGTGGCAGCCACGCCCCACAGGAGGAGCCCCAGGCTTCGAGCGACACCATCGATGCCGAGGAGCTCAAGAAGATGGTCAACGAGCTCGTCGCGGCATTCCGCGGAGAGTAGGTAACGCGGTCTTCTCGACCGTAAGACATTGAGGCAAGGAGCTGAACAATGAACGAGGCACTGGGTATGGTCGAGACGGTCGGCTGCGTTGGCGCAGTCGAGGCGTCCGATGCCATGGTGAAGGCCGCCGAGGTCACCCTCGTAGGCAAAGTAAACGTGGGCGGCGGCATCGTCACCACGTTCGTGCGCGGCGACGTCGCAGCTGTCAAGGCTGCCACCGACGCCGGCGCTGCTGCGGCCGAGCGCGTGGGCGAGCTCCGCTCCGTCCATGTCATCCCGCGTCCGCACTCCGACGTGGAGCTCATCATCCCGCATCTGAACGCCTAGGGCCTTGGATCTCTCGGGCCTATACGACGAGCTCGACCGCCTGTACGGCGAGCCGGGTGCCGACGTCGCGGGCTTCCTTCGGGAGGCCCTGCGGCGCGCCCGGCTCGCTGGTGATGGCAGGATGTGCGTCGCTGCCGCCAACGAGCTGGGGAGCGTCCTCAGGCTGCGTGGCGATTTGGACGAGTCCGAGGAGCTCTACGAGGAGGTTCTGGCAAAGCTCGAGGGACTTGGCGCGAGCGGTGACGAGAGGGCACGCGTCCTCATCAACCTTGGCGACGTCTACGTTGCCCAGGGTCGCCACGAGAAGGCGGTCGAGGCGTTCGACCGCGCCGAGGCGCTCCTAGGAAGCGGAGACGAGCATCCCTACGAGGTGAGCGCTATCTGCAACAATCGCAGCGCCTCCCTTCGCGGGCTTGGTCGCTTCGCGGAGGCGCGACGTGACCTGAGGAGGGCGGGAAGGCTCCTGGAGTCGGTTCCCAACTCGGAAGGCAGGCGCGCCACCAACGCCATCAACCTGGCTCAGGTGCTCTTGGACGAGGGGCGCCTGGACGAGGCAGAGGAGGCCATCGTCCCGGCACTCGCGGCGTATCGCACGCTCTCGGGCGGAAGGGACGTCCACAGGCCCCACGCGTTGGCGACTGCCGCGAAGATCGCCTACCTTCGCGGGCGGTACGGGGAGGCCGAGGACCTGTACAGGAAGGCAGCCGACGTACTGCGCGACAAGCTCGGCGACGCCCCCAACGTGCGGGCGCTCGAGCGAGAGGCGGAACGCATGGGGGCGCTCAGGCGACCCTGAGCGACGGGATACCCGCGTTACCTGGGCGGGCGGAAAGGTTCGATACGGTCGGGAGGTGCGACATGAAGGGCATGGAGCTGGCAAGGCGCTACTTCGGCGAGTTCGAGCCCCTTCTCGTTTTCGGGCTCCCGTACAACGTCGAGAGGCAGCTTGCCTTCGGCCTCGTGGGCCCTGGCTCGGAATGCCTGGGCTTCGACGACGAGACCTCCCAGGACCACGACTTTGGCCCCGGCTTCTGCGTGTGGGTTCCCCGCGAGCTCTATCCCGAGTGGGGGAACGAGCTGGCACACCGCTATGACTCTTTGCCCAAGCAGTTCCTGGGGCATGAGCGCGTCCAGACCCCGCTCGCGGGCCAGCGCGTGGGCGTGTTCGAGACCGAGTCGTTCTATCGCTCATTCACGGGTCTGGAGCGCTCGCCTCAGAGCGTTGCCGAGTGGCTTCGCATCCCCGAGCAGCTCCTCGCAACCGCCACCGACGGCGAGGTGTTCTCCGACCCCAGCGGGCAGTTCTCCCGCATGCGCCGGGACCTCCTGGGCTTCTATCCCGAGGTGGTCGTCCGCAAGAAGGTCGCGGCCAACATGGCCGTAATGGCCCAGTCCGGCCAGTACAACCTATGGCGCTGCCTGGGTCGCGGTGACCTCGTGGCCGCCAACACCGCGCGGTCCGCATTCCTGCAGGCTGCCATGGCGGCGCTGCACCTGCTCTCTCACACCTACATGCCGTTCTACAAGTGGTCCTTCCGCTCGCTCTCGGAGCGCGCCCACGTGCCCGCGCCGGTGTGCGAGCTGGTGAGCCGCATCGCGTCCGTGCCGGTGGCCGAGGTAGAGGTGCAGGACGTGGAGCTCCTCTGCGGCGTGGTGCTGCGCACCGTGCTCGCTCTTGGGTGGGCAACAAGCGACTCAGACTTCCTGCTCGACGCCGCAACGATCGTGTGGCAGGGCATTCCCAACTCCTACCTCAGGGAACGTCCGCTCAACGAGGGGGCGTATCGATAATGGGCCAGTGCGAGTGCAACAACAACTCGTATGGCAGGCGCCTTTGCCGCCGCCGCGGCATAGAGACGCTCTTCTCCCTTCCAAACGTCGTCTCCCTCATGGGGGAGTGCGGCCTGGACGACCAGGGCCGCTCCTTCCTGGAGAGGTTGGTCACCCTGGAGTGGGAGCAGTTCGACTCGGTGCTCAACGCCGGCGGACGCGCAAGCTGCCAGGACGACCCGCGCCCCTTCTTTGCCTACCGCTGCGCCCAGTACCTTGCCTTCCCGCACCAGATGATCCCCCGCATCCTGGGGGAGTTCGAGCAGGCGGAGAGCGAGGGACGCAACCTTGTGGAGGAGAAGTACGCGCGCATGATGGCTGTCACCGACCCATCGGGCTATCAGCGTGACTGGGCCGCGAGGCTTGGGGCGCCCTCTCCCGTGAAGGCACAGGCGCTCGACGACGTGCGCAAGCTCCTCTCGCCCGCGCTTGAGGAGGCCGCAAGCGAGCTTCCCGAGTCCCATCGCCATGCGCGCCCCGACGCCTCCGCGGACGGCAGGGTCTCGTCGCTCGACTACTTCATGGCCGAGGTCGCCACGTACTCGCTGGGAACAGTCTTTGCCCTGCGGGACGTGCTGCGGGCCGAGCTTTGCAACCAGAATCCCATCGCACTAAGCTACGTCCTTTCTGCGCGGATCCTCAAGTCAACGGAGGCGAAGGCATGACTTCCCATAAGAAGTTTGGCAGGGATGACCTGTACCAGATCGGCGAGGTCAGCAAGATCGGTGGTATATCTCAGCGCACATTGAGGCACTACGACGAGCTTGGCCTGATGAGGCCCGATGTGGTGGGTGACAACGGCTATCGCTACTACAGCCGAGAGACCATGCTGAAGATTCCCGTGATTCACTACCTCAAGATGATGGGCTTCTCGCTTGACGAGATCGCTACGATGCAGCAGCATTCCGACCTCCAGGAAGCAAAGAGGCTGTTCGCCCAGCACCTGGACATCTGCGACGAGGAGGCGCGAGCACTTGCCGAGCGCCGCAGGGCCATCGTCGACTGGAACAACCTCATGGACGAGGCCAACACGGTGCTTCAGGTCCGTCCCACCGACGTGAGCGTGAAGTATTCCCCTCCCCACGAGCTCCTGTGCCTTCCGTCGCGCTTTACCGGCAGCTTCGCGGAGTCCATCGTCAGCCTGGACTTCGCTGCTTACGTGAGTGCCATAGACAATGCCATCACTGGCCCGGTGATCATGGAGTTCCCAACGGTAGATGACGCCAAGGCGGCGGCATCGGATGGCAGGGAGTGCGACGTAAGGTTGCTCCAGAAAGCCATCAGGCCTCTGAAGCCTGAAAACGCCTGGACAAGCCCAGGGCAGATGTATCTGACCACGTACCACGTAGGGGCATTCGAGGAGATGAGTTCGGCCTTTGACCGGCTCCTCGAATACGCGCGTGACAATGGCTACAAGCTGTCGGGCACGGCGATCGAGCGCTTCGTGTCGGACTATTGGACTACCAACAACCCAGAACTTTTCGTGACGGAGATCCTTCTACCAACAGAAACGGAGTAGACGATGAGCGAGTTCTATCTCAAGGCAAAGCTGTTCTTTGGTCCGAAGGCGGTGGAGCACCTCGGCACTCTCAAGTGCACGAACGTCCTCGTCATCACCGATGGCTTCCTGCAGGAGTCGGGCATGGTCAACAAGATGACCCAGTACCTGCCCTCGGGAGCCAAAATTCACGTGTACTCCAACGTCAAGCCCGACCCCAGCCAGGAGCTGGTGGACGCGGGCGTCAAGATGATCTTCGACGTCAAGCCCGACCTCGTGATCGCCTTTGGCGGTGGCTCGTGCATCGATGCCACCAAGGCCATCCTGTACTTCGCGGGCGAGAAGGGCATGGAGCGTCCCTACTTCCTGGCCATCCCCACGACGGCGGGCACGGGCTCGGAGGTCACGAACTTTGCCGTCATCACCCGCGGCACCACCAAGGTCGCGCTGATTGACGACGCTCTCGCGCCTGACGGAGCGCTGCTCGACGCCGAGTTCACCCGTTCCGTTCCGCCCAAGATCACGGCGGACACGGGCATGGACGTGCTCACCCACGCCATGGAGGCGTACGTGAGCAACCAGGCGACTACCTTCACGGACGCGCTGGCCGTCAAGGCGCTGCGCATCGTGTTCCAGGACCTTCCCACGGTCTACCACGACGGCGACGCCATGAGGGCCCGCGGCCGCATGGCCGAGGCCTCCTGCGTCGCGGGCATCGCCTTCACCAACGCCGGCCTTGGCATCAACCACAGCCTGGCCCACGCCCTGGGCGGCCGCTTCCACGTGGCCCACGGTCGCCTGAACGCCATCCTGCTGCCCTACGTGATGCGCTTCCACATGTCCGAGGACAAGTACCGCGAGCCCTACAACCGCCTCGCCCACGAGCTGGGCATGGCCGACGCCGACGAGTTCCTCAAGAAGGTCATCGACCTGCGCAAGGAGCTCCACATCGAGGACACCCTGGCGGACCTGGGCACCATCGACGCGACCGCGTTCGAGGAGCACGTGGGCGACATGGCCGAGGCCGCCACGCACGACCGCTGCACCCCGACCAACCCGCGCCCCGTCTCGAAGCAGGACCTCGTGAACCTGTATCGCGACGCCTACAACGGCTAGGACGGACCCACGGACACGGCGGTTCCCTCGAACCGCCACGTCCACGTTCTTCTCGCCATCCTTTGCTCCCTGGGTGGGTGGCCCTTCGCATGCACTGGGAGGGCCACCCTTGCCATTGAGCGATGGGGTGCTTGACACTCACAAGAGGTAATCCCTTAAGAAAGAGAAGAGCGACTGAGCTACTTAGAAACGGAGGTCGTGAGCGTGGACAACGATCAGGGCCAGATTCGCGTCGTACAAGAGACCGTCTCCGGCAAGGAGATCACCCTTGCCCACGTCATCGGAGGTCCGGAGCCCATCATCTACACTAAGCTGGGCCTCAACCCGTCGGTGGACTACGACACGAGCGCGCTGGGAATCATGAACATCACGCCGCCGGAGTCGGCGGTCATCGCGTCCGACATCGCGGTCAAGAGCGCGGACGTCTACCTGGGCTTTGCGGACCGCTTCACGGGCACTATGATCATCAGCGGCGAAATCGCGGACGTCACGACGGCCATCACGGAAGTCGTCGAGTTCTTCCACGACACGCTGGGATACGTGACCTGCAAGGTCACGAAGCGCTAGGCCAGCCATGGCGAGGCAGAGGATCACAAGGCAGGAGTTCTTCGATGAGGTGTTCCACGGGAACCCTCCGCGCGACGAGAATGGCGAGTACCGCATCACGCGCGTGCGCGTGCCCGGTCGCGAGATCGACCTCGCGCACGTGATGGGGACGTCCGCGCGCCGGACGTGCGAGACGCTCGGCCTTGACATCGGCACGCACGCGGGCGAGGACCACACGGGCGAGGCGCTGGGCTTCATGCGCTTCACGCCGTGGGAGGCCGTCGTGGTTGCGGCGGACATCGCCGTGAAGCATGGCTCGGTGGAGCTGGGCTTTATGGACCGGTTCAACGGCTCGCTCATACTATGTGGGCCGATAGCGGAGATTGAGAGCGCCGAAAGCGAGATCCTGGACTACTTTGATCGCGAACTCGACTTTCACGTGTGCAAGATGACCCACAGGTAGGTTGGGATGAAGCGACTGTTTTTGATGGGCAGGAGCGAGGCAGGCAAGACCTCGCTCACGCAGGCACTGCGCGGAGAGAAGCTGCACTACCACAAGACGCAGTACACCTATGCCGATGGCGACACCATCGACACGCCAGGCGAGTACTCCGAGTCCAAACAGGTGGGCGTGGGGCTCGCGTGCTTCTCGTTCGAGTCTGACGTCGTGGCAATCCTCATCGCGGCGAACGAGCCCTTCACGCTGTTCGCGCCCAACAGCAACGCGTTCCTCAACCGCCCGCTGATCGGCATCATCACCAAGATCAACGAGCCGAACGCGAACATCCCCATGGTGCGGCAGTGGCTGCGGGACTGCTGCTGCGAGCGCATCTTCCTGGTGGACAACGCGACGGGGGAGGGCATCCCCGAGCTTCGCGCCTACCTTGAGGACGACATCCCCAAGATATCCCTCGAGGAGGCCAAGGCACGCCAGCGCCTGGGTCTACAGGACTGGCAGAGCATTCCGGACGAGGACGAGCCGCGCGCTATAGGCGCCTGAGCAACACGTATGCGTTGAGGTCGCCGGAGCGGCCGTCCGCCGTGAACCTTGCGACTGGCTGCGCCTGGTCGCCAAGCCCTGCGAGCAGCGCGTCGACCTCCCGCTCGCAGAAGTGGTGGCAGTAGCGATACGACCCGGGCACGTCCTGCCAGCCAAGCAAATAGTCGTCATGCCCCAGGTCGCCGGGCGCGAGGCCCAGCTCGCGCAGGCCGCGCTCCGTCGTGGCGTGCGCTTTTGCGGCGAGGTGCTCGTTGCTCATGAACCTCCAGAACGACACGCAGCACGTGCCTCCTGGCGCCGTTGCCGCAAGCAGCGCGCGAAGCAGCTCGAGCCGTGCCGCAAACGTTGGCACGTGGTGGAGAAACCCAAAGACAACCGATAGATTGGCGGCTGCGGGACCGGCGCCCGCCGTGCCCCATGCCCGCGTGAGCGCGGCATCCAGCTGGCTCGCGAGCGTGCCGGAAAGGAGCGCGCCCACGACGTCGAGCCGTGCCGTGCGCAGCTGCCAGCCGGACGGGAAGTCCGTGGGAGAGACGCCTGCGCCCAGCTCCGGGCAGTTGTCGATTCCCAGGTAACTGACGGGACCGCTGCAGGCATCCGCAAGGTAGCGCGCAAAGCGTAGGTTGCCGCACGCGAGGTCGAGCACGCGCGTGGCGGATGTGGATGCGTTGTCGGCCGACGCAGCGGCCACGCTGCCGCCCGCGGCCCCCGCCTCCGCCAGGCAGCGCTCCCAGCCGGGCCAGCCCGACTGCCTGGTCTGGCTGAACGACGTCGCGTTGTCGCGATAGAACCTCGCGTTGAGCTCGTTCATCCGGCGCGCCGTCGCAAGGCCCATGTCGCGCTGCGCCCACTGTTCGTGGTGCATGCCCCGTGCGTGTTTCTGCATAACGCCCCCGTTCTTCTCGCCCACATGCAGATTATGCCACCCCGGCAGACATCTGCGACTTCGCGCGATGGTCACGGCATCGTAGGCTGGCGGCAACCGTTGCGTCACGGGCGCGCAACGAACCTGAACGACCATGGGGTCGCTTCGCCAACGGCGGAAGGGGATACCATGAGTGCGGCCGATACGGGATTCATGCTCATCTGCGCGGCCCTGGTGCTGTTCATGACGCCGGGACTTGCGTTTTTCTACGGCGGCCTGGGCCGACGCAAAAACGTGGTCAACAACATTCTTGCGTCTGTCTTTACCATCGGGCTCGAGACGGTGCTGTGGGTGGTCGTGGGCTTCTCGCTCGCGTTCGGGCCGGACCACGGCGGCATCATCGGCGGCTTCAAGTACGTGATGATGAACGGCGTGAGCACCACTAAGATCGGCCCGTACGCGCCGAGCATCCCGTTTATGGCATACGCCCTGTTCCAGATGATGTTTGCCATCATCACGCCCGCGCTGGTCACTGGCGCCGTCGCGGGACGCATGCGCTTCAAGGCGCTGTTCCTGTTCGTGCTGTTCTGGACGTTTGCCGTGTACTATCCCGTTGCCCACATGGTGTGGGGCCAGGGCGGCGCGCTCGCGGCGCTGGGTTCGGTGGACTTTGCTGGCGGCAACGTGGTACACATCAGCTCCGGGGTCTCCGGCCTCGTGCTGTGCGTGTTCCTGGGCCGGCGCATCGGCTATAAGAACGTTAACTACCGAGTCCACAACGTGCCGCTGGTGGCCATCGGCGCGACCATGCTGCTGTTTGGCTGGTTTGGCTTCAACGCTGGCAGCGCCCTTGCGGCCAACGGCCTGGCGGTGCACGCCTTTGCGACCACGGCGCTTTCCTGCGCGGCGGCCGAGCTTGCCTGGATGATGATGGACGTGATCCTTTCCGACAAGCCCACCCTTGTGGGTGCCTGCACGGGACTTGTCATCGGCCTGGTGGCCATCACGCCCGGCTGTGGCTTTGTGCCGCTGTGGGCGGCCATCCCCATCGGATTTGTGGGCAGCGTGATCTGCTACCTCACCTGCTCTCGCATGAAGCTGCACTTTGGGTACGATGACGCGTTGGACGCGTTTGGCTGCCACGGCATCGGCGGCATCTGGGGCGGCATCGCCACGGGGCTCTTCGCGAGCAAGGCGGTCAACCCCGCGCTGCGCTGGAACGGCCTGGTGTTTGGCAGCGCCAACCTGCTGGGCGCGCAGCTCCTCTCCATTGTGGTTACCATCGTGTGGGCGGTGCTTGGCACGCTGGTGTGCATCGCGCTCGTGCGCGTGTGCTGCCACGACCGCCTGCGCGTGAGCGAGCACGAGGAGCGCGTCGGGCTCGACCTGTCCGAGCACGGCGAGCGGGCCTACCCCTCGTTCACGGGGCTTGACGACTAAGCTATGCGGTGGCGGCGCCCTCGCGACGTCGCGCGGCACGGCAGGCAAGCGCAAGGGAGAAGAGCGATGATCAAGGTCGAGGCAATAGTTCGCGAGGAGAAGCTCGAGGACGTGAAGGAGGCCCTGCGCGCCGTGGACGTGCGCGGCATCACGGTGAGCCAGGTCATGGGCTGCGGCACGCAGCTGGGCTACACGCACCTGGTCCGCGGCAGCAAGGTCTCGATGAACATGCTGCCCAAGGTCAAGTTCGAGATTGTGGTATCCAACGAGGACTGGGCGCAGGTCGCGACGGACGCCATCGTGAAGGTGGCCCGCACGGGCGAGCCGGGCGACGGCAAGGTGTTCTGGTACCCCGTGGAGCGCGCGGTGCGCATCCGCACGGGCGAGCGCGACCGCGAGGCCATCACGCCGGCGCCGAGCGACGGGGAGGACGAGGCCCAAGGCTAGGTACTTTTAGCCTCCATTGAAAATTTATGGCGTTCTGGGTGTTTTGTAGTTCTATTTCTTATGGAATTACACCGCGAGAGCATCGGAATCGACTCGAAAACACCTAGAACGCCATCATTTCTCAGCTGGGAGAGGTCTTCTGTGCGTTTGGAGGCCTGATTTGACACTCCGCGGATTTCCAAAACACCCATTTCGCCAAGAAAACTAAATGGTGACCGAATCTATTCGGACCGACCGAACTGACCCGTCGATCGTGGTTCCCTGGTTACCGTTGAACGGCCTTTGGTAATGGCTCCGCAGGACGAGACGTGCGTCACACAAGAATGGGGCCCGCTGGCCGGGCATGCAGCCCAGCCAGCGGGTCCCAATAGAGTCGCGTGGACTCAAACAGTCAATCTACCAGCGGTTACTCGCCAAAGTAGCGCTTGAGCAGGCCAGCGAACGCCTTGCCGTGGCGAGCCTCGTCACGAGCCATCTCGTGCACGGTGTCGTGGATGGCGTCCAGGTTCGCGGCCTTGGCGCGCTTGGCCAGGTCGGTCTTGCCGGCGGTCGCGCCGTTCTCGGCCTCGACGCGCATCTCGAGGTTCTTCTTGGTGGAGTCGGTCACGACCTCGCCCAGCAGTTCGGCAAAGCGGGAGGCGTGGTCGGCCTCCTCAAAGGCAGCCTGGCGATAGTACATGCCAACCTCGGGATAGCCCTCGCGCATGGCGACGCGGCTCATCGCAAGGTACATGCCAACCTCGGAGCACTCACCGTTGAAGTTGGCACGCAGGTCCTCGACGATGTCCTCGGGGACGCCCTCGAGCTTGCCAACGCCCACGACGTGCTCGGCAGCCCAGGTCAGGGTGTCAGCCTGCTTGGTGAACTTGGAGCCGGGGCAGCCGCACTGGGGGCACTTGTAGTCCGCGGGCAGCTCGTCGCCGTCGATCTCCTCAACGTAACCGCAAACGGGGCAAACAAACTTCATGGTGATTCCTTCCTATTGTTTTCCTTTCCTAACGAAAACGATTATCATTATTGCCGTAAATGACCCCGTGTCAATAGCAAATCGGATTTTTTTGGAGCCGGAAATGGAAGAGAGAAGAACGCGCGCCCACGCCCCTGCGCGACGCAACACAAGACAGCGCCAGATGGTGCTGGACGAGGTCCGCTCGCGCTGCGACCATCCCACGGCTGAGCAGATATACGAGGCCGTCCGCGCCCGCGACCCGCGCGTGAGCCAGGCCACGGTCTACCGCAACCTGCACCTCCTGGCGCAGGAGGGCCAGATCCTCTCGATCAAGGCGCCGGGCGTCGAGCACTTTGACCTGCGGCGCGACGTGCACCCGCACATGGTGTGCGTGCGCTGCGGCTCCGTGGTGGACGTCCCGCTCGCGGCGGACGACCCAAAGCTAGACGCAAGCGTGTCCGCCAAGACCGGTTGGCAGGTCCTCGACCACCAGCTCATCTTCCGCGGCGTGTGCCCTGCCTGCGCCGCTGCCGAGGCCGCGGGGGAGAAGGACGAGTCCCCGCGCCAGTAACCCCATCGCCACAGCGCCCGGCTCCCGCCGGCGCGGGCGTCCTTCTCGCCCGCGGGGTATGATGGGACGGAAACCCGCAACGCCCATCCCGACGGAAGGAAACCGACATGAAGGCTCGCTTTGTGCACCGCTGCACGCACGTGCTGGACAAGCAGAAGACCATCGAGTTCTACCAGAAGGCGCTGGGCTTCCACGTTGTGCGCGAGATCGGCCCCGCGGACGGCTCGTGGACCAACACGTTCATGGAGGCCGACGGCTGCCCGTTCCAGCTCGAGCTCACGTGGAACCGCGGTCGCACGGAGCCGTACGACAACGGCGGTCGCGACCAGCACATCGCCTTTGTGGTGGACGACTTTGACGCCTACCACAAGCTGCACCAGCAGATGGGTTGCATCGACTTCGAGAACCCGGCCATGGGCCTTTACTTTATCTGCGACCCCGAGGGCCAGCGCATCGAGATCATCCCCGAGGGGCGCTAGCCCATGCCGCGCGCTGCCACGCCTCTGGGCGAGAAGGACTTCCTACGTGGGCCGGACTCCTCCGTCCCGCGCGGCAGCGTGCCGATAGAGGACGTGTATCGGCAGATTGCCGAGTTCGCGCGCGAGGCCGGTGCCAGGCGCGTCATCCTGTTTGGCTCGCGGGCGCGCGGCACCAACCGCCCCAAGAGCGACATCGACCTGGCGATTGAGGGCTGCCCGGATTTCTATGCGCTGTACGACCGCCTGCAGGACGAACTCTGGAGCCTGCTCGAGCTGGACATCGTCAACTTGGACGGGCACGTCTCGGACGAGCTTCGCCGGGAGATTGCGCGCGACGGCAAGGTTCTGTACGAGTCGGAGGACGCCTAGCCACATGGAAGACCTGCTGCTCGACATACTTGACGCGCTGCGCCGCCTGCCCGACCTGCCGGGCGAGGGCTCGCTCGGCCCGCTCGACCTGGACCGCATCGTCCGCCGGCACAACCGCGGCATCTCCAACAACGCCAAGCACCTCTCCAAGCGCTACATTCTGCCCTTCTACCTGCGCGTCAAGCAGGAGGAGCCGGACCGCTGGCGCGCGTGGGGCGTTGACCCCGCGCTCGAGCGGCGGCTGCTGCGTACCCTGCGCATGAAGCCGCGCCGCACGGCGTCCGGCGTGGCCACCATCACGGTGCTCACGCGGCCGCACCCGTGCTCCGGCCGGTGCGTGTACTGCCCCAACGACCTCCGCATGCCAAAAAGCTATCTGGCAGACGAGCCCGCCTGCCAGCGCGCGGAGCAAAACTACTTCGACCCATTCCTGCAGGTCACCACGCGGCTCACGGCGCTGCACCAGATGGGCCACTCCGTGGACAAGGTCGAGCTCATCGTGTTGGGCGGCACGTGGAGCGACTACCCGGAGTCCTACCAGCTCTGGTTCGTGCGCGAGCTCTTCCGCGCGCTCAACAGCTGGCCCGTCCCCACGCCGGAGCTCGAGGCGCGCCGCGACCACTACCGGAAGCTCGGCATCTCCAACGACCCGGTCACGCTCGCGCGCGAGGTGGCGCCGGAGCAGCAGCTGGTCAACGCGGGCCTCCTGACCTACAACCAGGCCTTCGCGCGCCTGTACGGCAGCGTTCCCACAAACGAGGACCCCTGGGGCGAGAAGAGCGAGCGCTTTAGGCAGGCAGCCGCAATAATGCATGCGACCGCGGACGAGCTCGCGGCCGAGCAGCGCCGCAACGAGACCGCGGCCCATCGCGTGGTCGGCCTCGTGATCGAGACGCGGCCCGACGCCATCACGCCGCAGAGCCTCACGCTCTTCCGCAAGCTGGGCTGCACCAAGATCCAGGTTGGCATCCAGTCCACGCGCCAGCAGGTGCTGGACGCCAACCACCGTGGCACCACGGTGCA
>QOUO01000043.1 GCA_003862195.1 Coriobacteriaceae bacterium | reverse complement strand
TCATGAGCCGCACGCTGCACCGCGCGTGGAACCCGGACGTGCCGCTTCCCGCGGGCGACGCCAAAGGCAGGGACAAAAAGTCTAGCAAGCCCGGCAAGGGCAAGAAGGGCAAGAAGTCCAAGGGGCACAAGTCGGGCAAGAAGGGCAAGAAGCGCAAGAAGGGCGAGAAGGACGCGGCCTCCGGTGACGAGGCATGAGCCATCGTCACGGTGCCGGCCAGAGCCAGGGACACTCCACCGCGGGGCGCGTCATACACGGCCAGGCCGTGGACGCGGGCAAGGTGCACGACCATGAGTACCACGCCTGCGCGCGCAAGCGGCGCTACGAGTCCAAGGCGGAGGCAAAGAAGGCCGCGTCGCACGGTGCGAGCCGCAAGGACGCGCCGCAGCTCTATGCATACAAGTGCGAAATCTGCGGCGGATGGCATCTGACGCACAGAAAGCCGCGCTAGTGTCGGGTGCTTATCGGGCTGCTGACCTGTACATTTGCTCGAAACAAAAAAGTATCCGTCCGTTTGCATATAACGGGCCGCCGCGGGTAGAATGAGGACAGTTGGAAAGGCCGCCAGGGTGGCGACCAGGATTTTGGAGGTGATTCCAATGGGCTTAGATGACTGCCATTCAGTACGTCTGCCCAAGGATCACTAGGCTCTCCTGATGGGCGGTAGCGTTTGGGCACCGCGGTCGTGACCCAGATTGTGGGCGCACAGCTGGGATCCGGAAGGCAGACGTACGGGAGGGACGCTCGCCAGGCTTCGAGCTTACCCGGAAGATGGCGATGGTTGGCGCGTTCCCGCCTTGACCCAGTAGGGATTCTTTTCGAGCCTGTGCGTTTACCGCGAGGGCGGTCGCAAGCTCTTGGGAATATGGGATGTCCCGCGGTTTGGGACCAGCTAGAGGGTGAGACCAAAGTTTTGATGTGCGCGGGCAAGGCGCCCGCTGTTTCCCGTAGGTGGTGCCACACCCCGGTAGGGGGTGGCCGATTAAGGAGAGATACCACACTAATAGTCACGCGGATTGGCTCCGCTACATAAGAGGTTAGGGGCGAGAAGGATTGTTCTTCTCGCCCCTTTTTTGTACACGAAACCTATATTGCAATTTTGGGCGACGGAACCAAAATGGAGAGCAAGACTTAATCGCCCATAGAGGGACCGGATCGGGCGCCCATCGCCTGGCGCCCGCGGCGGCAGCCGTGCCCGGTCCCGGTGGGCTGTTCATAAGGAGGGGCCTCATGGCTCGAAGCGAATGGTACAAGGACATGGTGTTCTACCAGATATGGCCGCGGAGCTTTTGCGACGGCAACGGCGACGGCATCGGCGACCTGTGGGGCGTGTACCAGAAGCTCGACTACATCAAGTCCCTGGGGGTGACGGGCATCTGGTTTAGCCCGCTGACGCCCTCGCCCAACGCGGACTTTGGCTACGACGTGAGCGACTACACGTCCATCGACCCGGATCTGGGCGATCTGGACATCTTTGACAAGGTGTTGCAGGGCGCGCACGACCGCGGGCTGCGCGTGATTATGGACCTGGTGATCAACCACACCTCGAGCGAGCACGAGTGGTTCAAGCAGGCTCTGGCGGACGCGGACTCGCCCTATCACGACTACTACTTCTTCCGGAAGGGCCGCAAGGGGCGCGACGGCCAGCTGATGCCGCCAAACAACTGGGACAGCCTGGTGGGCGGCAGCGCGTGGGAGTACGTGGAGTCCCTGGACGAGTACTACCTCCACCTGTTTGACAAGCGCCAGCCGGACCTGAACATGGACAACCCCGCCGTGCGCCAGGAGGTCGAGAAGATCATGCGCTTCTGGCTGGACCGGGGCGTGGACGGCTTCCGCGAGGACGTGATCGGCTTCATCAGCAAGCCCAAGAAGCTTCCGGATGACTTCCTGGCGCTGCCGGGCAGCCGCGGGCTCAGGCTCTACAACTTTGGCCCGCACCTGCTGCAGTACCTGGTGCAGTTCCGCCGCGACGTGCTTGACGGCTACGACTGCATGGTGGTGGGCGAGACACCCATGATGCCCGCACGCAAGGCACTTCGTCTGGTGAGGCGCCAGTCCTCGGGCGACCGTCCGCTCGACCTGGTGTTTGGCTTTGACCACATGGCCGCGGACTGCATGTACTCCGAGTACCTGCCCAGGCCGTTCTCTCTCCGCAAGCTCAAACGCGCGTTTGCGGACTGGCAGGAGACCTTTGACGGCAAGGCGTGGCCCACGCTCTACCTGGAGAACCACGACCACCCGCGCGTGGTGAGCCGCTACGGCAGCGAGGACCTGCGCGTGGAGTCCGCCACGGCGCTGGCCGCGAGCTACCTCTTTCAGCAGGGGACGCCCTTCGTGTACCAGGGCCAGGAGCTGGGCATGACCAACGCCCACCTCACGAGCGCGGACGAGCTCAAGGACCCGCAGGCCATCGCGCACTACGACGCGCTGGTCAAGGGCGGCAAGACGCCTGACGAGGCCATGGCCGTGGTCTCGCGCGCGACCCGAGACAACGCGCGCACGCCCATGCAGTGGTCCGCGCGGCAGAACGCGTCCTTCTCGCCCGAGCTGGGCGACGTGGAGCCGTGGATGCCCGTGAACCCCAACCACGACGTGGTGAACGTGGAGGACGAGGAGAAGAACCTCATGTCCCCGCTGAACTTCTATCGTCACGCCATCAGGCTGCGCCGGCTGCTGCCCGTGGTGCGCAACGGCCGCTACCACGAGTTCAAGCGCGCGAGCACGAAGGTGTACGTGTACGCGCGCGAATCGCAGTGGTCGCGGCTGCTGGTGATGTGCTCGTTTTCCAAGGACCCCGTCACGTTTGGCGTGCCAGACTCGTACGGCAACCTGACGGGCGGCACGCTGGCGCTTTCCAACTACTACGTGCAGGACGCCGGGACGGACGACGCCAACCAGCTGACGCTGCGCCCGTACGAGACGCGCATCTACGTGTTTGGCCGCGACGCGATCCTGGTGGAGTAGTGCCAGCGGCGGCAGGCGGCGCTACGCGAACATGTTGCGCTCCTTGAACTCGGCCTGGACCGTCTTGAACATGAGGTCCACGTCGTCGAGTCCAAGGTGCACCTCCGACTCCGCGCCGGTGAGCACGCCGCGGCGCTTTGCCCAGCTTTCCAGCGCGGCAGGGCGCGAGTCGTGGGGGAGGGTCTTGTAGTCCGGGTCCACGCGGCGGCAGATGTCGCGCGAGTCGATCACCACGATCTGGCCGGCCTTGCGCGCCTCGGCGTAGCCGTCCAGGTGCAGCGTGAGCCACGAGTCCTCGAAGGCCGCGTTGTGCGCCATGATCGGGAACGTCTTGAACGCCGTGAGGAGCGCCTCCTGCTCGCGCCGCGCCTCGCGGAAGGGCGTCTTGCCCTTGAGGTCGTCCCAGGTGATGTGGTGGATGTCACTCAGCGGCACGCCCGCCTCCGCGTACAGCGAGGGGATGCCAAAGTAGGCCGTGTGCCCGTCGTGCGGCTTGGCCTTGGGCGAAAGCTCCATGAACTCCATGCCCAGGTTGATGATGTAGCCGCGGTCTGGGTAGCGGTCCGTGGTCTCGAGGTCGATTCCCATGATCGTGCCGGACACGGGGGCCTCCGTGTACGCGACGCCCAGGTCCTGGAGCATGGGTCCGGCCGAGGCGGCCACGTCCTTCTCGTCCCTATGCTGCATGGTGGCGACGGCACGGACGAGGTCCTCGTCGGAAAGCTTGCGTGCGAGGCTGAAGTCGTTGGAGTCGTTGCGCAGGCGCGCGGCGCCGTACTTGTCGCAGATGATGCGGTTCTGGTCCGCGAGCGACTGGATGAGGCCGAAGGAGAAGGGCTCCTGTCCCGCCGGCGCGGACTTCCACGCGTCGAGCAGCAGCCCCACGGCCTCCTCGTTCTTGCGGCGCTCGTCCGTGAGCGCCTGGTCGTCCGTGAGGAAGCCGGGGAATGCCAGTGCGTTTGCGTGCTCTATTGCCTGAGCGAGGTTCATTGCGTGTCCTAACGTGAGTCTTGTAAGGCACTAGGTTAGCACCTTGGCGCGGCGCGGATGCCGCCGAGCGAGCGCCCGAGGGCGATGGTCGAGAAGAGCCGCTCCGCCGTTGCGGCATAGAGCTCGCGCGCGTGGGCGAGGGCGTAGTCGAGCGTGATGGGGCCGCTCGCCGTGGGGAAGGTGGCCGCGAGGCCCGCGGGCGGCGTGGCGCCGGGCGCGATAGAGCCCACGACGGCCACGCAGGGCACGTGCGCCCGCGCGCAGGCCGCGGCCACGCCGGCGACCACCTTGCCGTGGGCCGTCTGGGCGTCGAGCCGGCCCTCCCCGGTGACGACGAGGTCCGCGTGGGCCAGAAGCTCGTCAAAGTGCACGAGCTCGAGCACGCGCACGATGCCGCTCTGCTGCCGCGCACCCAAAAACGCCAGGCACCCGGCGCCCATGCCGCCGGCCGCGCCGGCGCCGGGGACGTCGAAGTCCTGGCCAAACGTGGCCTTGAGCACGCGCGCGTAGTTGGCCATGCCCACCTCCAGCCGCGCTAGCGCCGCCGCGTCCGCACCCTTTTGCGGGCCGTAGACCATGGTGGCCCCGCCTGGGCCCAAGAGCGGCGCGTCCACGTCGCACATGACGGTGACGGACAGGTGCGCGAGGCGCGCATCCGCGTGCGCGCAGTCGATTCGCGCGAGGCGCGCCAGGTCGCACCCGCGGCCCTCGAACGCGCGGCCGGTTGCATCCAGCAGGCCAAAGCCGAGCGCGCGCATGCAGCCCGCGCCGCCGTCGTTGGTGGCGCTGCCGCCCAGGGCCAGGGTCAGGCTCGTGGCGCCGTGGTCCAGCGCGTCGAGCACCAGCTCGCCCACGCCATAGGTGGAGGCACGCTCCGGGTCGCGCTCGTCCGGCGCGAGCTGGGGGAGGCCCGCCGCGGCCGCCATCTCGATCACGGCCTCGCCGTGGGGCAGGAGCGCGTAGCGTGCCGTGATGGGACGGCCCAGCGCGTCGTGGGCGTCCGCCGTGCGCATGGTGCCCCCGCAGGCGCGCGCGAGGACCTCGGCCGTGCCCTCGCCACCGTCGGCCATGGGGACGGCTACGCAGGTGGCGTCCGGCAGGTGGCGCGTGGCGGCAGCGCGGAGAAGCTCCGCGGTGTCGTCCGTGGAGAGCGTTCCCTTGAGGGAGTCTGATGCGAGGACGATGCGCACGTTCTTCTCCTTTGCGTGACGTGAGCTGGGCCGATGCTGGGACGTGGCACCGTGTGTGATGCCGTGCGGCACGTCCCGCTGCGTCCAGTGTAGGCATTTGGGACGCGCGGCGTTCGGCCTGCCGGCGTGCGGCGTGCTATGCTCACGGGGCACAACACAGGGGCCGCGGCGCGGGCGCGCGGCGGCGGGATCGAGGAGACACATGGACGACGTAGAGACCTCCAAGGAGCTGGTCGAGTTCATTCGCAGGAGCCCCAGCATGTTCCACACCGTGGACACGCTGCGCTCGTACCTGGACGCGGCGGGCGCGACGTACCTTACCGAGGGCGAGCCGTGGCGCGTGGAGCGCGGCGGGCTGTACTACACGGTGCGCAACGGCTCGAGCCTCATCGCGTGGCGCGTGGGCGAGCAGCTGGACAGCTATCACTTTCAGATGTGCGCCTCGCACACGGACTCGCCCACGTACAAGGTGAAGTCCGTGGCGGAGCTCGAGGGTCCGGCGGAGTACCTGCGCCTGGACGTTGAGGGCTACGGCGGCATGATTGACTACACCTGGCTGGACCGCCCGCTTAGCGTGGCGGGCCGCGTGCTCGTGCGCGAGGGCGACGGCGTGCGGAGCCGCCTGCTGAGCCTCGACCGCGACGTGCTGCTCATCCCGAGCTTGGCCGTCCACATGAACCGCGACGTCAACAAGGGCTACGCGTTCAACCGCCAGGTGGACCTGTGCCCGCTCTTCAGCGCGGGCGAGCTCAAGCGCGGCGACTTTGACCGCATGGTCGCGGAGGCGCTGGGCGTGGACCCGGCCGACGTGGTGGCGCGCGACCTCTTTCTGGTGAACCGCCAGGAGGGCCGCGTGTGGGGTTTTGCCAACGAGTTCGTGAGTTCGCCCAAGCTGGACGACCTGCAGTGCGACTTCGTCTCGCTCAAGGCGTTCCTCGCGGCGGACAACCCGCATGACGTGAGCGTGCTCGCGTGTTTTGACAACGAGGAGGTCGGCTCCAACACCAAGCAGGGCGCGCTTTCCACCTTCCTGCGCGATACGCTGCGCCGCGTCAACGGCGCGCTGGGCAAGGGCGACGAGGACCTGGCCCGCGCGGTGGCCAAGTCCTTCCTGGTGAGCTGCGACAACGCGCACGCGGTGCATCCCAACCACGCGGAGAAGAGCGACGACGCCAACCGCGCGCTCCTCAACCACGGCATCGTGATCAAGGAGGCCGCAAACCAGAAGTACACGACGGACGCCTTCAGCCGCGCGGTCATGGCGGAGCTCTGTCGTCGTGCGGGCGTGCCCGTGCAGACGTTTGCCAACCGGAGCGACATGGCGGGCGGCTCCACGCTGGGCAACCTTTCCAACACGCAGGTGAGCGTGCACGCCGTGGACGTGGGCCTGCCGCAGCTGGCCATGCACTCCAGCTACGAGACCGCGGGCGCGCGCGACACGGCCTACGGCATTGCCGCGCTGGAGGCGTTCTATGGCACGGACGTGCAGGTGGACGGCGCGGAGTCCGCGTCCTTTAGGTAGCTACGCCACGTAGTCCTCGGGGCGCACGCCCATCTTGCGCTGCAGCTCCAGGATGGCCTCGCAGAACTGGTAGCCGTGCGGCGCGGAGGTGCGCACGAGCCTGCCGTCGCGCAGAGCTATCAGGCGGTTGCCGGGCACAGGCTTCCAGGCCGCGGCCTCGCGGTCGCCGCCGAGCAGCGTGGTGCTCACGACGATGGCGCGCGCGTCCTTCTCGCCCATAAGCTCGCGCCAGAAGAGCGTGGGCGTGGACGTGTTGGTGTGCACGTAGGTGTACTCGCCGTCGTCGATGATGGTGTTGACGCGGTTGCGGTTGGCCAGCTGCGCGATGGCGCCGGCCAGCGCGTCGAAGCGCGTGTCAAACGTGGGCGCCGCGCCGCGCATGTAAGCCTCGTCCACCACGTCCGTCAGGAACGCGGCCATGCGCTCGCTGTCCGTCTCGCCCTCCGTGCGCGCCTCGTACGGGAAGGTCATGCCCTCGTTGAAGAGGATCCCGTTATGGATCATGGTCCAGTAGCGCCCGCTGAGGTCGCAGGTGAGGAACGGGTGGCAGTTGCGCTCGGCCGTGTCCGTGCCGGTGGCGTAGCGAATGTGCGCCAGGACGTGCGTCTGCTCGATGGGTGCGCCCAGGACCTTCCAGTTGAGGTCCGAGTCGATGGCGCGCTTGCCCTCGCGGACGAGCGTGACGGACGACTCGTCGCACGGGTCGCCGCTGCGCCAGGATATGCCCCAGCCGTGGGGGTTGTTCACGCTGTGTGAGAAGAACTCCCGAAGGTAGGCGTTGGCCCTCACGGGGACGTTGGAGTTGATGGAGAAGAGCTCGCACATGGGCTTGGATCCTTCCGTTGGGTGCGGCGGGGCTACCCGCCGGCTCGCTAGGCCTGGGTTTCGCACGCGTGGCGTGCGGCGCCGCTATGACAGCGGCGGTTGCGACAGGTTGCGCCGTTACACGTCATGCCCAGGCCTCCCAACGGACGGTCGATCTTCTCTGCTGCGGCGCCATCGCGCTTGCCCGCGCCGCGCGCCTTGCGTGACATGGTACCAATAAACCCAGCGCGTGGGTGGGAATTCACACATCCGCAAAAGAGTCGGGCCGCCGGCGTGGTTGCGTCGGCGGCCCGTGGCGTTGCCTGTTGTCGCGGCCGTCCCGTGGCGACCGCTGGCTATGGCCCTGGCCCTAGCCCTCGAACGGCTTGAGGTCCTGCACGCAGTCCTCGGGGTGGATGCGCGGCATGGCCGGGTCGTCCAGGTCGATCAGCACGTAGCGGTCGTTGCCCATGCCCAGCTCCTTCATGTAGGAGAGCTGGCGCTGGCCGTGGCGGCTCTCCATGCGCTCCACCAGGTCGTGGTGCTGGTCCTCGCGCATGGCGTACACGATGTCGACGCAGGCCTGGTCGATGGCCAGGATGTCGAGCGAGGAGAGGATGCCCACGTTGGGCGTCACGACGGGCTGGGCGTGGACGCCCTCGCAGTCGCAGCTCACGCTCATGTTGCGCATCACGTTGACGTAGGTGATGGCGCGGCCGTCGCTGCTGAAGAAGTCGACCGTGGCCTTGGAGGACTCGCTGATGCGCTCCATGAACTCCTCCTTGGCAATGCTCCACTGGCCGGCGCCGGGCCAGGTGTGGATCATCTTCTTGCCAATGCGGCCGTCGGCGCAGCCGATGCCGATGTTCTTGTTGGAGCCGCCAAAGCCGCCCTGCGTGTGGCCCTTGAAGTGCGTGAGGACCACGAGCGAGTCGTAGTCGAGCATGCCGTTGCCCACGCTCATGTGGTTGAACCACTTGCCGCCGCGCACGGGCAGGTCGGCGGTGCCGGCCTCGTCCATTATGTCCACGGGGCAGAACGTCCAGCCGTTGACCTCGAGCGTCTTGCGGTGCTGCTCGGTGGTGTAGCGGTCGCCCGCGTAGTAGGTGTTGGTCTCGACGATGTTGCTGTCCGCAAGCTCGGGCTCGGCCTCGCGCAGCTCCTTCACCCACGGGCGCGGGATGATGTTGGGCCCGTGCTGCTCGCCGGTGTGGAGCTTGAGGCCCACCTTGCCGTGGACGCGGCCGCCCACCATCTCGTAGGCCCGCTGCAGGCCCGCGGCGGAAAGGTCGCGCGTGAAGTAGACGATGGACTCGTTTCCCGTGCGGTCGGCGTAGGGAACGTACACGTCGCCGTTGCTGCCGGGGGTGGGGTGGGATGCCGCCATGGCTCCTCCTTTGGGACGCCGCCTGCGGTCGGGACGGGGGCGCTACTCGCTCGTCCTGTCCTTCTCGCCATACAGTGCATGATACACGGCCAGGAGCTTGCGGTCGCGCTCGGACGTGGCGAGCGCGGCCTTGTCGCCGGAGTAGTCGTGGAAGCCGCGCCCGGTCTTGACGCCCAGCTCGCCGGCCTCGTAGTGCCGGTGGAGAAGGGCGGGGACGTCGTGGCTGTCGCAGAGGTCCGGGACCAGGTACTCCGCGATGTGGTCGAAGGTGTCCAGGCCGCCGAAGTCGGCGGTCTCGAGCGGGCCGAGCACCGCCCAGCGGAAGCCCAGGCCGTACTTCATGACCGCGTCGATCCCGTCCACGGATATGACGCCGCGGCTCACGAGGTCGCAGGCCTCGCGCAGCACGGCGAGCTGGATGCGGTTGGCGGCAAAGCCGGGCACGTCCCTCTGCACCAGGGCCGGCTTCTTGCCGATGGCGAGGCTGAGGTCGAAGACGGCCTGCGCCACGTCGTCGCGGGTGGCGTCGTTGCGGATGATCTCGATCAGCGGGATGAGCGCGGGCGGGTTGAACCAGTGCATGCCCAGGAAGCGCTCCGGGCCCGTGACGGCCGTGGCCAGCTTGTTGATGGAGAGGCCCGATGTGTTGGTGGCGATGATGGCGCCCGCCGGCACGAGCGGCGACGCCTCGCGGTAGAACGCGAGCTTGGCGTCCAGGTTCTCCACGATGTTCTCGACCAGCAGGTCGCAGCCCTCAAACGCGGAGTCCTCCGTGGTGTAGGCGATACGGGCGAGAAGGGCGTCGCGCTCCGCCGCCGAGAGGTCGCCCTGGTCCACGAGGTTCTGCGTGTCGCGCGCGATGGCCTCGCGCGCGCGGTCGAGCGTGGGCTGGCGGTGGTTCCAGAGCGTCACCTCGTACCCGTACTGCGCAAAGCGCTGCGCCATCGAGTGCCCCATCGTGCCGGCGCCCGCCACCGTTATCTTGCGGATGCCTTCCAGTCCAAAGCCGTCGTTCTTCTCGCCCTCTGCGGGCGCGCCCGCGTTGCCCATGTGCCGCTCCTTACGTCTTGCGACAGGCCGAAGTGCCTGCCTGGGGCAACTATAGCGCTGCTCCCACGCGCACGAGGCGGCCGCCCTGCCGCTCGAAGAGCCGGTGGGAGACGGACGCGACGGTCCTGCCGTCGCTTGCGGCCATGAGGGCGCCCATGACCTGCCGCTCCGTGGCGGAGTCCAGGTTGGCCGTGACCTCGTCCAGAAGGAGCAGGCCCGGGTCGCAGACGATGGCGCGCGCGACGTTGAGCAGCTGGCGCTGCCCCTGCGAGAAGGACGCCTCGCCAAAGGGCGTGCGGGCGCCCTGGGGGAGGGCGGCCACCACGTCGCCCAGGCCCACCGTTTTGAGCGCGGCGTCCACCTGCGCGTCCGTGACGGAGGGGTCGCCCAGGGCCACCTGGTCGTACACGGTGCCCGGCACCTCGCGGAAGTCCTGCTCCACATAGCCGTAGCTGCGGCGGCGCTCCGCGGCGGGGATGGACCCGGCCGGGCGTCCCAGCACGCGGACCTCGCCCCTCTGCGGGTGGTACAGCCCCAGCAGCAGCTTGAGCACTGTGCTCTTGCCCGCGCCCGTGCGGCCCACCAGGGTCACATGCTCGCCGGGGGCCACCGCGAGGGAGAAGTCCCGCAGCACGGGCGGCTGGCCCGGGTAGGCAAACGTCACGTGGTTCACGGCCACGGCAGGGACGCCCTGGGCGTCGGGCGTCGCGCCTGGGGCCGCGTCCTTCTCCGCCGTGGGCGCCACGGGCGCCAGGGGTTCCTCCGGCTCCGCCAGAAGCTCGTCGATGCGGCGGACGCCGGCGGCCGCCTGCTGGATGGACTGGATCTCCATGCCGATGTCCGAAAGCGGGGTGAAGACCTGCTGCACGTACGAGATCACGGCCACGGCGCCGCCCACCGTCACGCCAAAGAGCCTGCCGAGGCCGGCCCCCTGCGCCGCGAGCGAGAGCGACACGCCGATTACGACGGAGCTCGTGGTGATCACGATGGGTGAGTACACGGAGTCGTAGAAGTTTGAGCGCTCCTGCGCCTCGAAGGCGCGGTCGACGGCGCCGGCGTACCGGCGCGCCATGAAGGCCTGCCGGCCCAGCTGGCGGATGGTGCGGAGCGTCCGCAGGGTCTCCGGTATCTGCTCGTTGGCCTGCGCCACGGCGACGCGGTCGTCCGTCTGCGCGGCCAGCGTCGCGCGCTGCACATGGCGCGTGTAGGCGAACATGAGCGGGAGCGACACCGCGAGCACGACGCCCAGCCCCACGCTGTGCCACCAGACGATGCCCACGATGCCCACGACCTGGCAGAGGTCGCCCACCATGCCCACGACGCCGGACGCGAAGAGCGCCTCCACGGCGTCCACGTCGTTTACCAGGCGCGACGTAGTGGCGCCCGCGGCGTTGCGCACAAAGTAGTCGGCGGGCAGGCGGTCGAGCTTGGCCGCCATGCCGGAGCGCAGCGCGTGCGTGACCTTCTGGCCGAACACGGCGATGGCGCCCTCCTGCGCGGCCCCGGCGGCCCCCTGCAGCACCACGAGCGCCAGGTAGGCGGCCGCGAGTCCCGCGAGCGGGCCGGCAAGCCACGCCGTGGAGCCGCGGCGCGCGCCCGCAATGGCGTCGACCACCCGCGCGAGCACGAGCGGCGGCAGGAGCGACGTCACCACCGTCGCGACGACCGACAGGGCGAGAAGGACGGTCAGCCCCACGTGCGCGCGGACCACACCCGCGAACACGCCCCGGACGGACGCGGGCACGCGGCCCTCCGCGCGTGCGGCCGCCTGCCCTTGGGTTGTCTGCCGTGCGCTAGCGCTCGACATCGAGGTCCACCTCCCCTCCGTTTGCCTGCAGGTCGAACAGCCTGGCGTAGCTGGGGCATTCCGCCATCAGCCGCTCGTGCGGGCCAAAGCTCGCGGTGCCGTCGTGCAGGCAGACGACGCCGTCCAGCTCCGGGAAGTGCAGCAGCCGGTGGGATGTGACCACCACGGCCATGCCCCGCTCGCGCGCGAGCTCGTGCAGGCCCTGCCAGGCGCGGCGCTCCGTGTCCAGGTCGACGCTCGCAAACGGGTCGTCCAGCACCACGAGCGGACGCGCAAAGTGGTACGTCCGCGCGAGGGCGAGCCGCGCCCGCTGCCCGCCGGAAAGTGCGGCGCCGCCCTCGCCCACGGGCGTGCGCAGGCCCTGCGGCATGCGCTCCGCCTCCGCGAGCAGGCAGGCCCTCCGCAGGTCGGGCCGCGGGTCCGCGTCGTCTCCCAGCAGCACGTTGTCTGCCACGGAGGCGTCCAGGAGCTGCGGGTCGTGGCCGAGGCGGCTCGCGAAGCCAAGGCCCCGCCGCCGCAGCGTGGCCACGTCCCTCTCGCCCAGGCGGACGCTCCCCGCGGTGGGCGAAAGCTCCCCACAGAGCAGCCGGCCCAGCGTGGACTTGCCGCAGCCCACATCGCCCGTGACGCCCACGACCTGCCCGGGTGCGACCGCAAACGTCACGTGCCGGAAGAGCGGGGCCTCGCCGGGGAAGGCAAAGCCAAGGTCGCGCACGTCCAGGCGCTGGCCAAAGCGCGGCGCCTCGGCGGCGGGGGCAAAGTCGTCCGCGGCGGCCTGGCCCATGTAGGGCTGGATCCTCCGCCACGACACCTGCGCGCGCTGCACGGCGTTGAAGAGCTTGCCCGCGTGCGAGGACTTGACGGCGAGCTTGGTGAAGACGGAGAAGAACGTGGTGAACGCCGCGACGTTCCACGCGGCCCAGCCCACGCCCAGCACGTCGCGCGCGCCGCACACGATGACCGCGCCGGCGCCGAGGAGCGATATGGCCTGGTAGACGGGCATGAGCGCCGTCGAGAGCACGTTGGCGCGCGTCTCCTTGCGCTCGTAGTCCGCAAGGTCGCGCTCGAACAGCCGGTCGCGGACGCCCTCGAGTCCGAGCGCGCGGTAGGACGTGGCGCCCTCCACGCGGTCGAGCGCCGCCGTCGCCATGCCTGACACGCTTTGCTTGGCGGCGGCCGTGGCCCGCGTGACCGGCTGCTTCATGCGGGCGGCGAGCACGTAGGAGAGCGGCGGGAACACCAGGGCCAGCAGCGTGGTGCGCCAGTCGTACGCGAGGAGCATCGCCATGTAGGCGACCATGACCACGCCGGTGTCGAAGATCTCCGTCGTGAACTTGCGGACGCCCTCCACGCAGTCGTCCACGTCGGAAAGCGCCTTGGTCATGAGGCTGCCCACGTCCTCGCGCTCCAGGGTCCGCTCATCCGCGAGGAGCAGGTTGTGGTAGAGCGTGCGCTTCATGGCGCGGTTGACGTTGTTTGCGAACTTGCGCACGTAGAGCCGCTTGAGGTAGCGCATGAGCTGCACCGCGGCGATGGCCGCAACGTACGCGCAGGCCAGCGGCACCATGGAGGCGGCAACGGCCCTGCCCGCGAGGATGTCCGCAAGGCGCTGGGCGAGCAGGCCCTCGAGCCAGGGCCCCGCGACCATGCCCACGTTGTAGGCGACGCCCGTGACGCAGACGACCGCGAGGACCTTCCACTGCGGCCGGACGAACGGGGCCATGCGCGGCTGCGGCGCGCCTCCCGAGGCGCCGTCCGCCCCGTTGGCCGCGTCCTTCTCGCCCTCGCCTTCCAAGCTCCCGCTCATGGCGGCTGCCTCCCAGACCTCGCGCCGGCATGACGAGGCAGATGCTACCAAACTTAGGTAAAGGGGACATAAACGCTTGAAACATGAACGAGTCGTGTGGCTGGTGTGCAAAAAGTGGGCTGCGCAAGCCCGCGCGGCCCAATTACGCAACTTTTCGTATATGTCTGAAACAGCGTGGCCGCGAGACTGAACGACGTTCTGAGGGAACGAACGCAGGCACGCTGGTCGTAGGGCCACGGGTGCCACGGGCGAGAAGGGCGGTGTCATGTCGCTGGATGCGGAGGCGTGGTCGTGCGTCGACCACGTGCTGACAAAGTGCGAGGGCGTGCACGTGCCGACCGACTTCTGCGTGACGGCGGCCGTCGTCCTGCGGCAGGTGTACCCCTACGACGCCGCGACCGTCTTCTTCCTGGGGGAGGACGGCCGGCTTGCCAACGTGCGCCTGCTGGGGGTGAGCCGCGCGCTCGCCCGCGAGTACGTGGGGCACTACATGAACGCGGATGACGGCGCCTACTCCATCGAGCGCGCCGCGCGCGACCAGGCGCTCCGCGAGGCGCGCCAGCACGGGGACCCGTACCGGCCCGTCGTGCTGGACTGGGAGCGCGAGCCGCACGACACCCAATTCTGGCGCGAGTACGTGTTGCGCCTGCGCCTGAGGTGGTCCGCCGCGGCCTGCCTGTACGACCTGCAGGGCCGCGTGCGCGTGGTGATCGAGTTCGACCGCGGCGAGCGCGGCCACGCCCCCACGCACACGGAGCTCGAGGCGCTCACGGTCTGTAACCACCACATCAACGCGCTGTACCAGAACTTCTACGTTGAGCCGCCCAGCGAGCCGCGCTCCGCGCTGGCGGACCTGGTCACGGGTGCGGGCACGGCGGCCGACACCGGCATGCGGCGCGAGGGCGGCACGCCCGCGGACGACGCCGCGCGCCTGACCCCGCGCGAGAAGGCCGTGGGCTACGAGCTGGTGCAGGGCCACTCGCCCAAGCAGGCCGCGCAGGTGCTGGGCGTGAGCCGCGCCACGGTCTACAAGCACATGGAGCACATGCACCACAAGCTGGGCGTCAACAACCAGACGGCGCTCATCCAGCGGCTCAACCAGATGTTCTCGCGCGACGGCGGGTAGGGCCCGCGAGGCACGCGGGACGTGCAGCCAGTGGGCGGCCGCGGTTGCGGCGGCGCGTTCTTCTCACATAAAAAAGATAACGACAGAAGGGGGCATCCATGGGATACCTTGATGGCAAGGTGGCCGTAATCACGGGGTCTGGCCAGGGGATTGGCAGGGGCATAGCCCTGTTCATGGCAAGCGAGGGCGCCAAGGTCGTGACCAACAACAGGAAGCCGCTCGACCGCGCGGCGCTGCGCTCACAGTACGCGGACCTGCCCGAGGAGGAGCGTGAGCGCGTGATATCCATGCGCGGCGACGCCCAGTCCGTTGCGGACGAGATCCGCGCAGCCGGCGGGGAGGCCACGCCGTTCTTTGGCGACGTGAGCGACTACGAAACGGCCGGCCGGCTGATCCAAACGGCGCTGGACGCGTACGGCCGCATCGACATCCTGGTCAACAACGCCGCCGGCCTGGGTCAGGGCACGATTCTCAACACGGACGAGAAGAGCTGGGACTACCAGACGCACGCCAAGATGAAGGGCGCCTACAACACCATGCACCACACGGCGCCGCACATGGTGGAGCAGGACGGCGGCACCATCCTCAACAGCGCGTCCAACGCGTGGGTGGGCATCGCCAACCTCTGCGCGTATAGCGCGGGCAACGCCGGCCTGGTGGGGCTCACCAAGGCGGCGGCGCAGGAGCTCGCGCGCGACGGCGTCACGGTCAACGCGTACTGCCCGCGCGCGACCTCGCCCGGCCACGTGGCGGAGTTCACGCGCACGGTGCGCACGCTGAGCGCGGCCATCGGCGAGGGTCACCTGGACAAGGACAAGCTCGCCGCGGTGGAGGCGGAGCACGACGACCCCATCTACCTGGCGCCCTTCCTCGC
>QOUO01000042.1 GCA_003862195.1 Coriobacteriaceae bacterium | reverse complement strand
GGCGCTACCTTGACACCGAACTGCTGGACGGATGGGACGAGAGGGAGGTGCTCAAGAGACAGAGCTAGCTCCGGCGACTGGGACGGGACCCTGGCTGACGAAAGTGCGAAAGACTATTGACGGAACCGTAGCGGAGGGCCAGGTGTGGAGCGCCTCGAATACCGGTGCGGTTGGGGATACGAAATCGACCGCAAGGACGAGCTTTACGATTCCCAAGACGATCGACAAGGAAGTCCGCATCAAGGACGGCAATGGAGACGGGCACTTTGCTGGCGGTACCGTCACGAAGAAGCTCGACTCCGTTTCAAATGACCAGCTTGAGTACCGCATCATCCTGAAAACCGATAGCACGACTGGCAGCACTATCACGGTGACTGACACGCTGCCCGCTGGCATGTCCATCGTTGACGGCGAGGTTTGGGGTAGTTTCTTCAAGAACGAATATGACGAGCACAGCGAGAACTATATAGGTACGACCTTCGTAAAGGGGAGGAATCCGAAGTATACGCCCACGAAAAACGCTGACGGTACGACGACTGTCACCTTCGAGATTGACGACTACAAATATACCGAAGATTATCCGCTCGTCGCGATTCACTACAAGACCTCTGTTGCCAAGGATAGTGTGTGGAACAATCTTACGGTTGATCGTAAACCCTACCCCAATACAGCGGAGTGGAATGGTCATACGGACACGCAGACGACAACGGTAACCCGTGACGTCCAGAACGTCGTGAAGACAGGCGAACAGGTCATGTCTAATGGGTCACCGACCAACATCATGCGCTACTACGTTGACATCAACCCAGCCGGAAAGGACCTTGATAAGAACTCTGATACCCTGGTGCTGACAGACACCTTCGGCGATGCGAACCGTTATTCTCCCGAGCTGCTGATGGACACCATCCACCTTTATGCCTACCAGCCAGATGCGGGAAACCATAAGGGCGCAGAAATCGATAAAAGTCGTTACTCGGTTACATATGACGCGTCGAATGGTGTAATGACCGTCAGGGTCCCTGATGCACTCGCCTGCGTCCTCGGGTATGAGGAGCGCATCGACAAATCTGCGGTGGTTGAGGGGTATGATGTCAGCAACTCGGTCAATCTCAGTGGCCAGTGGTCTTCGGAAAAGACGACCAAGCTGAAGAACATCACATCCTCTGTTACGGCAAACCGACGGCACGTCACACTCTACAAAGTTGACAGCCACAACTATCGGACGCTGTTACCTGGAGCAACTTTCACGCTAGAAAAGTGGGACAGCTCCTCCAACAGCTGGAAGATGGTGAGCGACACAGAGAAGACGGGCACAGACGCGAGCAAGGGCGATTACGGCATGCTCTCCTGGGACCTGAATGAAGAAAACGCGAAGGTCACGACAGACACGCTTTTCCGTGTGGTCGAGACGGAAGCACCGGATGGTTATAGGCTGGACAAGACCCCGCACTACTTTGTCGTTCGCGGGAATAACGAATCCGCCGATGACGCATGGAAGGAGGTGGGATCTGTGCCCTCAGTTCAGAAGCCTGACGTCACCTTCATCAACTACAGCGGTGGTGCTCTGTACATCCCCAACACTTACACGCGCTTGACCGTGAGCAAGAAATGGGCCAATTCGGACGGCACGGATGCCACTGCTCCGAAGGACGCTTCGGTAAAGGTGCAGCTCTATCAGAGTACGCAGAAGAATGACCCGGATGATACTTGCACGGTGACCATAACCGTCCGGGCCGACAAGGAATCGGATAGGGGTTGGGCACCAGACAAGATCATAACGGGGAGGGTCAAGCGCGGGACGGCTTTCAAGATGAAGGTGGAAGTCGCCAAGTGGATCGCATTTTCGGTTGCGATTGGGGGCGACTCTCCTGTCGCATATACGAACACAAATGTCGACTACACAGAGGTATCAGTTCCCTCGACGGCGACAAACGGGGCTGAGCTCTCTATAGTCGTGTTGGAGCCTGGCTCTGCCGTCAATAGGAATAACAACGTCACCGTTAGCGAAAAGGAAAAGCCCAATGACATCCTGACAGACACGACCGCCTATGGGGATGCGGTTACGCTTGCGTCCCCGAACTGGTCTCGCGACTGGGACAACCTGCCAACGAAGGACGCAGAGGGTCATCCACTCTACTATACCGTCGAGGAGATCTCTGGACCATCTGGCTATACGACCGCCTATGGGAACAATGAGGGCATCCAGACGGGGACGATCGTGGTGACCAACACGTTGCCGGAGGGATACGTGCTTCCTAAGACTGGTGGCTCTGGAACAAGGCGATATCTGGCGACTGGCATGGCGATAGTCGTCGCGACGGCCGTGCTTCTCGCTCGAAGGAAGCTGGCAAGTTTCTAGTTGGGTGAAATAGTCGGAGAGCTGGCAGTTCGCTTTGCGGACGCGCTAATGGGTTGTTGGGCGGATGATGTAGGTACGGGGTAGTGTAGAAGCCAACTAAGCCTTGCCGAACAAATCAAAAGCGGGCGCGGATGGAAATGACCATCCGCGCCCGTTCCTTATTGCGGTCCGAGGGACTCCCCCTCGAACGATTTTGATGGGAGGACGTTGTCCCGCCATGGCGGGAGGAGCCACTGCTTATGGCAGACACTACATGTGTTTCGGAAATCGGACTGCTCTTGCACTATCCTGCTGCTCACTTACGTGATGGGGAAAGGCCATGGGTCGTTTGCAAAAGGGGGAGCTCCACGCAGAGCGACGGCGTCCAAACGCGTATTGGATCCTTAATGCGTCCCAGAATGATGATGCCCCTTGCGCCTAGTCATGCATCGGCGGTCCCAATAGTACGTATACGTACGATTTCGCTTCATCTTGAAGGGGTATTACCCATGCGTAAGATGGTATAGATTCCACTCGACTCTGTGACTAGATGCGCTTGAGGAAGATGTGCCAGCTGGTGCCGAGCACGTCGTCGATGGTAGCTACCTCTTGGAAGCCGAGGTGCCGGTATAGGCCCGGAGCCTGGAAGCCATACGTGTTGAGGAGAATTTTCCTGGCGCCGCGCTCTTGCGCCTGGGATTCGACGCGGGCGAGGAGGGCGCGTGCGATGCCGCGACCGCGGAAGCGCTCCTGCACGAACAGGTACTCGACCTCCACGGTATCCGCCACAAGGTATGCCACGATACCGCCCGCGAGCTCGCCCTCAACCTGCGCGGTGAGCGAGAGCGACGGCGTGTTCTTTGGCCAGTGTCGCGCGTTGTATGCGCGGAGGAGGGTGTGGATGCGCTCCTCTTCCAGCTCCGTTGCGGGCGCTATGTGGAGGATGTCTTGGTCATCGTGCGGCATGGGGCACTCCTAGTAGAAGGCCTAATAGAAGAGGGGGACGCGGTCGCGGAGGAAATCGTCCAAGGTGCAGACCCCCGAGGAGCTACCGCCCACGACGATGCGCCTTGCCTGTGGGTGCTGGTAGAGGAACTGCGCCATGCCGCCCTGACGGGGCTCGCTACCGCCCTTGACCTCGATTGCGGAGATTGAATCGTTTCTGACGGCCACAAAGTCGACCTCACTCGTGCCCTCGCGCCACCAGAAGAGGTCGAAGCTCTCCTCGGGCGCACGCGCAAGAAGACGGGCGTCAACGGCCGACTCGACGAGGTGACCGCGCCGCGCGCTATCCGCGGCGTACGTTGCCCTGCCAAGCCCATCCGTTGCCGTCATGAGCGACGTGTCGAACACCATGAGGCGCGGGGAGCTCTTGCGGCGCGTGACGGGCTTCTCGTCGTACTTGGGAAGCGCGCAGAGCACGCCTGCCTTGCCCAGGAGATCGAGGTAGTGGGCGAGGGTGGTGGTGTTGCCCGCGTCCTGCAGTTGGCCGAGCATCTTGTTGTACGAGAGCTCCTGACCGGAGTACGTGGCGCCCAGCCGGAAGAGGGCACGCATGAGCGCGGGTTTGCGCACCTGGCCGAGCGCGAGGACGTCCTGCCTTGGTTGGCACGTCCTTCCCGCCCGTCTGGCGTTGCCGGTTATGGCGCTGTGGCAGCCGCTGGCGCTAGTAAGAGACCTGGCAGCGGATGCCGGCAGCGCGGACGCGATCCGCGATGGCGTCCAGCGTGTCCGGGCGCGCCTTGCGGATGTTGGGGGCCGGCGTCTCGCGCGCGATGGTGTAGATTGTGACGTACTGCGGCGCGATGCGCTTGACGTCTTCCAGCCACTCCGTCACCTGGTCGTACGAGGTGTTGGAAACGTTGCGGTCGCCAAACATGCCCTCCAGGAACATGGTCTGAACTATGACGTGGCCGTCGTAGCTGGCGTAGGTCTCCACCTGGTGCTCGACGGAGTACGAGGCGGCCAGCGGCCGGTCGATGGCGCGCACGAGGTCGTCCGAGTGCGCGTCGAGCTTGAGGATGTTGTCTTCTACCTTGAGGAGTGCCTCGCGGACCTCCGGCTGGTCGGCGTTGGTGCCGTTGGAGAGCACGGCTATCTTTGCGTTGGGGGCAAGCTCGTCGCGCAGCGCCATGACGGCGTCGACCGCCTGCGGAAAGATGGGGCTCAGCGTGGGCTCGCCGTTGCCTGCGAACGTGATGACGTCCGGCAGGTCGTCGTCCGCGGCCATGAGCTCGAGCGCGTCGCGCAGCGTGTACGTGAGCTCGTCCATCGTGGTGAACGGGTCCTTGGTGCGGCGCTTGGCGTTGAAGCCCACCTCGCAGTAGACGCAGTCGAACGAGCAGATTTTGCCGGTGCAGGGCATGAGGTTGACCCCGAGCGAGACGCCAAGGCGTCGGCTGCGCACGGGGCCGAAGACGGGACTTGGATTGAGGAACGTGGCCATGGTCTTCTCATCCACCTTTAATGCTTCTGGGTTCATCTCAACTTGTCCAGTGATTAATAGACAAGTTACGCATGAAAACTTTCTTAATTTTAAGCATCACTAATAATAGCGCAACGTTTGCCTTTTAATCGCGCAATATTGCCGAATAGTTACACGTGTATCGTTTAAAACGTGGTATGTAATGGGTGCGCTTCAAGGCGAACAGTCCATCGCGAGGGGCGATGGTCAACATGTTGGGAGATTGAAATGGGTCGTTTCACTAACCCGCGTGACGTGTACTTTGGAGAGGGCGCCCGTCATGAGGTCAAGAACCTCAAGGGCCACAAGGCCATCATCGTTTCCGGCGGCCACAGCATGCGCCGCGGCGGCTTCCTGCAGGACGTCCAGAAGGACCTTGAGGATGCCGGCTTCGAGGTAAAGCTGTTCGAGGGCGTCGAGTCCGATCCCTCCGTCGAGACGGTGGAGAAGGGCGCGGCAGCCATGCGCGAGTTCCAGCCCGACTGGATCGTCGCCATTGGTGGCGGCTCGCCGATTGACGCCGCAAAGGCCATGTGGGTGTTCTACGAGTACCCGGACGAGTCCTGGGACGAGATCATCAAGCCGTTCAACTTCCCCGAGCTCCGCAAGAAGGCGCACTTCTGCGCCATCAGCTCAACGTCGGGCACCGGCACCGAGGTCACGGCCTTCTCGGTCATCACCAACTACCAGCAGGGCATCAAGTACCCGCTGGCAGATTTCAACATCACGCCGGACGTCGCCATCGTCGACCCCGAGCTCACCTACAGCATGCCCGCCAAGCTGTGCGCGCACACCGGCATGGACGCGCTGACGCACTGCCTCGAGGCCTACGTCTCGACCGCGGCCTCCATGTTCACGGATGCCAACGCCCTGCACGGCATCCGCGAGATCACGGAGTGGCTGCCCAAGTCCTACCAGGGCGACCATGAGGCCCGCGCCCACATGCACGAGGCTCAGTGCATCGCCGGCATCGCGTTCTCTTCTGGCCTGCTGGGCATCGTCCACTCCATGGCGCACAAGACCGGTGCCGCCTTCGAGGGTGGCCACATCATCCACGGCTGCGCAAACGCCATGTACCTGGGCAAGGCCATCCAGTGGAACTCCAAGGACTCTCGCGCCAAGGAGCGTTACGCCTACGTTGCCAAGGAGATCCTGCACCTGCCCGGCTCCACGGACGACCAGCTGGTCGACAGCCTGGTGAACAAGATCCGCAGCATGAACGACGAGCTCAACATCCCGCAGGGCATCAAGAACTACGCCGTGGGCGGCATCAAGGCCGACGACAACGACCAGCCGGTCATGGTCTCCGAGGCAGAGTTCAAGGAGAAGCTGCCCAAGATCGCCGCGAACGCCGTTCTGGACGCCTGCACGCCCGAGAACCCGCGTGAGACCAAGCAGGAGGACTTCGAGAAGATCCTCACCTGCTGCTACTACGACGAGCCGGTCACGTTCTAAACCAGCCCGCGCGCCGCAAGCCGCATAAAAGCGTGAACCATGGAGCCCGTCACCGACCGGTGGCGGGCTCCTTTTGTGTGGTGCGAGGCGGGGCGCGTCCCGAGGCGGCGTGGGGCGAGGCGGGTGTTCTTCTCCCCCCGACGGTTGCCGCGGCGTGCCGCGCGGGTGTATCACGTTGTGCGGGCCGCGCGACGGGCGGCGGCAATCGTGGAGGGAACCGTGGTGCAGGACCAGCGGGACAACGCAGGCGAGAAGGACGCAGCGGGCGAGAAGGACGTGGCGCCGTCGCCGGACGCGGCGGGCCAGGCGGACGGCGCCTCCGGCCAGGAGGACGCAGCCAAGCGCAAGTATCGCCAGATGACGCAGAGCCCCGTGCACCGGCTGGTGCTCTCGCTCGCGTGGCCGTCCATCGTGTCCAACCTGGTGACCACGCTCTACAACCTTGCGGATACCTTCTTCATCGGGCGGATATCGACCTCCGCCTCCGGCGCCATCGGCGTGGCGTTTGTGGTGATGACGCTCATCCAGGCGGCTGGGTTCTACTTTGGGCAGGGCACGGGCAACGCCATGTCGCGCTACCTGGGCAGACGCGACCAGCGCATGGCGGATACCATGGCCTCCATCGGCGTGACGGCCGCGTTCTGCACGGGGCTTGCCATCGCGGTGGTGGGGCACCTGCTACTGGAGCCCATCTGCATCCTGGCGGGCTCCACTCGCACGATCCTGCCGTACGCCAAGACCTACATCGGGCTCATCCTGATCGGCGCGCCGTGGATGTGCGCCGCGCTCACCCTCAACATGCAGCTGCGATTTGAGGGCGAAAGCGCCTACGCCATGGTGGCCTTTGTCTCCGGCGCGGTGCTCAACTTTGGGCTGGCACCGCTCTTCATCTTCGTCCTGGGCATGGGCATCGCGGGCGCGGGCCTTGCCACCATAACCTGCCAGTTCCTCAGCTTTGTGCTGCTGCTCGTGGGCATGCAGCGCAGCCACGTGGCGCATCTCTCGCTTGGGGCGCTCGCCGTGGGCCGCGACCTCGCGCGAGAGATCAACAACGGCGGCCTGCCCTCGCTCGCGCGCCAGCTGGTGAGCGGCTTTGCCATCACCGTGCTCAACAACGCCGCCCGCCCGTACGGGGACGCCGCCATCGCGGCCATCGCCATCGTGCAGCGCGTGGTGAGCTTTGGCAACTACATCCAGATCGGCATCGGCCAGGGTTTCCAGCCCGTGTGCGGCTACAACTACGGCGCCGGCCGCTACGACCGCGTGCGCGAGGCCATGCGCTTTGCGCGCAAGGCGGCGTTTGGCGTGGTCGCGTGCGTGTGCGTCCTGACGTTTGCCTGCGCGGGGCAGATCGTCTCGCTCTTTCGCGACGACCCGGAGGTTATCCGCATCGCCACCGTCACGCTGCGCTTCCAGAGCGTGACGCTGCCGCTCACGGGCATCGCCATGATCACCAACTTTGCCCTGCAGACCACGGGCCGCATGTGGCGTGCCACGTTTTTGGGGCTGTGCCGGCTGGGTCTGGCGCTTGCGCCGGTGGTGGCGATCCTCAGCCGCGTGCTGGGGCTCGCGGGCGTGGAGTGCGCGCAGTCCGTGGCGGACGTGATCACGGTGCTGGTCGCGATCCCCATGGCGCTGCAGCTTGAGCGCGAGCTGCGCCAGCGCGAGGCGGATTCGCGGGCGAGAAGCACGGCCGCCCGCTGACGGCGTGGGCCCGTGCGCGCGGCGCCGCACCAGCTTCGCGCCGTTACCAGATCGTGAGCGGTTCCTCCTGGCTCGCCGCGCATATGGTGAGCAGCCCGTCCGCCGTGCGCGCCTCCGGGCGGCCGTCGTCGTCCGTCGTGACGGCGGCGCTCATCGCGTCCGCCAGCGTGCGGACGCACAGCCCGGGGGTGTTGTTCTTCTCGGATAGATGCAGGGCGACCACGGTCTCCGTGTCCTCCGTCACCAGGAGCGGCAGCGCGTCGGCCGCCTGCGCGTTGGAGAGGTGGCCGGTGTCACCGCCCACGCGTGCGCGCAGGAAAGCGGGATACGGCCCATGCGCGAGCATCTGCTCGTCGTGGTTGGACTCGAGGCCCAGGATGCGCGCGCCGCGGAGCTGGCCCAGCGCCTCGGGCGTGAGGTAGCCCGTGTCCGTGCACCAGGCGATGGCGTCCTCAAGCTCGCCGTCCTCATCCACCACGGAGAAGCGCAGACCAAAGGGGTCGGCCACGTCGTGCGAGGTGGGGAAGGTGCTCACGACCATGCCCGCGAGCTCCATGGTCTGCTCGTGCGTCACGAGCGTGAACGGCACCTGCGCCAGGGACCTGGAGCCGCCCGCGGTGCCCGCCGTGGCGATCACCTCGCCCCCAAAGTGGTTGCAGAAAACGGGAAGGCCGCGCACGTGGTCCGAGTGCTCGTGCGTCACGATCACGTGCGTGACGCGGTCCATGTCGCAGCCCACGGCGTCGGCGCGGCGCAGCAGCTCGCGGCGGGAAATGCCGCAGTCTATCAGGACGCTTCCCGCGGGGCCCTCCACCACGGCGGCGTTGCCCTTTGACCCGCTGGCCAGTACGTGCAGGTGCATCCTGGGTGTCATGCTCTTCTCGCCCTTCCATAGTCCGTGCGGCACAACCACGGCATTGTAGGCCATGCGGCGGACACGTGGCGCCGCGGCGGTGTGGCGGGCGTGACCTTCGCGTTTCCTCCCCGCCGCGGGCGGCGCGGCCGTCGTATGCTTGCAGGTGCACAAACGCACGCCGCCCCGCGCGGGCGGCCGCAGGGTCAGGAGGCAACGGTGCCAAGCGTGAGCAGAAGGTACGCAAACGCAGGCCAGCAGTTCGAGCGGCCGTCGTCCCGGCGGGACGACGAGCTCCGGGCGCCGGTCGTGCTCATGGTTTCGGGTGGGGCGGACTCCACGGCCCTCTTGCTGCTGGCTGCCACGGCGGAGCTCGACATAGACGACGGCCGCGGCACGGCCCGCATCGCGCGCGAGCGCCTGCACGTGCTGCACGTCAACCACGGCCTGCGCGGGCTGGACGCCGCGGAGGACGAGGAGTTCGTGCGCGACCTCTCCGCCCGCTACGGCATCCCGTGCACGGTGCGCCGCGTGGACGTGGCCGGGCTCGCGGACGCGGGCGCGCTGGGCCAGGCCGCCGGCTCCAACGTGGAGAACGTCGGTCGCGAGGTGCGCTACCAGGAGGCCTCCAAGCTCGCCAACCGCCTGTGCGCGGAGGTGGGCGTGCCGCGCTCCGCCGCCAGGATCCTCACGGCCCACACCGCCAACGACCGCGCGGAGACCTTCGTGATGAACGCCATCCGCGGCAGCGGGCCCGCGGGCCTCTCGTCCATACCGCGGCGGCGCAACCGCATCGTGCGGCCGCTGCTTGACCGCACGCACGACGAGCTGTGCGACCTGCTGCGCATGCGCGGCATCGTGTGGCGCGAGGACGCCACCAATGCTGACACGCGCTACCTGCGCGCCTTTGTGCGGCACCAGGTGATGCCGCTGCTGCGCGAGCGCAACCCCAGGATCGAGGCCAGCATGTCCGCCACGTGCGACATCCTCTCCGACGAGGACGCCTACATGAACCAGGTGGCCTCCCGCACGTACCGCGACCTGGTGCGACGCAGCTCGCCCACCATGGTGGCGCTCGACGCCGCGCGCCTGGCCGCGTGCGAGGTGGCCATCGCGCGCCGCGTGGTGCGCAAGGCCATGCTCGCCGTCTGCCCGGACGCCCGGCTCGAGGCGCGTCACATCAACCGCGTGCTCGCGCTCGTGGCGGCGGGCAGCGGCTCTGCCAGCACGCCCATGGGTTGCGACGCCCGCGTGGAGTACGGCCTGCTCTTCGTTCGCGCGCGCGCCGCGGCGGGGGAGAAGGACGGCCCCCTCGCGCTGTGGCTCGACGTCCCCGGCAGGCTGACCCTGCCCGATGGCCACGTTCTTCTCGCCCGCGTCGTGGCGGTGCCGCAGGGCTCCTCTGCCCCGGAGGTGGCCCGTGCGCACGCCGTGGAGTGGGAGGGCCGCTCCGTGCTGCTTGACGCCGCGGCCGCCGGGCTCGACGCGCAGGGCGGCAGGCTCTGGGTGGACAGCGCCTCCGCTGGCGACGTCATGTGCCCGCTCGGCATGCACGGCCAGAGCAAGAAGCTTTCCGACCTGCTGAACGAGGCCAAGGTCCCCGCCGCGGACCGCGCCGCCGTGCCGGTGGTGCGCACCTCCCCGCGCGGGCAGGTGGTCTGGGTGGCGGGAATACGGCCGGACGAGCGAGTTCGAACGCTCCCCGCAACAAGGCTGCTGCTAGAATTGTCCCTCAGTAGGGACTGACGGCAGCGCGGGGCCGTCGCGGGACGCCCGGGCGGGCGTCCGGCGCCCGTGCGCACACACGAAATGGGGATCACCATGGCAGAGCAGCTACACCCGGACATCCAGAGCGTCATCCTGAGCGAGGACGACATCAAGAAGATCGTCGCGCGCCTGGGCGCGGAGGTCAGCCGCGACTACGAGGGCAAGAACCCGCTGGTCGTGGCCGTGCTGCGCGGCGCCTTCGTCTTCACGGCGGACCTGCTGCGCAAGATCACGGTGCCGTGCGCCGTGGACTTCATGGCGGTCTCCAGCTACGGCGCGGGCGTCAAGAGCTCCGGCGTGGTCAAGATCCTGAAGGACCTCGACACGGAGATCCGCGGTCGCGACATCCTCATCGCGGAGGACATCCTCGACTCCGGCCTCACGCTCAGCTACCTGATGGACCTGCTCCGCGGCCGCGGCGCCAAGTCCATCAAGATCTGCGCGTTCGCCGTGAAGGACATCCCCAACCACAAGCCGGCCGTCACGCCGGACTACGTGGGCGCGCACGTGCCGGACGAGTTCATCGTGGGCTACGGCCTCGACTACGCCGAGCGCTACCGCAACCTTCCCTACGTGGGCATCCTCAAGCCCGAGGTCTACAGCAAGTAAGCAACACAAGGAGCCATGAGTGGCAGACAACAACAAGCCAAGCCTCAGGGGCGTGGGCCCCTCCAATCCCAAGGGTGACGGCCAGGGCCCCAACTCCCGCAGGTCGATCCTGATATCGCTCATCCTGGTGGCCGTGGTGGCCTACGCCATGTACGCGGGCTACAACTCCTACCGCGGCACGCCCGCGGACGTGATGAGCACCAACGAGTTCGTCACGGCCGTCAAGCAGAACCGCGTCAAGAGCGTCACGTTCAAGACCGAGGACGGAAGCCTCACGGGCACCTACTGGCGCAAGAAGTCGCAGGTGGGCGAGAAGGACAAGACGCCCCGGTTCAAGAGCACGTACGTGGGCTCGGACAGCCTGCAGGAGCTCATGGCCAAGAGCCCCAAGACCACGTTCACCATCGACACCTCGTCCAACGACTTCCTGGAGTCGTTCCTCATCACGGTCATCCCCACGATCCTGGTGGTCGTGGCGTTCATCTACTTCATGAACCAGATGAACGGCGCCAACGGCCGCACCATGAGCTTTGGCAAGGCCACCAAGGCGCGCACCTCGGAGGAGACGCGCCCCAAGGTCAAGTTCGACGACGTGGCCGGCATCGACGAGGCCGTGGAGGAGCTGAAGGAGGTTCGCGACTTCCTGCGCGAGCCCGAGCGCTACAAGCGCATGGGTGCCAAGATCCCGCACGGCGTGCTGCTGGTTGGCCCTCCGGGCACCGGCAAGACGCTGCTTGCCAAGGCCGTGGCCGGCGAGGCAGGCGTCCCGTTCTTCTCGATATCCGGATCTGACTTCGTGGAGATGTTCGTGGGCGTCGGCGCAAGCCGTGTGCGCGACCTCTTCAAGCAGGCCAAGGAGGCCGCACCCTCCATCATCTTCATCGACGAGATCGACGCCGTTGGCCGCCAGCGCGGCGCCGGCCTGGGCGGCGGGCACGACGAGCGCGAGCAGACGCTCAACCAGCTGCTCGTGGAGATGGACGGATTTGACGACAACTCCGCCGTCATCCTGATCGCCGCGACCAACCGCCCGGACATCCTGGACCCGGCGCTGCTGCGCCCCGGCCGCTTTGACCGCCAGATCACCGTGGACCGCCCGGACGTCAAGGGCCGCCAGAAGATCCTGACCGTGCACTCCAAGAACAAGCCGCTCGCCACGGAGATGGACCTGTCCCGCATCGCCAAGCTCACGCCGGGCTTCACGGGCGCGGACCTCGCCAACCTCATGAACGAGTCCGCCCTGCTGGCCGCGCGCCGGCACAAGGAGCTCATCGGCATGGCCGAGGTGGAGGAGTCCATGGAGCGCGTCATCGCCGGCCCCGAGAAGAAGGGCCGCGTGATGAGCGAGAAGGAGCGCAACACCATCGCGTTCCACGAGAGCGGCCACGCGCTGGTGGGCCACATCCTCGAGAACAGCGACCCCGTGCACAAGATCAGCATCATCAGCCGCGGGCGCGCGCTGGGCTACACCATGCAGCTGCCGGAGGAGGACCACTTCCTCGAGACGCGCGACGGCATGCTCGACCAGATCGCGGTGCTCCTGGGCGGCCGCACGGCCGAGGAGCTCTTCTGCGACGACATCACGACGGGCGCGAGCAACGACCTCGAGCGCGCCACCAAGATCGCGCGCTCCATGGTGACCGTCTATGGCATGAGCGACGAGCTGGGCGCGCAGGTCTTTAGCGAGCCGCAGCACGAGGTCTTCCTCGGCCGCGACTACACCAACCACCACGACCTGTCCGCCGAGACCTCCAAGCGCATCGACGACGAGGTTGAGCGCATCATGCGCGAGGCGCACCAGCGCGCCCACGACGTGCTTTCCGCCCGCGACGGCCAGATGCGCACCATGGCGCGCGTGCTGCTGGCCCGCGAGACGGTCGAGGGCGACGCCGTGAACGCGCTCCTGGACAACAAGTGGGACGAGTACGTGGCCAAGCACCCCGAGGAGGCCGAGGACGTCGCGACGCCCGCGGCCCAGGACGAGGCTGCCGTGGAGGCGGTCGAGAAGGGCGAGACGAGCGAGGAGCAGTAATGGACATCAACGAGAAGAGCTACGCCTACGGCGCGGCAAAGTCATCCATCCGCGAGATCGCGGCCTACGGCGCCGCGCGCAAGGCCCAGATCGGTGCCGAGAACGTGTTCGACTTCTCGCTCGGCAACCCGTCCGTGCCCGCGCCCGACGCGGTGCGCAAGTCCATCCTCAAGAACGCGGAGCTGCCTCCCGCGCAGCTGCACGGCTACACGCCTGCCTCGGGCATGCCCGCAGCGCGCGAGGCCGTGGCCAACTCGCTCAACCGCCGCTTTGGCACCAGCTACGACCCCGGCGACCTTTACCTTACCTGCGGCGCGGCGGCGGCCATCTCCATCACGCTCAACGCGATCGTGAACCCCGGCGACGAGGTCATCGTGATCGCGCCGTACTTCCCGGAGTACCGCGTCTGGATCGAGACCGCGGGTGCCACCTGCGTGGAGGTCATGGCGGACGCCACGACCTTCCAGGCCGACACGGAGGCCGTGGCCAAGGCCATCACGCCCAAGACCAAGGCCGTCATGATCGACTCGCCCAACAACCCCGTGGGCGCCGTCTACACCAGGCAGACGCTCGAGGCGCTGGCCCAGGTGCTCACGACCCGCGGCGAGGAGCTGGGGCACGACATCTACCTCATCTCCGACGAGCCGTACCGCGAGATCACCTACGGCGCCGAGGTGCCCTGGGTGCCCAGCCTGTACGACCGCACGATCGTGTGCTACTCGTACTCCAAGTCGCTCAGCCTGCCGGGCGAGCGCATCGGCTGGGTGCTGGTGCCCAACACCAACCCCAGGCACGACGAGCTCGTGTACGCCGTGGCGGGCGCGGGTCGCAAGCTCGGCTTTGTGTGTGCGCCGGCGCTCTTCCAGCGCGTGCTGATCGACTGCGTGGACGAGCCCACCAACGTGGAGGCCTACGCGACCAACCGCAAGGCGCTCACGGATGGCCTCAGCAAGCTGGGCTATGAGTACATCGAGCCCGACGGTGCGTTCTACCTGTGGGTCAAGTCGCTCGAGCCCGACGCGGAGGCCTTCTTCAACAAGGCCAAGGCGCTCGAGATCCTGCCCGTGCCCTCCAACAGCTTTGGCTGCACGGGCTGGGTGCGCCTGGGCTACTGCGTGAGCCTGGACACCATCCAGAACTCCATGCCGGCGTGGGAGAAGCTGCGCAACCAGTACAAGTAGTGATGCAAGGCGACGGCCGCGCGGCGCAGGTGCCCGCGGCCGTTGCGGAAGGATGGGAACATGGGCCTGGGCAAGGGCAAAAAGGACCAGCGCGCGAGGCGTCCGCGCAAGAGGACGTGCGCGGACTGCCGCTTCATGACCGAGCGTACGGGCTTCCTCACCACGCACATGGAGTGCCTCGAGTCCAGCGCCCATGGCAGGCGCGTGCGCGAGACCGACCCCGCCTGCCCCAACTTCCAGCCGCGCATGGTGCAGCCTGGTCTCAGCCTCGTGCGAGACCTGACCGCGCCCACGCGTCGTGCCGCGCGCGAGCTCACGCACAAGGGCGAAAAGGACGCGCGCCCCGCGGCAGCGCCCGCGCCCGAGGCGCAGCCCGCGGCGGCAGTTGCGGCTGCGTCAGTCCATGTGACGGCCGGCCCCGCGACCTCCGAAGACCCCGAGCTCGCCGCGCTCGAGGCGCGCGCCAAGGCGGCAGAGGCCCGCGCGCAAGCAGCCGAGGCCGAGGCGGCCCTGGCTGAGGCCCGGGCTCGCGCCGCCAGGCGCCAGGGCGAGGCTGAATCCTAGTCGGTAGCGCCCGCCGGCGGAGTTGATTGCCGCCTCATTTAAAAATCGTTCGATTTGTGCGTTTCGGGGCCGCCAAAACGGCCTCGCGGAGCCTGTTCTGACCGCTCTGAAGGTCATTGGCCTGCTGTTTGGGTACGAGCGACCTTCCAGAAGGAACGCATGAGGCCGAGACCCTCGTGGGAGCCTCTTCACGCCTGCCCAAAACACACAAATCGACGTGTTTTTTGAAAACCGCCGCAATCAACTCCCCGCGGACCCGCCTCCTTGTACACTGCGGACGCTTTCTGCTCGCAGGCCATCTGCCAGAGGCGGCTGGATCCCTCCCAGGCCGCTCGTCTTGGAGGACTTGCGCAGGCGGTCTTACAAGCCTATGCGACCGTGTAAAATCTGGAGTTCAACTCCAGATTTTACAAAATGGCTGGTAATCGGTGCTATATGACGGGAACGTGCGCGACGTGTACCTCTATTGTTGTGCTCGCACGAGGGCGCGACGGCCTTCGATACGCCCGCGGAACGCAGGGGGGGGCACTGGGCGGTGTCCTCGCGGCGACCAGGGCGGTGCTAGGATTGGCACAAGATGCGGCCGGAAACTCGTAGCAAGGGGGAACACGATGCTGCACATGGCCTGCGACGTGCACACGCACACGATCTTCTCGCGCCACGCCTATTCCACGATCGAGGAGAACGTCCGAGCCGCGGCGGAGCTGCGCGTCGAGCTGCTGGGCTCGACGGACCACTTCAGCTGCATGCTGTACCCGGAGCGCGACGGCGCCTTTGACGTGCGCGACTTCCAGTACCTGTACAACCTGTCCGCCTGGC
>QOUO01000041.1 GCA_003862195.1 Coriobacteriaceae bacterium | reverse complement strand
CATCGTCTAGTGGCCTAGGACACCGCCCTTTCAAGGCGGTAACACGAGTTCGAGTCTCGTTGGGGGCACCATCGCATGCGCGAGCGCCCGTCGGCAGCTGCCTGGCAGCACCGGCGGGCGCTCTTTGCTTGTGGGCGCGGCGCAAAACGCCCCGATGAAGGAACCAACTGAAGTCGGCCCAGAGTTAATTTTGGCCACATTGAATTAATGCTCCGAACTGGGCGATTTGGAGCCCCGTCAAGAGAACGCGGGACCGACGCAAACACCCAGATGCACCCTCGTCGGCAAAGAAGGAAACGATGTGGGCGTTTCTGGTCTCCCTCGGAAGGGCGACGAGCGGCATATTCATAAGATTTTTAGCTATTAAACGCCCAGTTCGTGAACTTTATTAAATGCGTGGCCAAAGTACTCTCCACCCCCAGCCTCGTGGCCACACTACGGGCGCGCACAATCGTCGCACTCGTGGCGCAAAACGCCTCCTGGGCGCCATTAACGAGACTCCGTCCTAGCTAGACTTGAAGTCTTTTCTGGCTGTGTGCACTTCGAAGGGGTTTGAGGGTGTTTTTGGACTCCGCCCTGAGATTGTGGAGGTGACTCGATTGCATCCAGAGCTTGTCGAATGATATTTAGCGCATGATTTCGTGTCTAATTGACGAGCATCCGGTCGACAACCCGCTTCGTTCATAGACTGTTGAACGAAAAAGCACCCTCAAAACCCCCTTCGCGTGCAGACGACTCGGAAAAGTTCCGGCGCCACGAGAACGGGGCGCAGCCCATGATGGGCCACGTCCCGATCCGCTGGTCGCTCAGAGGGCGGCCACGCCGCAAAAGTCCCAGGTCACAGGGTCAAACCGCCCGCTCGCGACCTCGTTACCCGCGCACCAGCCGCTCGCGCACGCTCGCGACGATGCCCTCGACCGTAAGCCCCACCTGCGCCAGCAGTGACTCCTGCGTGTCCGCGTTGAGGTAGCGGTCCGGCATGCCCAGCCGCAGCAGCGCCGGCGCGCCGCCCGTCGCAATCATGCGCTCCGCCACGGCGCCGCCCAGGCCGCCCACCACGCTGTGCTCCTCCAGCGTCACCACCAGGTGCCGGCCGCTCGCCGCAAGGGCGTCCACCAGCACGTTGTCCAGCGGCTTGACCGTCGGCATCAGCAGCGCCTCCGTCGGCGTGCCCGCGGCCGTCAGCTCCCGCGCCGCCGCGGCCGCGCGCGACGCGATCGTGCCCGTGGCGATCACGCTCACCTCCGGCGCTCCGTCGGGCGAGAAGAGCTCCTCCGCCACCCCGGGCCGCACCGTGACCCCGTCCGGATGCAGGTTGGCCCCGTCCAACGTGTTGACCCGCACGTACGCCGGACGCGGGCTCGCGGCCAGCAGCCGCAGCACGCTCGCGAGCTCCGCGTTGTCCGCGGGGCAGAACACCTCCACGTTGGGGACGGCTCGCATGAGGGCCACGTCCTCCAGCGCCATGTGGCTCGCGCCCAGCATACCAGACTCGCAGCCCGCAGCCACGCCCACCAGCGCCACGGGCGACTTCATCATGCCCAGGTTCACGCGCACCTGGTCGTACACGCGGCCCGTAATGAACGTGGCGTAGCCCGGCGCAAACACCGTCATCCCCTCGTTGGCCAGCGCGCTCGCGACCTCCACCTGGTTCTGCTCCGCGATGCCGCACTGCACAAAGCCCTCGGGCAGCACCTCGCGCATGTGGTCGAGGTTGAGCCTGCGCCCATAGTCGGAAACCACGACCGAAAGCCCTGCGTCCCGCTCCGCCAGCTCGCCCATGACCTGGCCAAACGCCCGCTTGGGGTTCATGGCGCACAGCCGCGCGGACTCCTCCGCGCTCACGGTGTCACTCATCGCGGATCGCCTCCTCCCGCGCGTCCAGCTCGCGCGTCGCGCGCTCGTAGTACTCGTCCGTCAGGGCGATGTCGTGCCAGAGGACGTTGCCCTCCGCAAACGAGAGGCCCTTGCCCTTTGTGGTGCGCGCGATGACGGCGCGCGGGCGGTCGCCGGGGTTGCGCAGCGCGTCCGCGAGCTGTATCACGTCGTGACCGTCCACCTCGAGCACGTCAAAGCCAAACGAGGTGAACTTGCGGTTGATCGGGCCGTTGTCCAGCACCTGCGCGGTGGGTCCGTCCAGCTGCATGCCGTTGGCGTCCACAATCACCGTCAGGTTGCTCAGGCGCTTGTATCCAATAAACGCGGCGGATTCCCACACGGAGCCCTCGTCGCACTCGCCGTCGCCCACCACGCAGAACACGCGCCCGGGCAGCCGCTTGCGCCGCTGCGCCAGCGCGAGCCCCGCCGCGTAGCCCAGGCCCATGCCCAGGCTGCCGCCGGAAATCTCGATCCCGCGCGAGGCGTCGCGCTGCGGGTGCTTGAAGATGCGCGCGTCCGGGCCAAACAGCCCGCGGTCCACGTCCTCCTGCGATATCAGCCCGCAGCGCAGCATCATGGGGTACAGCGCCACGGAAGCGTGCGCCTTGCTCACCACAAAGCGGTCGCGCTCCGCCCACGGGGTGCCGTCGCGCCCGGTGTGCATGACCTCGCCAAACAGCACGGCCACGATCTCCGCCATGGAAAGCGCACCGCCAAAGTGGAACGAGCTCCACGGGTAGCGGTGCCCCAGCTCAACCACGCCGCGCCGCACGGCCAGCGCGTCCAGCTCCAGGCGGCGGCGCAGCTCGCGCGTGCCGGGGTCCTCCGGCGCGGCGGGCTCGTGCGTGCGCACGCCGTCCAGCCCCAGCGGCCCCGGGAACCCGTCCGACTGCATGCTGACGCCCACGATGGACTGGTTGGGCCCCAGCCACGTGAGGCTCCACTCGATGGGCGTGGCGTCAGCCAGCTCTATGCGCTGCTCGAGCACCATGACCGGGTCGTCCGCGGAACATCCCAGGTAGCCGCCGTGCTCCACCCCCGCGCGGCGGCTCGCGTACTGCATGTGCGAAAGCGTGACCTTGCCGCCGGAGCAGCGCTCCACCGCGTCAAACAGCGACTCCGTCCCAAAGTCCGCCTGCTCGAGCCCCGGGCACGCCGCCAGGTTCTCCCAGCTCTCCTGGCACACCACGGGGTGGCCGCCCACGCTGCGCACGCGGCGCATAAAGAGCACGGGCGCGCCCTCGTCCAGCTGCAGCTGCATGGCCACGGCCGCGGGCGCGGGCAGCACCTCCTTGGCGAGCACGCGCGTGACATAGCGCACGCCCCCGTCGCGCAGCGCCGCCGCGAAGGAGAAGCTCTTTGCGTTGCCGGGCAGCGCAATACCGCCGTCCGCCACGATGGTGCCGCTCCCCTTGCGCGTCTGCAGCAGGCCCTCGGCCACCAGCGTGCCGATGGCCTTGCGCACCGTGCCGCGGCTCACGCCAAAGCGCGCCATCAGCTCGGACTCGGACGGGATGTAGCTCCCCCGCCGCCACTCGTGGCTGCGGATCTTCTCGCGCATGATGCGGGCCAGCTGCACGTGAAGGGGATCGGGCGAGCTGGGCGAGAGGAGCGTGGCGCCTTGCCCCGCGGCCGCGGGCGCTTCCGCCCGCCCGTCCGGCGTGGGAAAGCCAAAGTCCGTGTCAGCCATGCGCACCCCCAATTGCCACAGCCGCACGGCCCAGCCGTGTACAGGTTGTGGACAGGACAATTAGTGAACAGGATGACTGTACGCCCCCGCAGCGCGTCGCATTACGCCATCCTTACGCGTGGCCAAATTTCCATCACGCCGCCACGACCGGCCGCAACTGGTCACCACACCCGTGGCTCACATTGAGACGTTCTCCGCCTTAGGGTGCACTGCCACCCCTCAATCAATTCGTGTCTTCTGCAGTAGGTATAATTCACCACACGACAGTTACCGCGAGGATGAGATGGCGAATATGAAGCTAACGGCTCATACTCGCAGCGCTCTCCCTCGAGGTCTTTTCAGTGTCGATAGCGGGGGAGGCGGCATGAACTCAACTTGCAGCGATTCGTTGGCCCGACTACGGAACCTTGTCTCGGCTTATAAGGCCAATAGACCCGAGTACACGAACCCAAAGTATGGAGAGACGTCACTTAGAGTGGAGTTTCTCAACCCGCTATTCTGTATCTTGGGATGGGATGTAGACAACGAGTCTGGCCTGTCTATTTATAGCCGCGAAGTCATTCACGAGGCGACCGTCACAGTTGATGACGAGGATGAAGCCCATGCAAACAAGAAGCCAGACTATGCTTTTCGAATTGGTGGAGAGACCAAGTTCTACCTAGAGGCCAAAAAGCCAAGCGTAGATATCGTCAAAAACCCAAGGCCAGCATTCCAGGCGCGCCGTTATGGATGGAATGGCAACCATTCCATCGCGGTACTTTCAAATTTCGAAGACCTTGCAATCTACGACTGCGGGTATCGTCCTACAACAGGGCAGCCGGCCAGCTTCGCGCGCATAGCCTGCTACCACTACGACGAGTATGTGACGAAATACAAAGAGATTGCTTCCGTGCTTTCGAAGAAAGCCGTAGAGAATGGTTCATTGAACTTTATAGACGCACGGGAGCAAGCCGCCAAAGTCCCATTCGACGATCTGTTCCTTGCGCAAATCAACTCCTGGCGCGGAGACATCGCAAAAGATATCTATGACCACCATGGCGTTAAAGACAGCGACGCGCTCAATACGTTTACACAGAAGCTTCTCGACCGTATAGTATTCCTTCGCGTCTGCGAGGACAGGAGTTTCGAAGACCCAGAAGAGCTACTCCGTATTACATCCTACGAAGATCTGCACAAGTCATTTGAAGCGGCAGACAAGAAATATGACTCTGGACTATTCGATTACATTGATGATGCTCCATGGCATGTGTCTGACTACCTGCTAATCAATATTTTCCAGGACCTTTACTACCCGAACAGCTCCTATGACTTCAACGTCGTACAGCCGCACGTTATAGGTCATATTTACGAGAGGTTCCTAGGCCAACGTGTCGACATTGATAATGGAAAGGTCAGCTTTATTGACACCCCAGAGGCCATCGAATCAAACGGAGTGGTACCGACTCCCAAACCCGTAACCGATGCTATAGTCGCGAACACCCTAGAAGGAATCCACTTTCCTTGCAAGGTGGCCGATATATGCTGCGGATCGGGAAACTTCCTGCTCTCTACCTACGAGTACTTAGTCGCCAAGGAACTTGCTCGCGTAGCCAGCGAAGAAAGCTCGTCTATAGAGCTGATACAGAAACCATCGGGCCTTGATCTGCCCTACTGGCGAAAGCGTCAGATATTGTCCGAGGCAATCTATGGCGTTGACATTGATCCGCGTGCCGTGGAGGTCGCCCAGTTGAGCCTCTCGCTTAGACTTCTCGAGGGGTGCAGCTCGGAAGAACTCGACGAATACAGGTCGATGACAGGAAATCGGCTTCTGCCCGACATGACAAGCAATATAAAATGCGGGAACAGCCTCGTAGGCTATGAGTATTTTGACTATGACAAGTATGCGACGAGCAGCATTGACGTGCTTCGAAATGTGAGACCTTTCGACTGGAGAACCGAATTCCCCTTTGATGGCTTTGATGCCGTTGTTGGTAATCCACCCTATATTCGTGTCCAGAACATGGCGAAATACACTCCGAAGGAATATGGGTTCTACAGGAGTCCATCATGCAAGCTCAAGGTGGCAAAAGCTGAACTTCTTGACAAGTACCAGCTGTTCCTAGAACGTGGGCTTGGATTGCTCAAAAAAGACGGCAAGCTCGGAATGATAGTTCCGAACAAGTTCATGACCTCAAAGACAGGAGAATCTCTTCGGTTAACGTTGACCAGTGGAAGCCATGTTCTAAAAATTATCGACTTTGGAACTCTCCAGGTGTTCCCCGAACGGAGCACGTACACTTGCATACTTGTCGCAACGCCAAGCAAAGCGAAATCTTTCACGAGAAATCAGGTCTCCTCGCTCTCTGAGTTCATGGCAGATCCGCTCTGTTCTGGAACCGAATACGCTAGCCAAAGCCTAAGCGAAGCCCCGTGGGCATTCCCACCGGAGGCGCTAACTAAACACCTATCTTCTATCTACAAGACGTGCTCAAAGCTCTCGGACATTGCTGAGGTATTCGTAGGACTCCAAACGAGTAAAGATGATGCTTATATATTTGAACCTACGGGAGTATCAGACGGTGCATTTTCATTTGTCGATATGCTTGGTCACACATCGCATGTAGAAAAAGAACTCTGTCGCCCGTGTCTATTGGACGTGAGCTTTGAAGAATACGGATCACCATGCCCTAATCGTCAGATTCTGTTTCCCTATGTATTCAAGAATGGCAAACCCGTACTGATAGCAGCTTCGGACATCAAGAGGTTGTATCCACAAGCTTATTCTTACCTCACATCTATAAAAAGCATCCTTGACAAGAGGGCTGTCAGCCCGCGACGGAAAGGCAATGATTGGCACAAGTTCGGCAGGTCCCAAAGTCTTGGAAAGTTTTCTGGCGGCGCGCATCTCATCTGGCCAGTTCTTTCAACCGGACCTCGCTATGTTCTCGACCAGAGCGGAACGATAATGTTTACTGGTGGGGGAAATGGGCCGTATTACGGTCTAAGAATGAGACCTGGAGTCCCCGAGCAAATAGAGTATATACAGGCAGTCCTAAACTACTGGCTTACTGAAGAGCTTGTCCGAAGCAGAACAAGCGTGTTCCGGGGCGGTTACTATTCCCATGGCAAGCAGTTCGTCTCAGACTTGCCAATTCGGAGGATTGACTTTGACAGCAAAGAAGATGTCGAAAAGTATAACGATGTAATCAGGCTCGTGAAAAAAGCGAGCAATCTGACAGTCAGACGCGACAAGGCAAACGATAAAAGTGATAAAGAACTTTACTCAAGGTCATTAGAGGCCACGACGAAGAAGCTTGAGTCTACTCTGGATACGCTATACGAAGTAAGTCCGGAGCTGAAGGCAACGGTAACTACATGACAGATTTGATTAACAAGCTTCGAGGCGGATATTACACCCCAAATAAAGTTGCTCGCTTTATTTGCAATTGGGCAATAACATCTCCCTCGGACAATATACTTGAGCCAAGCTGTGGGGACGGCGCATTTATCGCCGCCGCCCACGAACGTCTCTCTAAGCTTGGGTGCACTAACCCCGAGCCCTCAATTCTGGGCATAGAGCTATATGATAGCGAGGCTAAGAAAGCGGCCAAATGTGGCGGAAGAGTCATCACGGGGGACTTCTTCACCTTCTGCACCGATAAAATTAACGGCGCCAAATATGACGCTATCGTTGGTAACCCACCCTTCATCCGCTACCAGGATTTCGAAGAGCGATACCGCGAAAAGGCTTTCGAGCTAATGCACCGATATGGTTTCTCGCCAAACCGCCTTACCAACATTTGGCTACCCTTCCTCGTTGTGTGCAGTCACCTTATAAGCGATCGCGGACGACTCGGAATGGTTATCCCGGCAGAGCTGTTCCAAGTGAAGTACGCTTCCGAAACGCGACACTTCCTTATGGACTATTTTGAGAGCGTCTCCATCGTCACATTCGAGAATTTAATCTTCGAGAATGCGCAACAGGAGGTCATACTCCTTCTAGCCGAACGACATGCAAAAGATAAAGATAGAGGCGTTCGAATCATTGAGCTCAAAGATGCCGACTCTCTCGCTACCCTTACGCCGCGGAAGATCCAGACGCTTCAGCCGAAACGTAAACTCCCCGACTCTACAAAGTGGCAGGCGTACTATCTTGACCAGAGGACAATAGATCTGGTTTCTAGGCTGCTTGAAGATCCACATGTCCGGAGGTGCTCAAACCTATTTGATGTTAACGTGGGCTTGGTAAGCGGCCAAAACTCTTTCTTCGTCCTAGACAAGAGCACAGCCGAGGAAAATAGCATATTGAACTCTTGTGTTCCAATCATCAGTAGGTCCTTTCAACTCGACGGGCTCTGCTTGACGGACGCTGATTACGAAAGCCAAGTAGATTTGGGGAGGAAAGTTCTTCTCTTTCTTCCGAAGAACCGCCTTTCTGCAGCTGATCTGCAGTACGTGAAAAAGGGCGAGATGCAGGGAGTCAACAAGAACTACAAGTGCAGGATTCGGACGCCTTGGTATCAGGTGCCCACATCCTGGAAGCCAGACGCCTTCTTCTACAGACAGGTAGGTGCATACCCTCGAATAGTATTGAACAAAACCGCCGCGTACTCCACTGACACGCTGCACAAGATACGTTTCCACACTGGCGTGCACGCCGGTTCTGCGATTGTATCGTTCAATAATTCATTAACTTTTTTAATGAGCGAACTCATGGGAAGAAGCTACGGAGGGGGCGTTCTAACATTCGAGCCAAGTGAATCTAGAGATCTTCCGATCCCCTATGACCCATCAGCCGAATTTGATTTCGAAATGGCAAACCACCTCGTTCGTCAAGAAAGAACAGAGGAATTGATAGCGCACGTAGATAAAGTTCTGTTGGAAAAATATCTAGGGTTGTCCTCCGCAGAGGTGTCTCTACTGCATGCAGGATGGCAAACGCTGCGTTCTCGAAGGATGAGAAGGAAGAAACGATAGCCCAACGCGTATCGCAGTATTCCAGGAGACACGGCATGCTGTTAGTATGCCGTTCCCATCCGCTTCGCAAGCGCAACACGATGTAAAGTCTGAGACTTTTATAGCATATACTTGCTACGTTTCAGCACCTTCAAGCACAATCCGCCGGGAGGCCCCGCATGAAGACAATCCGCAAGAACGCACCGTACCTACTGGTCATCGTCTCGGCCGCGTACGTGCTCTTCTACTTTGTCCGCCTGATGGGCGGCGCAGGCGCGCGCTACAGCCCGGCGCTCGACTCGCTGCTCGACCTGGTGGCCATGCCCGTCCTGCTGTTTGCGCTGGGCGTGTTCCTGGCGCACAAGCTCAACCCCAACGAGGACGAGGAGCCCAACAGCCAGAAGGCCGCCCGCAATGCACGTGCAAGAAAGGCCGTCGTCATCGTGATCGCCGCGATCTACGCGGTGCTCGCGGTCCTGGCCATCGTCACGGCGCTGCCCAACTCGCCGCTTTCCGCCTCCGCCTTCCAGTACGCGCTCATGATCCTGTTCTGCATCGTGGAGTACGGCGGCTTCCTCTTCGGCATCGTGTACGGCTACTTCGCGTAGCGCCAGGCGCGCGGCAAGCGCCGCTGCCGACGGCAGACATCCGAAAGAAAAGGGCGGCGGGCGAGAAGAACGTTCTTCTCGCCCGCCGCTCGTCTGCTATTGGTAGGGGCGGTGGGGCTCGAACCCACAAGACCAAAGTCGGCGGATTTTAAGTCCGCTGCGTCTGCCAATTCCGCCACGCCCCCGCATGATTGCGCCGCCGTCGCGCTGCCGGTGTCGCTACCTTACCACAGGCTGCCGCCGCGCCCATCGCGCCGCGGGCTGCCCGCTGCCGCCGCGCCTTAGCGCAGGGGCGTGAGGTCCGGCTCCCAGCCCAGCGGGTTGGCCGTGCCCTCCGCCGTGGCCGCCGCGCAGATGGAGAGGCCAAACAGCAGGTCGCTTTCGCTCACGGTCAGGCGGTCGACGTTGACGGAGCGCATGAGCTCGGCCACCGCGATGGCGCCGCCCAGGATCACGGGCGCGCGCTTGGCCTGTATGCCGGGTAGCTTTGCGCGCCCCTCCACGGGAATCGCGGCCAGGCGTGCCAGCAGGCCCTCCACGTCGCCCAGGCTGAGCTCGGCCAGGTGCACGCGGCGCGGGTCGTACGGAACGAGCCCCAGCTTGATGGCCACGAGCGTGGTCACCGTGCCGCCCGTGGTCACGAGGCGCTCCGGGGCAAGGCGCAGGATCTTCTCCTCCCGCATGGCGTCGTCAAACAGCTGGCGCGCCCACGCGCGGGCGGCCGCGACCTCGTCCGTGGTGGGGACGTCGTGCTTGCTCAGGAAGCGCTCGGTCAGGCGGCGGCAGCCCACGTCCACGGAGCGCACGCAGTCAAGTGCAAGCTTGGGCGCCGGCGCGGCATCGGCCGGCGCGTCCATGCGACCCACGGCCAGCTCCGTGGAGCCGCCGCCGTTGTCCGCCACCAGGATGCGGTGGCCCGCAAAGTCCTGCGCCACGCCCAAGAAGGTGAGCGAGCCCTCCACCGTGCCGGGGATGACCTGCGCGTGCAGGCCGCGGCGGCCCAGGCGGTTGAGCAGCTGGTCGGAGTTGCTGGCGTCGCGCGCGGCGGAGGTCAGCGTGCAGCACACGGAGTGCGCGCCGGCCTCGCGGGCGGCCGCCAGGTACGAGTCGACGCACTCCGTCACGCGGTCCGCGGCGGCGCGGCTGATGGCGCCCGTCTGCGTCAAGCCCTCGCCCAGGTTGCAGATGTTTGACTGCTTGAGCATGCGGACCACGCGCCCGCCCTCGACGTCGGCCACCGCGAGCCTCGCGGTCACCGTTCCAATGTCTATGCACGCAACGCGCGTCATTTGAGCACCGTCTTCCTGTCGTATCCAAACAGCACGTCAAGCACCTTGACGTACCACGTGCGGTCGTCCTTGTAGGTGATGGCCGCGGAGGGGTCCTTTCCGTCCTCCTTGAGGCCCTTGACCTTCACGCTCTTCTCGCCGGGATACACGTAGCCGTTCTTGCGCGCCTGGTCCTCGATCCCGCTCTTGGTCATGAGCGTCTTGACGTCGCTGGAAAGGTCGCTGTTCTGGCTCTTGAGCGCGGCGTACTTTGTCTGCAGGTCCTGAGAGCGCCGCACGGACGTGTAGTACTGCTGCACCGGGCCATACAGGGCCGCCACCAGCGCAAACACGATGGCGAGGGCCACCCACAGCCGCTTGTGGCGCACCGCGAAGTCTCGGGCGCTGGCGGCGGTGTCGCGAGCGGCCTCCGCACCGGCCGCGGCGCGCTCACGGGCGGACGGCGCCTGCCTGCGCTCGGCTTCCGCACGACCCTCCGCACGGCCATCCGCCGGGCGAGAGGAACGCGCGTCCCGGGCATCGGCCCGCTCGGGACGGACGCCGACCTCGGTCCGCGGCGTGCCGGCTGTGCGGCGTGGCGTGCCGTGCTCGGTCGCACGGGCGGCGCGGGCGTCACGCACCTGGTCGTACGTGGCCGAGCGGCGCACGCCGTACGCGGCCTCGCTCTGCGCGAGGGCCTCGCAGTGGTCCGCCGGGGCGGGCTTTGCGGCCGGCGTCGAGGCGGCGCCGGCAGCCGGGGCCGTAGTCGCAGCCGCAGTCGGCCTCGCGGCCGGCTTCGCAGGCGCGCCAGTCGCGCCCTCCGCCGGCTCCCCCGCCGGAGCCACGCGAACGTTCATGGCGGGGCGGGGCGCAGCGGCGGGCTGCTGCCCAAAGGCCAGGCGCTCCTCCGCCGCGCGATCGCGCGAGGGGTCCAGGGCCTGGGCCTCGATCATCTGCTTGGTTCCAACGGTGTGGTGCTTGAGCGGACCGTCCGTCCTGGGAGTGCCGCGACGCGCGCGACGCCCCTCGCTCGTAACCTTTGCCTTGCCTGCGCCTGCCTGGGGGTTGCCGTCTTCGGTCTGCACGGTCCTCCTTCTGCCTTGGGCGCTGCGGGGGCTGAGGGTGGCTGGGCCGCCCTGGGTGTTTGGGTTCTGCATGTTCACGCCATCGTCTTCGTTTGAGCTTCGTTTAGGCTGCGCGCCTTGCGCGCGCCTTTAGTTATAGCAGAGGCCGGCGCGCCGCCGCCAGCCCCATCCCAAGACCGCAAACTCAGCAGAGACCGTCCGCGGATCAGTCTGCCGCACCGGTCCCCGCGCCACCCCCGCGCTCCTGCCGCTTGGCCTCGCCCCACAGCCGGTTGAGCTCGGCCGTGTCCAGCTGGTCCAGCCGCACGCCGCGCTCGCGGGCCATGGCCTGCATCGCACCCCAGCGGGAGCGAAACTTGCGGTTGCTTGCGGCCAGGGCCGCCTCCGCGTCGATTCCCTCCCAGCGGGCCACGTTCACGAGCGAGAAGAGCACGTCCCCAAACTCCAGGGCGCGTGCCTCGCTCCCGGCGGGCTCCGCCTCAAGCTCCCGCCGCTCGGAGGCAACCTGGTCCCACACGTCGGCCTCGCTCGCCCACTCGAAGCCCGCACGCGCCGCGCGCTCGGATATCTTCTGGCACTGCAGCAGCGCCGGGAGGGAGCGCGGTACGCTGTCCAGCAGACCCTCCGGCGCGGTGTCCGCCCCGCCCTCGCCCATGGCAGCGCGGGCCTCGCGCTCGCGGCGCTTCACGTCCGCCCAGATGCGGCCCACGTCCTGCTCGCTTTGGGCCGCGGCGTCGCCAAACACGTGCGGGTGGCGACGCACCAGCTTTTGGTTTATCTGCCGGCACACGTCGTCAATCGTAAAGGAGCCGTCCTCGCGCGCGATCTCCGCGTGCAGAAGCACCTGCATCAGCACGTCGCCCAGCTCCTCGGCCAGGTGCACGTCGCTCCCGCGCTCGATGGCGTCCACGGCCTCGTAGGTCTCTTCCACCAGGCTGCGCTCCAGCGTCTGGTGCGTCTGGGCGCGGTCCCACGGGCAGCCGTCCTCCTGGCGCAGCCGCCACACGGTGCGCACCAGCCGGTCAAACTCCGGGTGCGTGCCCGGCGCGTCCGCTCGGGCGCGGCTCTGCTCGTCCGCGGCGTCGGCCGCGGCGCGGTCGCCGGGCAGCTCCAGCCCCACGGCCGCACGGCTCACAACCGGCCCGCGGCCCGCAGTCCGCGCGTCGGCCGCACCTGGCCGCTCGCCCTCAACCGGCAGCGTGTTCTTCTCCCCCATGCGCTACTCCTCGCCCTCGTCGTCGCCGCCAACTTCCTCCAGCACGCCAAGCGCGGCGGGCAAGAGCTCCTCGCGCCCGGTGTGGAAGGGGTAGCTCAGCTTCCTGGTCTTGGGGTAGATCACGGCGCGGCGCTCCTTCAGGCGCAGGGCCACCTTGCGCGGCACCTCAATCCCCACGTAGCTGATGCGGCCGCTCGTCAGGCTGACGGAGGTCACGCCCAGGCGCTGGCAGCGTATGCGGATGCGTGCGCGGTCCAGCAGGTTTCTGCCGGCAAGCGGAAGGGCGCCGTAGCTGTTCTCCAGGTCCTGCTGCAGGCGGTCCACGTCCGCAAGCTCCGTGGCAGACGCCAGGCGGCGGTACGCCAGCACGCGCTTGTCCACCTCGGGCAGGTACTCCTCCGCAAGGTAGAAGTCGGCCGGCAGGTTGATGTTGACCTCCGGTGCCTGGTCGGCCGTGGCCTCGCCCTTGGCCTCCGCAACGGCCTGGCCCAGCATCTGCGTAAAGAGGTCAAAGCCCACGCTGCTCAGGTTGCCGTGCTGCTCCGCGCCCACCAGCGAGCCGGCACCGCGGATCTCAAGGTCGCGCATGGCGATGCGCATGCCGCTGCCCAGGTCTTGGTTCTCGTTTATGGCCATCAGGCGGTCCGTCGCCTCCGGCGTCAGCGGAATCTGACCCGGGAACATGAAGTACGCGTACGCCTGCGTGCGACCGCGACCCACGCGGCCCTTGAGCTGGTACAGCTGCGCCAGGCCCAGGCGCTGCGCGTCCTCAATTATCAGCGTGTTGGTGTGCGAGTTGTCGATCCCGCTCTCGATGATGGTCGTGGCCACCAGCACGTCAATCTCGTGCTCGTCAAACTCCAGCATCACGTCCTCTACCTGCTGCGCGCTCATCTTGCCGTGCGCCACGCCCACGCGGGCCTCGGGCGCGGCCTCGTGCACGCGCTCCACGGCGTCGTCTATGGTGGTCACGCGGTTGCTCACGTAGTACACCTGGCCGCCGCGCGCCAGCTCCGCGCGGATTGCGGCGGAAACCACGTCCGGGTCCCACTCGCCCACCTTTACCTTTACGGGAAGGCGACCCGGCGGCGGCGTCATGATCAGGCTCATGTCGCGCACGCCGCTCATGGCCATCTGCATGGTGCGCGGGATGGGCGTGGCGGAAAGCGTCAGCACGTCCACCTGCTCGCGCATGTTCTTGAGCTGCTCCTTGTGCTGAACGCCAAAGCGCTGCTCCTCGTCAATCACCACCAGGCCCAGGTCGTGCGGGTTAACGTCCGCGCTCAGCAGGCGGTGCGTGCCTATGAGCACGTCCACATCGCCCTCGGCAAAGCCCTTGAGCGCCTCGCGCTGCTGCGCAGGCGTCACAAAGCGGCTCAGCACGCGCACGTCGAGCGAGAAGGGCGTGAACCTCTTGAAGAACGTCTCGTAGTGCTGCTGCGCAAGGATCGTGGTCGGGCACAGCACCATGACCTGCTTGCCGTCCTGACAGCACTTGAAGGCGGCGCGCAGGGCCACCTCCGTCTTGCCAAAGCCCACGTCGCCGCAGAGCAGGCGGTCCATCGGTTTGGGGGATTCCATGTCCGCCTTGATGTCCTCTATGGCAGATTTCTGGTCTGGCGTGAGCTCGTACGGGAAGCTCGCCTCCATGTCCGCCTGCGCCGGCGTGTCCGGGCTAAAGGCGTAGCCCTGCACGGTGGAGCGGCGGGTATAGAGGTCCACCAGGTCAAACGCGAGCTTCTTGGCGGAGCGCCGCGCCTTGCCCGTGGCGCGCGACCAGTCCGCCGTGTTGAGCCGCGTCAGCCGCGGGCTCGACCCGTCCGGGCCCACGTAGCGCGTGATGCGGTCCACCTGCTCCAGCGGCACGAACAGCTTGTCCCCGCCGGCGTACTCCAGTAAAAAGTAGTCGCGCTCGCGCCCCGCGACCTCCTGCCGCACGATCTGGCTGAACAGCGCGATGCCGTGCGTGGCGTGAACCACGTAGTCCCCCGGCTTGAAGGGGAAGGTCACGCTCGTGGGGTCCACCTTGCGCACGCGGTGCTTGTGGCGGGCCATGCGAGCCGTGAGGTCGCCCACGCTAAACAGCGCGAGCCCGGCGGAGGGCACCACCACGCCCGCGGGAATGGGCGCGTCCACAAACGTGACGATGCCGCGCGGCAGCGGCTCCACGTTCCGCATGGCCGCGGGGTCGCACACCGGCACGCGGTTGGGCCCAGCAGTCGCCAGCGACTCCGCGATGGGGATCTTCTCGTCCGTAAACGTGAGCTCCAGCGCCTCGCGGGCGCCGCGGTCCGGCACCGCAAACACGATGCTCTGGCGGTCGTGCACCAGCTGGCGCATGCGGCCCAGCAGCTTGGCGTCGCTTCCCGCAATGGAGGGCTGGCGCACGTCGAGCTCCGCGTCCGCCTGTCCGCCCACGCGTGCCATGGACGAGAAGGACAAACGCTGCTGCTTGCCAAAGTCCATCTGGCGCGGGTTGGTAAACAGGCCGCTCGCGTCCACGCGGGCGTTGCGGGCCGCCTGGTCCACGTCGTCCGCGGCGTGCATGCAGTCGTCAAACAGGGCGCGCGGCTCCGCCAGGATCACGAGCGCGTGCTTGGACATGTGCTCGATGGGCGTGGCGCTGCCGCCATAGAGCTCGGGCAGGTACTTGTCGAGCGTGGGCTCTGCGGCGCGGGCCTCAATCAGCTCCAGATCCGCGGCCACCTTTGAGTCGCTCTGGGCTCGGTTGTACAGCGCCTTGCGCGCGCGGGCCACGGTCTGGTCCGTAAGGGCCACCTCGCGGCAGGGACTCACGGTCACGCTCTGCAGCTCGCCGATGGTCTGACCGGTCGCGGGCACCATGCGGCGCACGCGGTCAACCTCGTCCCCAAAGAACTCCAGGCGCACGGGCGAGGTCGCCTGCGCGGGGAACACGTCCACCGCGTCGCCGTGCACGCAGAACGTGCCGGCGGCCGTCACCTCAGAGGGGTCGCCCGCGTCGGAGTAGCCCATGTCCACAAGCAGCCGCGGCACGTCCTCAAAGTCAAGCTGGTCGCCCACGGCAAACGTGCTGGAAGCAAAGTAGCCAGAGCCCTTGGGCGGCACGCGGCGCAGCAGTGCCCGCGCACTGGCAACCACCAGGCACTTCTCGCCCGCGGCAAGGCGCGCCACGGCGCGGCAGCGGGTACCCACCACGGCGTCGTCCGCGGGACGGTCCGACCACGGCAGGTCCTTGCGGTCTGGGTAGCGGCTCACCACGTCGCGACCCAGCCACGCGGCCAGCGCGCGGGCCGTGCGGTCCGCGGCCTCCTCCCCCGACACGACCATCAGGCACGGCCGGGGGTCGCGCGCCCACAGCGATGCCGCAAGCAGCGGACGGGCGCTCTGCGCAACGCCGAGCGTGGCATCGTGGCCGGAGTCCAGCTGGTGCAGCACGGGCGCAAGGTCCGGCGCGGCAAGCAGCTTCAGGGCGACGCGGTTTATGAGCATGGAAACCTCTTCACAGCACAAGCGGGCCCAAAACCATCGGTCCTGGGTCCGCACAACGATCCTTGTTTGCTACATCATGCCACGAACGCGTGGCTATGGACATGCACTTTGTCCTTGAATTCCTACAAGCCCTCGCGCTTGTCGTGAGCATCGCTCAATCTTTCCTCAACATACTGAGGGAGGTGAGAGAGATGGTAAGGGAGACGATATGAGCCAAGCATTGGAGCCCCCTCGCTCGTATCGTCACGCGGGCTTGGATGCTGCCACAATGTGAGTCAGACGCATCGGCTCGGGCGGTGGCACCGCTACCGCACATACGGAAGGGG